>NZ_JAUZUX010000008.1:0-224257 GCF_031844285.1 Enterobacter sp. BRE11
GTTCTTCCGGGCTGACAAGTGCTAATTTAAAAAAAATTCTCGTTCGCATTAATTTTCAGCAGATCGCTGTTAATCACGCCGATTTGGCGGGCAATTGAGCGAATTCCTGCGCAAAGCGCCCCACCTGATGCCAGTCGGTATACTCCACCTCTTTCGTCTTATCCGTTTCTCCGCCGGTCATGCGCATAATCAGCTGGATCATCACCCGGTCGAACCAGCGGTAGCGCGGATAGCGCAGCGCGCCGGCGAACACTGCGCAGCAGTCTGGCTGCCACGGCGACTGCTGTAAGAACTTACGCGTATAGGTGTTGGTCTGCGGCGAGCGCTTCTCCGGTTTGCGCGCGGTCAGATTCACGCAAAAAAAGCCGCTTACGCGCATCTGCAATTCACGCAGATGTGTCTTAACGAATTTCGCCACTGCCGGATGGAAATTGCCGTAGCGAATTGAGGCACCAATCAGCACGCGATCGTATTGCGCCCAGTCAATCGAATCGGCATGCAAAATATTGAGGACGTCGCACGCCTGCCGCGCTTTCATTTCATTAGCAATATAAGAGGCAATTTCGCGCGCTTGCCCGTCGCGGCTGGAAAAGAGAATTAACGCTTTCATCGTGACTTCCTGTTTTGCTTATTCACGCCAGAAGGTCGGCGTAAAGAGGACTAATAAGGTAAAGACTTCAAGACGCCCGAACAGCATGGTCGAGATCAGGATCCATTTCGCCACATCATTCATTGACGTAAAGTTATCCGCCACTACCCCCAGGCCGGGTCCCAGGTTGTTCAGGGTCGCCGCAACCGCCGCAAAGGCGGAAAAGTCATCGACGCCGGTGGCGATAATCGCCAGCATGCTGACCAGAAACACCAGCGCATAGGCCGAGAAGAATCCCCACACCGCTTCCAGAATGCGTTCCGGCAGCGCGCGATTGCCAAGCTTAATGGTATAAACCGCATTCGGGTGCACCAGACGCTTCAGCTCGCGCGAGCCCTGCTTACAGAGCAGCAGAATGCGGATCACCTTCAGCCCCCCGCCGGTCGATCCCGCCATGCCGCCGATAAAAGCAGAACAGAGCAGCAGCACAGGCAGGAACAGCGGCCAGCGCGCAATGCTGTCGGTAGTGAATCCTGCCGTAGTCGCCATCGAAACGACCTGGAAGAAGGCCTGATTAAGCGTTTGCCAGCCGCTGGCGTATACGTTATGAAACCAGAGCACCAGCGTACAGATGACCACCAGCGTCAGCTGCACGCCAATAAAGGTGCGAAATTCTGGGTCGCGCCAGTAGACGCGCAGGTTGCGATTGCTGAGCAGCGAGAAGTGCAGGCCGTAGTTACAGCCGGAGATCAGCAGAAAGACAGCGACAATGGTATTGATGGTGCCGCTGTTGAAATAGCCGATGCTGGCGTCGTGCGTTGAAAATCCGCCGATGGCAATAGTAGAGAAACTGTGCCCTATCGCATCGAACAGCGGCATGCCCGCCAGCCAGAGCGCCACCGCGCAGGCGACCGTCAGCAGCACATAGATCAGCCACAGCGTTTTGGCGGTTTCCGCAATTCGCGGGCGCATCTTATTGTCTTTTAGCGGTCCCGGCATTTCCGCGCGGTAGAGCTGCATGCCGCCGACGCCCAGAATAGGGAGAATTGCCACCGCCAGCACAATGATTCCCATCCCGCCCAGCCATTGCAGCATTTGCCGGTAAAAGAGAATGGCTTTCGGCATGCTGTCGAGCCCCACCAGCGTAGTTGCGCCGGTAGTGGTCAGGCCGGAAAAAGATTCAAAGAACGCGTCGGTTACGGAGAGATGCGGCTGCTCGGCGAAGATAAAAGGCATCGCCCCCACGCTGCCGAGCACCGTCCAGAACAGCACGACGATCAGGAAGCCTTCGCGCGGCTTCAGCTCGGTGCGCTGTTTGCGGTTCGGCCACCACAGCAGCGAGCCGATCGCCAGCGCCATCAAAAAGGTCTGGCTAAACGCGCGCCCGGCGCCGTCGCGATAAATCAAAGCCACCAGTCCCGGCACAATCATGGTGACGGAAAAGAGGATTACCAGCAGACCGACAATGCGAGTAATGGCGCGAAAATGCATTCAGCCGTTCCTTAGAAAAGAGTTGTCAGGGTGTTAACGGGTCGAGGCTCAGCGCGCCCCGGCTAAAGTCAGAAAGCGTTTGTTTGAACGCCTCGATATGCGCATAGGGCAGCGCCAGCGTCAGCGCGATGTGGTCAAGGTAGACAATCTCATCGATGCGGCCGTCGAACCTGCCCAGCAGACGTTCGATATCGCCGAGTTGAGCATAGTCGCACTTTAGCGCATAGCGCTTCATCGGCACTTTGCGCGTGCGCGCCAGCTGCCTGAGTCCTTGCTGTACGCCGCCACCGTAGGCTTTTACCAGCCCACCGGTGCCGAGCATGATGCCGCCATAGTAACGCACCACCACCGCGGTGATCTCGCCGATATCCGCGCCCATCAGCTGCGCCAGCATCGGTTTTCCCGCCGTGCCGGAGGGTTCGCCGTCATCGGAGAAGCCCAGCTGCTGCGAATCGTGCGGCGCGCCCGCGACCCAGGCCCAGCAGTGGTGGCGCGCGTCGGGATGTTCGCTTTTCACCTGCTGAACAAAGGCGCGCGCCGCTTCTACGCCGTCGGTATGGGCCAGCAGCGTAATAAAGCGGCTTTTCTTAATCGTCTCCTCGCTGATGCTGACGGCATCAGCGGGAATATCGTAAGCGTCCATCAGGCAAGGTGCAGATCGCGCGTCATGTTCTCAATGCGGTTGGCATGCACCACCACGTTGTCTTCAATGCGGATGCCGCCGTAAGGCTTCAGCGCGTCAATCGCCTGCCAGTTAAGATACTGGCTGAATCGACCTTCACGCAGCGGCGCCAGCAGCGACTCGATGATATAGAAGCCTGGCTCGATGGTCAGCACCATGCCCGGCTCCAGCACGCGCGTGCAGCGCAGATAAGGGTACTGCGCCGGCGCCGCGAGATGGGTACCCGCTTCATCCTGCATAAAGCCTGCGACGTCATGAACCTGCAATCCGAGCGGATGACCCAGCCCGTGCGGCATAAAGGGGCCGGTGATGTTCTCCGCCACCAGCGCCTCTTCGCTGATGCCTTGCGCCAGGTCGAACTTTAGCAGCAGCTTCGCAATGCGCTGATGCATCTGCAGATGATAGTCGGTGTAGCGTACGCCCGCTTTCAGCGTGCCGATCAGCGCCAGCTCTTCGCTGTTCATCGCCGCGACCAGGCTGGCGTAAAGCGAATCCTTCTGCGCTGCGTAGCTGCGCGTTAAATCGGCAGCGTAGCCAAGGTATTCCGCTCCCGCGTCGATCAGGAAGCTGTGACGCTTCGCCGGCGGCAGGTGATCAAGCCGGGTGTAATGCAGCACGGCGGCATGTTCGTTAAGGGCGACGATATTGCCGTAGGGCACGTCGATATCGCGATGGCCAGTCGCCGTCAGGTAGGCCTGATTGATATCGAACTCGCTGAGGCCAGAGAAAAAGGCCTCTTTCGCGGCGCGGTGTCCAGCGACAGCGAGCTTTTGCGCCTCGCGCATGCAGGCCAGCTCGTAATCGGTTTTAATGCTGCGGTGGTAGTGAAGAAAATCGATCACCGCTTTCGGGTTAGTGTTGTCGGCGCTGATGCCGAGCTGCGCGGCGCGATGCACCACCGGCCCGATATAGGCGACATTCTCGCGCTGCGCGGGCAGCAGTTGCCCAATCTCGTCGGCGCTTTTCAGCCCGACCACGTCGACGGCTTCGGTCCAGAAGCTGTTCGGCAGCGGCTCGACGTTATGCCAGTAATCAACCGGCGAGTAGAACCAGAGTTTCGGCTTATTGACGCCGTCGATCCAGAGCCAGCAGTTCGGCACCTGCGTGACCGGCACCCAGGCTTTGAACTGAGGATTCACCTTAAAGGGATAGTCATGATCGTCGAGAAAAACCGTCAGCAGTTCGCCGGAATGAATCAACATCGCATCCAGTTTATTGCGCGTCAGCACCTGCTGCGCCCGCTGTTGCAGCATGGCGATATGCGTCTGATACAGCGTTTTCAGTGAATCCATTGCTCGCTCTCCCGTGTCGCGAAAATCGCCGCAGTGTAGCACAGCCGCCGCCTGAACGCCGCGTTCCCAACGCTGTGATCCTGTTAGCAAATAAGCAAACTTTGGTTTGCAAAAAATTAACACGAATCCCACACTCCTGATCATCTGGTATGACCAGATCCCTTTTCGCGATCAGGAGACGCACATGCTCTACCAAGGCGATACCCTTTCCCTGCGCTGGCTCGAGGACGGCGTCGCTGAGCTGCAGTTCGACGCCCCCGGCTCAGTCAATAAACTCGACACCCGCACCGTCGCCAGCCTTGGCGAAGCGATTGGCGTGCTGGAGCAGCAAACCTCGCTGCGCGGCGTACTGCTAAGCTCGGCTAAGCCCGCCTTTATCGTCGGCGCCGATATTACCGAATTTCTCTCGCTGTTCGACGCGCCGACGGAAAAGCTCAGCCAGTGGCTCGCTTTCGCCAACAGCATCTTTAACCGGCTGGAAGATCTGCCGGTGCCGACCATCGCCGCGATAGACGGCTACGCGCTGGGCGGCGGGTGCGAATGCATTCTGGCGACCGATCTGCGCGTCGCTACGCCTGGCGCGCGCATCGGTCTGCCGGAAACGCGGCTGGGTATTATGCCGGGCTTCGGCGGTAGCGTACGCCTGCCGCGCCTGCTGGGCGCCGACGCCGCGCTGGAGATTATCGCCGCCGGAAAAGATGTCGACGGCGCCAGCGCGCTTAAGCTCGGGCTGGTCGATGCGGTGGTCAGCAGCGATAAGCTGTGCGCCGCCGCGCTCGCCATGCTGAAGGAAGCTATCGCGCAGGGCGACTGGCAGGCGCGCCGCGCGCCGAAGCTGGCGCCGCTGCGCCTCAGCCCGATTGAAGCCGCCATGAGCTTTACCGTGGCTAAAAACGTCGTGCTGCAAACCGCAGGCAAACACTATCCCGCACCGCTCGCTGCGGTTAAAACCATCGAGGCCGCCGCCGCGCTGGGGCGCGACGATGCGCTGAAGCTGGAAACCGCCGCCTTCGTGCCGCTGGCGCAGAGCGATGAAGCGCGGGCGCTGGTCGGCATTTTCCTTAACGATCAGTATGTCAAAGGGCTGGCGAAAAAGTACGCCAGCGCCAGCAGCGCGCCGGAACAGGCGGCGGTGCTGGGCGCGGGCATTATGGGCGGCGGCATCAGCTATCAGTCGGCGTGGAAAGGCGTGCCGGTGAAGATGAAGGATATTCAGCCGCAGGCGCTGACGCTGGGCATGAACGAGGCGAGCAAGCTGCTGAATAAACAGCTGGAGCGCGGCAAGATCGACGGCGGCAAGCTGGCCAGCACCATTGCCATGATCCAGCCTACGCTCGACTATGCCGGTTTCGAGCGCGCCGATATCGTGGTCGAAGCGGTGGTCGAGAATCCGCAGGTCAAAGCGAAAGTGCTGGCGGAAACCGAACAGCATCTGCGCGCGGATGCGGTACTCGCTTCCAATACCTCGACGATCCCCATCAGCCAGCTGGCTCAGGCGCTGCAGCGTCCGGAAAATTTCTGCGGCATGCACTTCTTCAACCCGGTGCCGCGTATGCCGCTGGTAGAGGTGGTGCGCGGCGAGAAGAGCAGCGACGCCACCATCGGCAAAGTGGTGGCCTGGGCGAGCAAAATGGGCAAGACGCCGATCGTCGTCAATGACTGTCCTGGCTTCTTCGTCAACCGCGTGCTTTTCCCCTACTTCGCCGCCTTCGGCCTGCTGCTGCGCGACGGCGCGGACTTCCGTCAGATCGATAAGGTGATGGAAAAGCAGTTCGGCTGGCCGATGGGCCCGGCGTGGCTGCTGGACGTGGTCGGCATCGATACCGCGCATCACGCGCAGCGCGTGATGGCGGAAGGTTTTCCGACGCGCATGCAGAAAGAGTACCGCGACGCTATCGACGTTCTGTTCGATGCGGGACGCTATGGCCAGAAGAACGGCAAAGGCTTTTACCGCTGGGAGACGGATCGCAAAGGCAAAGCGAAAAAAGCGGTCGATCCCGAGGTGGACGCGCTGCTTAACCCTGTTTGCGCCGCTACGCGCGTCTTCAGCGACGAAGAGATCCTTAATCGCATGATGATCCCGATGCTGAACGAAGTGGTGCGCTGCCTGGAGGAGAAGATCGTCGCCTCGCCGGCCGAAGCCGATATGGCGCTGGTCTACGGCCTCGGCTTTCCGCCGTTCCGCGGCGGCGCGCTGCGCTATCTCGACACGCTCGGCAACGGCAACGTGGTGGATCAGGCCAGACGCTACGGCGATCTGGGCGCGCTCTACCAGCTGCCTGACCTGCTCCTGCAGAAGGCGCATCAGCGCGAAAGCTGGTATCCGGCGGTTCAACCTATCGACGAAGCGGCGCTGCAAAGCGCCTGAGGACAGAAGATGGAAAATGTGGTGATTATTGACGCGGTCCGCACGCCGATGGGCCGTTCCAAAGGCGGCGCCTTTCGTCAGGTGCGCGCGGAAGATCTCTCTGCGCATCTGATGCGCGAGCTGTTAAGCCGCCATCCGGCGCTAAATCCCGCCACGCTGGACGACATCGTGTGGGGCTGCGTGCAGCAGACGCTGGAGCAGGGCTTTAATATCGCGCGCAACGCCGCGCTGCTGGCGGAAATTCCCCATCGCGTGCCGGCGACCACCGTCAATCGCCTGTGCGGATCGTCGATGCAGGCGCTGCACGATGCGGCGCGCGCCATTATGGTCGGCGACGCGCACGCCTGCCTGGTCGGCGGCGTCGAACATATGGGTCACGTGCCGATGAGCCACGGCGTCGATTTTCATCCCGGACTGGGCCGCACGGTCGCGAAAGCGGCGGGCATGATGGGTCTGACCGCCGAAATGCTGGCGCATATGCATCATATCGGCCGCGAACAGCAGGACGCCTTTGCGCTGCGCTCTCATCAGCGCGCCTGGGCCGCGACGCAGCGCGGCGATTTTCGCCGGGAGATCGTGCCGACCTACGGTCACGATGCCGACGGCGTGCTGAAGCGCTACGATTTTGACGAGGTGATCCGCGAGGAGACCAGCCTTGAAGGGCTGGCGGCGCTGAAGCCGGCGTTCGATCCGGTGAACGGCACGGTCACGGCGGGCAGCTCTTCGGCGCTCTCCGACGGCGCCGCCGCGCTGCTGGTAATGAGCGAAAGCCGCGCGCGTGAACTGGGGCTGACGCCGCGCGCGCGCGTCAGAAGCATGGCGGTCATCGGCTGCGATCCGTCGATTATGGGCTACGGTCCGGTGCCTGCCAGCAAGCTGGCGCTGAAGCGTGCCGGATTAAGCGTGGAGGATATCGACATATTCGAGCTGAACGAAGCGTTCGCCGCGCAGACCCTGCCCTGCATTAAAGATCTCGGTTTGCTGGATCGGCTGGACGATAAGGTGAATCTGAACGGCGGCGCCATCGCGCTCGGTCATCCGCTTGGCTGCTCCGGCGCGCGCATCAGCGCCACGCTGCTGAACATTATGGAACGACGTGATGCCCAGTTCGGCCTGGCCAGCATGTGCATCGGCTTAGGCCAGGGCATCGCCACCGTATTTGAGCGTCTGTAATACGTTGGATCACGTTGGAAGTCAGTTCCCGCCCGTCAGGGGCGGGTTTTTTCTGCCTGACGCCTCAAATAAAGGCGAACGCGTCACCGAACATCTGCGCTTCTTTTGCGCCGCGCTCAGCGCAGAAGCGGTCACGAGCGATCTTCGCCATCTCAAAGCGGCCGGCGATATAGATATCATGCTCCGCCAGGGTGGCGAAATCCTGCATTACCGCCGTCAGCACCGTGCCGGAACGTCCCTGCCAGCCCTCTTCGGGCTGTTCGACCACCGGCACCACGCGCAGATTAGGGTGCTTCACCGCCAGCGCATTGAGCTCGTCGAGATCGTAGAGGTGCTGTAGTTCGCGACCGCCCCAGTAAATAGCGATTTCGCGATCCGGCTGCTGCGCCAGCGCGGTCAGCAGGATAGAGCGCGCATAGGAGAAGCCGGTACCGCCAGCGATCAGGATAATCGGACGCGTGCTCTCTTCCCGCAGCCAGGCGTCGCCGTGCGGAATATCCACGGTGATCTGCCGGTCGTCGCGGATGCGATCCATCACCGCCATGGCGTAGAGATTGAGATCGGAGGCACCGATATGCAGCTCAATAATCTCTTTTTCCATCGGCGTCGAGGCGAGCGAGAACGGACGCTTGTCGCGCTCGTCCATCACCACCATCAAATACTGCCCGGCGCGGAAGGTAAAATCCGCTTCGGGTATCAGGCGGACGCGATACACGGTCTCGGTAATCGCTTCAACTGAAGTTACTTTACAGCTTAAAATCGTCATGCGTTCCCTCTGTCGGGTCGTCATTAGGGTTGTGCGCGCCGTCAGCGCTGCGGCGGCTGAGTAAAGATGCCTAAGTCATCCCAGATCGCGTCGATGCGCGCCGTGACGGCGGGATCTTTCACGATCGGTCGTCCCCACTCGCGCTGGGTCTCGCCCGGCCATTTATTGGTGGCGTCCAGGCCCATCTTGGAGCCCAGGCCGGAAACCGGCGAGGCGAAGTCCAGATAGTCGATAGGCGTGTTTTCCACCAGCACCGTGTCGCGTGCCGGATCCATACGGGTGGTAATGGCCCAGATCACATCGTTCCAGTCGCGTGCGTTAACATCGTCGTCACACACAATAACAAATTTGGTGTACATGAACTGCCGCAGGAATGACCAGACGCCGAACATCACGCGCTTTGCGTGTCCTGCGTACTGTTTTTTCATCGTCACCACCGCCAGGCGATAAGAGCAGCCCTCCGGCGGCAGATAGAAATCTACAATCTCCGGGAACTGCTTAATCAGGATCGGCACCAGCACTTCGTTCAGCGCGACACCCAGCACCGCTGGCTCATCGGGCGGACGGCCAGTATAGGTGGAGTGATAGATGGCGTTCTGCCGCTGCGTAACGTGCGTGACGGTGAAAACCGGGAAGTTATCCACTTCATTGTAGTAGCCCGTATGATCGCCATAGGGCCCTTCCGGCGCCATATCGCCCGGCTCAATGTAACCTTCCAGCACGATCTCCGCGCTGGCGGGCACTTCCAGATCGTTGGAGAGGCACTTCACCACTTCCGTTTTATTACCGCGCAGCAGACCGGCGAAGGCGTACTCCGACAGCGTATCCGGCACCGGCGTTACCGCGCCGAGAATAGTGGCGGGATCGGCGCCGAGGGCGACGGAAACCGGGAAGCGTTCGCCAGGGTGGGTCTGGCACCACTCCTGATAGTCGAGCGCGCCGCCGCGATGGGAGAGCCAGCGCATAATCAGGCGATTTTTGCCAATCACCTGCTGCCGATAGATGCCCAGATTTTGCCGCTCTTTGTGCGGCCCGCGCGTAACGGTCAGCCCCCAGGTAATCAGCGGTGCGGCGTCGTCAGGCCAGCACTTCATCACCGGAATGCGCGACAGGTCGACCTCATCGCCGCTGAACACCTCTTCCTGACAGGGCGCGTTGCGCAGCCGTTTGGTTGGCATGTTCAGCACCTGTTTGAACTGCGGCATCTTGTCGAACAGATCGCGAAAGCCTTTCGGCGGCTCCGGCTCTTTCAGAAACGCCAGCAGCTTGCCGACTTCGCGCAGCGCGCTGACCTCTTCCTGGCCCATGCCCATCGCCACGCGTTTCGGCGTGCCGAACAGGTTGCACAGCACCGGCATGTCATAGCCTTTGGGATTTTCAAACAGCAGCGCCGGTCCGCCCGCGCGCAGCGTGCGGTCGGCAATTTCCGTCATTTCCAGCTCAGGATCGATAGCGTGGCTAATGCGCTTTAACTCGCCGCGCTGTTCCAGCAGCGTAAGGAAGTCTCGTAAATCGTGATATTTCATGCGGCCTTCGCTTCCAGCCAAAGTGAATCGGCCATTATAGGGCCGATTCTTAAGGCGTGTTGGATTTTATGCAGCAACCTTAGTCGCAGCGAAAGGGAACCAGTGCCTGCAGCGCCGTCGCGTCGCGGCAGGCCTGAATCGGCTGATTATGGCGGAATACTTTAAAATCCTCGCCGCGCACGCTGAAGTAAGAGAGCTGGTTTTCATGCACATGCAGAAAACTGCCTTCGCGCAGCGCAATCACTGACTCTTCGGGATTAACGGCGCAAAACTCCGCCAGCCGTTCGTCGCGGGTTTCGCCCATATGCCCGCTGGCGTGCGCGTCAAGGTAGTGGGGATTGATCTGAACCGGAAACAGGCCCAGCGCAGGCAACACCACGCTGCTGCGCACCGGCATATCGTTGGTGGTGCGAATCGAGGGCGTCGCTACGTTGCAGCCCGCGCTCCATCCGACGTAAGGCACCGCCCGTTCGCGTACGGCGCGCTGGATCGCCACAATCAGGCCGCTCTCGTGCAGCATCTGATTCAGCAGCCAGGTATTGCCGCCGCTGACCAGAATCAGCTCCGCCTGCTCAATGGCCGCCACCGGCGTCGCGAAATCCTGTACGCAGCGCACGGTAACGCCCAGCGACGCGCTCAGCTCGGCGGCGCGCTGTTGATGGTCACCGCGAATAATGGCGTAAGGCACCAGCACCGCCGAACGAATGCCGCGCTGGGCGATCATCGCATGCAGCTGCGGCTGCGCATAGCCAAGCAGCGGCGCATCGTCGGCCAGCCTGCCGTTGCTTAATAAAAACAGTTCCATCAGCAGATCCTTTTCGCAAACGTTATGAGTCCCGAGTCTGAACCAGCGCACCGCCGCTCGTCAATTTTCCCGCTTGTGTCGGGCAGTTTGCGGAAACCTCGGCCACTTTGTCCGCTTCGGCATCTTTCCACGCTGCGATGCGCTATAACTCTGGCAGCAGGTTTGCTATTCTTAGCGTCCATTCAATGGGAGCATTTATGGAATCCTGGTACTTACTCTATTGCAAACGTGGACAGCTGTTGCGCGCGAAAGAGCATCTTGAGCGGCAGGAGGTGCATTGCCTCAGCCCGATGATCGCTCTGGAAAAAGTGGTGCGCGGCAAACGGACCACCGTGAGTGAGCCCCTGTTTCCTAACTACCTCTTTATCGAATTCGATCCGGAAGCGATTCATACCACCACCATCAGCAGCACGCGCGGCGTCAGCCACTTCGTGCGCTTCGGCACGCTGCCTGCGACAGTGCCTTCCGCCGTTATCGAAGCGCTGCAAACCGACGTGCCGCAAACGCTGATCGATCCGGAAACGCCGCAGGTCGGCGATGAGGTCATCATCACCGAAGGGACCTTTGAAGGCCTGCGCGCCATTTTCGCTGAACCCGATGGCGAAACGCGCTCTATGCTGCTGCTTAACCTGCTAAATAAACAGGTAATGCGCAGCGTCGACAACAAGCAGTTCCGCAAGCTTTAGGGCAGACGGAACAGCGCGCGCGCGTTACGATCTACCTGCTGCGCCAGCGCCTCCTGCTCTTCTCCGCGCCACTTCGCCACCTGCTGCACGATATGCGGCAAAAAACAGGGTTCATTACGACGCGACGTCGGCCGCGGATGCATATCGCGCGGCAGCAGCCAGGGCGCGTCCGTCTCCAGCAACAGTCGCTCTGCCGGGATCAGCGGCAGCATCTCACGCAGCGCCATACCGCGACGCTCATCGCAGACCCAGCCGGTAATGCCTACCGACAGCCCCATCGCCAGACAGGCCTCCAGCTCGTCGCGCGTGCCGGTAAAGCAGTGTACCACCGCGCCTGGCAGCTTCGGCAGCCAGGGTGCCAGCACCGCTGCAAAGCGGTCATGCGCCTCGCGACAGTGCAGGAAAACCGGCATATTCAGCTCGGCGGCCAGCGCCAGCTGCGCGTCGAAGGCATACTCCTGCTGCTCGTGGGCAGCAAGGTTGCGGTTGAAATCGAGGCCGCATTCGCCAATCGCCACCACCTGCGGCCGCTCTGCCAGGCGCCGCAGCGTATTGGCCGTCTCATTCGACCATTCGCTGGCGTGATGCGGATGCACACCCGCCGTCGACCAGCAGAAGTCGGGCTGACGCTCGGCCAGCCGCTGCGCCTGTTGGCTCTCCAGCGCATTGGTCCCGGTGATTAACATGCCGGTGACGCCCGCTTCGCGCGCACGCTTTACCACCTTGTCGCGGTCGGCGGCGAATTGCGTGCTGGTCAGGTTTACACCGATATCAAACATAATCTTTCCCATAGCTTATTAAACAAAAACCGCCCAGATGGGCGGTTCGGTAACAGGGTCTACCCGCCAGGCGCGGGAAAGATACTGATAACGGGTCAGGAATCGGTATGCTGTTCCTGTTCCTCTTCCTGTGCCCGCCGTCCCTTCCCGACGTAGTAACGGGAAAAGAATACGCCGACTTCAAACAGGCAGTACATCGGAATAGCGAGCAAAGTTTGCGAGAAAACGTCCGGCGGTGTGAGCAGCATCCCAACAACGAACGCGCCGACCAGAATATAGGGGCGTTTCTTTTTCAAATCTTCCGGCGTAGTGATACCGGTCCAGCAGAGCAGCACGATCGCCACCGGCACCTCGAACGCCACGCCGAATGCCATAAACAGCGTCATGACGAAATCGAGGTAGTTGGTGATGTCGGTCGCGATGGTCACGCCCTGCGGCGCGGTTTTGGCGAAGAAGCCGAACGCCAGCGGAAAGACGATGAAGTAAGCGAAGGCGACGCCGACGTAAAACAGCAGGGTGCTGGAGAAGAGCAGCGGCATCACCAGCCTGCGTTCATGCCGGTAGAGCGCTGGCGCAACAAAAGCCCATACCTGATAGAGGATCACCGGCACCGCGAGAAACACCGACACGATGATGGTGAGCTTAATCGGCGTGAAAAACGGAGAGGCAACGTCGGTCGCGATCATGCTGGCGCCGGCCGGCATCTGGCTGATCAGCGGCGAAGCGACCAGGTGATAGATGTCGTTGGCGAAATAGATCAGCGCCATGAAAATCGCAAACACCGCGACGATGCAGTACAGCAGACGCTTACGCAGCTCAATTAAGTGGCTGATAAGCGGTTGGGTATCTTCAACGGCCATGGTTATCGTTCATCACTTGCAGAAGAGGTTGTTGTCGGACTGCGCGGCGCAGCCGGCGTCGAATTAACAACCGCCGCCTGCGGGTTCACATCGGTTTTAGCGGCTTCAGCGGCCTCCGTTGCCGCTTCCGGCGTCTGTGCCGGCGCGCTGGCCTGAGTATGGGCCGTCGCTGGCGTTACGGATTCTGCCGCGCGTTGCTGAGGGGCATGGATGGTATTGGCTTCATCCTCGGCTTTTTCGATGTCGATGCTCTGCTGAACCGAACGCTTCATCGAATCGGCAGTCTTGCGCAGCTCTTCCATCGACTCTTTCAGCTCCGGCGACATGGCGCCGCGGCTCGCCTCTTCCACCTTTTTCAGGCTATCCTGCAGCTCCTGCAGTTTCAGCTCCTGCGCCAGCTCGTGCTGCACGTTGGCGGCCAGCGAGCGCATCGCACGAATCCAGCCTACTACGGTTTTTACCGCAACCGGCAGTCGCTGCGGGCCGAGAACAATTAGCCCGATCACGAACACCAGTACCAGTTCACTAAAACCAATGTCGAACACGGTTTACACCTGCTTGTCGTTTTTGACGTCTTCTTTGTTAGCCGAAGTTTGCTGTTTGTCCGCCAGCGTTTTGGCATTGAAATCAGCGTCCTGCTGGTTTGGATGATCCTTTTTCTCATCCTCATCGCTCATGGCTTTTTTAAAGCCCTTGATAGAGGAACCGATATCGGAACCCAGATTTTTTAACTTATTGGTGCCAAACAGGAGTACAACGATGACGGCAATAATTAATAATTGCCAGATACTGATACCGCCCATGAGATAGTGCCTCTGATGTTGCGAGAAAATTAAGAAGAGTAATGTCAGCCAAAAGCCCTGATGACGCCGGGCTTAAGGCTGCGACATTACCGCGATTCAGGCGTGGCTGACAATTAGTTTGTCTTGCGCCAGCCGATTAGCCAGGCAACGAAACCCGCCGCCATTAACAAAGCCGGAAAGAAATCCCAGTCCGGGCGGCTCAGTAATACGGCCGTACCGCTGAGCAGCAGGGTGGCGCCGACGCCGAACAGATAGCGCGCTTTATGATGTTGCGTCCGCTGGGCGTGCATATCCTTGCTCAGCTTATCGACGCTGTGCTGCAAAAGTTTATGATGCCGCATGCTTTCATAAAACAGTTCTGGCAGTTCCGGCAGCTTCTCCGCCCAGAAAGGCGCTTTTTCTTTTACTGCGCGCAGGATTGCCGGCAGACCAATCTGGTCCTTAATCCACTCTTCCAGGAATGGCTTGGCGGTTTTCCACAGGTCGAGCTGCGGATAGAGCTGGCGGCCGATGCCTTCGACATAGAGCAGCGTTTTTTGCAGCAGCACCAGCTGCGGCTGCACTTCCATATTGAAGCGGCGCGCGGTACTGAAGAGGTTAAGCAGCACGTGGCCGAAAGAGATTTCCGCCAGCGGCTTTTCGAAAATGGGTTCGCACACGGTGCGAATAGCGAACTCAAAGTCTTCGACGTTGGTATCGGGCGGCACCCAGCCTGAATCGACGTGCAGCTCCGCCACTTTGCGGTAGTCCCGGTTGAAGAAGGCGATAAAGTTTTCCGCCAGATAGCGCTTATCCTCTTTGTTCAGCGAGCCGACGATGCCGCAGTCGATACCGATATATTGCGGATCTTCCGGATGGTCGTAGCTGACGAAGATATTGCCGGGATGCATATCGGCATGGAAGAAGCTGTCACGGAATACCTGCGTAAAGAAGACCTGCACGCCGCGCTCGGCCAGCAGCTTCATGTTGACGCCGTGCTGCTCCAGCGTGGCCACGTCAGAGATGGGAATGCCGTAAATGCGCTCCATCACCAGCATGGTTTCGCTGCAGTAGTCCGAATAGACTTCCGGCACGTAGAGCATGGGGCTATCTTCGAAGTTACGGCGCAGCTGAATGGCGTTGGCCGCTTCGCGCAGCAGATTCAGCTCGTCGATCAGGGTCTTCTCGTAGTCGCGCACCACTTCCATGGGACGCAGACGACGTCCGTCCGGCAGCAGCCGCGCCACCAGGCGTGCCAGGCGATAGATCAGCTTCATGTCCGCACGGATCACCGGCAGGATGTCCGGGCGAATCACCTTGATTACGACCTTCTTGCCGGTGGATTTCAGCGTGGCGGTGTGCACCTGCGCAATGGATGCCGAGGCCAGCGGTTTGATATCGAAATCATCGAACCAGGTTTCTACCGGGCCGCCGATCGATTTTTCAATCTGCTCTTTGGCCTTTACGCCGTCGAAGGGCGCCACGCGATCCTGCAGGATAGCGAGCTGATCGGCGATCACGGGCGGAAAAAGGTCGCGACGCGTGGAGAGCATCTGGCCGAACTTAATCCAGACCGGACCGAGCTGCTCCATTGCCAGGCGCATACGCACGCCGATCTCTTCATCTTTATGACGGTTAGGCAGCCAGAAAATCGTGCGGCGCCACAGGCGCAGCGGAATGGTAAGGCGCATGCGGGGGATCAGTTCATCAAGACCGTAGGTCAAAAAGATCCTGATGATGAAATATAAACGGCGAATCTCTCCAAACGTCATTTCGCCTCCAGCTGCGCTAAACGCGCCGTGAGCGCATCAAGCGAACGTTCCATCGCGTCTACCTCCTCAGAAAACCACGCCAGTTCCAGCGCGCCCGGCGCGACGCGCCACTCTTCGGTTAACGCCTGTCCCAGATAATCCTGACGGCGCGCGACCTCGCCGCGTAACAGCCGCAGGGCGCGCTGCGCCGCCTGGCTGACGCCCTGCGCGGCGATATCGCCAATCCAGGGCGCGAGATATTCGGCCGGGTCCAGCTCGGCCAGATCGATGAGGGCGGAAAAGCGCTGCACCACCTGCAGATCGCCTTCGACCTGCAGCTCGCCGCTGCGGATCAGGCTGGTCAGCTGCTGTCGATCGCGCAGCTTCGGCAGGGTTTTCAGCTGCGTAATCACGGTGCAGTCGCTGCTGTCCTGCCAGTCGCTCAGCACGTCAAGCTGCTGTTCGCTGAAGACCAGCACCAGCGGATGGGAGAGCTCCTCAAGACGTAGCGTCAGCACCTGTCCTGCCAGGCGCTGACGTGCGGCTTTCAGGCCGCGATCGCGATAGAGCATGCGGTTTAGCGCGGTCTCAAGACCGGCGGTAATCAAGGGCGTCAAGCGCATCACCATATCCGGTTAAAACTTAAATCCACGATGCAGCGCGACGATGCCGCCGGTCATGTTGGAATAAGTGGTGTTCTCGAATCCGGCGTCGTTCATCATCGCCTTCAGGGTCTCCTGGTCGGGATGCATGCGGATCGACTCTGCCAGATAGCGGTAGCTTTCGGCGTCCTGCGCCACCAGCTGACCGACGCGCGGCAGAATATGGAACGAATAGGCGTCGTAGGCTTTGCTGAGAGGATCGAGCACCGGTTTAGAGAACTCCAGCACCAGCAGGCGTCCGCCTGGCTTAAGCACGCGGAACATTGACGCCAGCGCCTTCTCTTTATCCGTCACGTTACGCAGGCCGAAAGAGATGGTGATGCAGTCGAAATAGTTATCCGGGAAGGGCAGCGCTTCGGCATTGGCCTGCACATAGCTGACGTTGCCGACTACGCCGAGATTGCGCAGCTTGTCGCGGCCCATTTTCAGCATGGAGCTGTTGATGTCCGCCAGCACCACCTGGCCGGTGTCGCCGACCAGACGGGAAAACTTCGCCGTCAAATCGCCGGTGCCGCCTGCCAGATCGAGCACGCGCTGACCGCGACGCACGCCGCTGCTGTCGATGGTAAAACGCTTCCAGATGCGATGGATGCCAAAGGACATCAGATCGTTCATCAGGTCATATTTCGCCGCTACGGAGTGAAACACGTCCGCGACTTTGTCAGCTTTTTCGCTTTTGGCGACCGTCTGAAAGCCAAAATGGGTAGTTTCCTGCTGTGATTCATCTGCCATCGGTTTTACCTGTTCCACAAACAATACTTCCCGAAGTGTATCAGAGTCAGGGTAGTCAGGCACGCAACGACCCGCTTATTCGTGGAGCCGCCTCACACGCGTCTCCAGGCTTTCAGCAACGTCGTCTGGCGCCTCATGGTCATCCCATGCCTTTTCCGGCATCGCCTGCTCGACTAACTGCGGATTGATTGAGCGTTTAACTTCAACGCCCAGGGATTTAAACGCCTCGCTCTGCGCGATCAGGTTGCCGCGCCCTTCCGCCAGCTTTTTCATCGCCTCGCGGTAGCTGTTGTGCGCCTTATCCAGATTATGGCCGATGCCGCTCATATCATCGACGAACAGTCGCATCTTGTCGTAAAGCCGCGCCGCGCGATCGGCGATGCGCTGCGCGTTGCGGCTCTGATGCTCATAGCGCCACAGGTTGTTAATGGTGCGCAGCGCCACCAGCAGCGTTGTCGGGCTCACCAGCATAATGTTCTGCTGCAGCGCCTCGCTGATCAGCTCTGGCTGACGATCGATCGCCAGTAGAAAGGCTGGCTCGACCGGAATGAACATCAACACATAATCGAGCGAGCGTAAACCGGCCAGTTGTTGATAATCTTTACGGCCCAGCAGCCGAATATGGCTGCGCACAGCGGCGACATGCTCCTGAAGCGCCTGCTCGCGCGTCACTTCATCTTCCGCGTTGAAGTAGCGCTCATAGGCCACCAGCGTCATCTTGGCGTCAACCACCACATCTTTGCCCTGCGGCAGCCGCACGATCACATCCGGTTGCATTCTGCCCTGCTGTTCCGACTGCAAACTGACCTGCGTCTGATACTCATGGCCTTCGCGCAGGCCTGACGCTTCCAGCACGCGGCTCAGCACCACTTCGCCCCAGTTGCCCTGAATCTTGTTGTCGCCTTTCAGCGCCCTGGTGAGGTTGATCGCCTCCTGCGCCATCTGCGCATTCAGCTGCTGCAGCTGGCGGATTTCGTGCGCCAGCGTGTGACGCTCACGCGCCTCCTGGCCGAAGCTGTCATGCACCTGGCGGCGAAACCCGTCCAGCTGTTCGCGCAGCGGGCCGATCAGGCTGTTCAGGCTCTGGCGGTTCTGCTCGTCGACGCGGCGGCCGCTGTTTTCGAAGATGCGGTTGGCAAGATTTTCGAACTGCGCGCTGAGGCGCTGCTCGCTGCTGGTGAGCAGGCGCTGCTTCTCTTCGGCGGCGAAGCGCGTCTCTTCAAGGCGGATGGTTACCTCGCGCAGCTCGGCCTCCTGCGCGCTGTTGACCTCTAGCTGGTTACGCAGCTCGCGGTTAAGCTGTTCGCATTCGCCGCGCCAGTAGTCGAGCTGTTGCAGCCGCTCCTGCGCGCCGCTCAGCGCGCCGTGCAGCTGGCGCAGCTCCTGTTCACGCTGCTGCAGCTGTTGCTGGAGCTGTTCAAGCTGCTGCTGCTGACGCTGCTGCGCCTCCTGCTGCAAACGCCGCTCGGTGGCAAAGCTGGCGGCCTGATGGCCAGCGCGCAGCTGCGCCAGCATCCAGCCGATACCCAGTCCGGCGAGCGCCAGACAGGCGCTAATAATAATCTGCTGATCCATGGTTCCCTCGCGACGCGCATTGCTCGGGAAAAGGTAAAGTCGGCCTGTATGAATGTCCAGACTATTTTCGGGCGGTTTTCACCCCCACGGCAGGCGCTATAGCGCTTTGACCTGCAGCTCGCCCGCTTTCCATGCGTCGGTAAGGAAAAAGGGCATCGGCATCAGCCATTCATCCCCTTTTACCCGCGCCGGATAGACAAAGACGTTGCCGCCCCAGGTGAACGCCACGAACTGCGTCTCTCCCTCTTTCACCGTCGCCTTGCCCGCCATGCTGGCAAAGCCGGCGTTGCTGCCAACGTGGAATTTCTCCATGCGCCAGCGCACCGGCGCGTGCGGCGGCCAGGGCTGAGCCTGATGAAAACGGAAAATCTCATCGTGGCTCAGCAGGCTTTCGCGCACCGTCGGCCACAGCGCCGCCTTCAGGAAATATTGATCGGTAAAGCGCGCGCTGCCGCTGTAGCGGGCGATAAAGTCGCGCATCGCCTGTGCCATCTTGCTGAAGACGCCGTTACAGCCGCCCCACATGCCCGCCAGCAGCAGCTCGGTATGGGAAAAGTAGTCGCGCATATGGTGGAACCAGTACGGCGAGGCGAGCCAGGCGTCGACCGCCGCCGCTTCGCGCTCCGACAGCAGCGAGTCGGCGTCACGGATAATAAAGCGTTTGACGCCGGGATCGTCCATCACCAGAAAACGCCACATCGTCGGGTAGATCGCCTTTTCCTGCGACATATCGACCAGGTCCACGTGCGGCTGATTGAGACGCTGCCACACATGCTGCGGCACGCTCTGATCGAGATAAATGCGGCAGCGCCAGCCGGGATAGAATTGCTGCGCGACCTCGACGTTTTTAATCAGCGTTTCGCAGTAGCGCGGCTGACCGCCATAGAGGCTGAAGGCGATCGCGTTCTGTTCGGGTTTCGTCAGGTCGATCGGTTCCGGCCGCGCCGCCGGGAAGGGGTAACGCTGCCCCTGGCGAAAACGCGCGTCTGCGCCGTTCAGCGCTTCCAGGCCATATTTCGCCAGCGCCTCTCGCTTGCCCATCCAGCCGCACAGCTCCGCCAGCCCGTCCAGCCAGGTTTCCGAAGCGGTGGCGCGCACCGCAGGCGGCGCCTGATAGATTTTCTGATAGACGCGGTAAGATTTGCTGTAGTGGCCAAGCCGCATCAAGCAGAGCGCATAGTCGCTCAGTACCTGCATCTGATTTGGCATGATGCGCAGCACCTCTTCGCAGCAGCTGGCGGCGGCGGCGTAATCCTGCTGCGCCATATGCTGGCGAAAGCGGGCGGCGGCATTTTCAAGGCGCGCCTGCATGGCGGCGGGAGAAGCAGTTAAGGCGGATTTGTGTCGTGGCGGCGTGTGGCGCATCGGGCAATCCTCGCTTTTGCTGTAAAGAGCAACGGCAGCGCGCAGAAGCGCTGCCTGAAAGCGTTATAACAAACGGCGCGCCGCTTCGACCACAATTTTTACCGCATCGCTCTCGGTCTGCTTCATGGCGGCCGCATCCGGGATCTCTTTCTGGGTACGATTGACGATGACGCCCGCCACCATGCCCGCGCGCAGCCCCTGGCTGGCGCACATCGTCAGCAGCGTCGCAGATTCCATCTCATAGTTAAGCACGCCCATCTGCTGCCACTCCTTCATTGAGCCCTGGAAGCGGCTGGCCACGCGGCCGGAGAAGGTGTCGTAACGCTCCTGGCCCGGATAGAAGGTGTCGGACGACGCGGTTACGCCGATATGGGTGGTCGCGCCGCTCGCTTCTGCCGCCGCGACCAGCGCGGTGGTGCAGGCAAAATCCGCTACGGCGGGGAATTCCAGCGGCGCGAAGTGCTGGCTGGCACCGTCGAGGCGCACCGCGCCGGTAGTCACCAGCACGTCGCCGACGTTAATGTGCGGCTGAATAGCACCGGTGGTGCCGACGCGCAGGAAGGTGCGCACGCCAAGCTGCGCCAGCTCCTCTACTGCGATAGAGGTTGACGGGCCGCCGATACCGGTGGAGCAGACTACCACTGGCTTACCGTCCAGCTTCGCCAGCCAGGAAGTGAACTCCCGGTGCGACGCCAGCGGCTGGGCATCCGCCATCAGTCCGGCAATTTTCTTTACGCGCTCCGGATCGCCGGGAACGATTGCCAGGGTCGCGCCCTGCAGATCGGCTTTGGTCAGGCCAAGGTGGAAAACGTCAGACATAGCAAACTCCTGAACAGGGAAGTGAAGCGCGCCACCTACGTCAGCGCAGCGCAAATTTGTGTGATAACAGTCACTATCAAAAATGAAAGTTACATTTTACATAGAAAGCAATGAGATCTGAGTCACATAACCAAGCCATTCAGAACGCCATTGCTACAAGCTGTGTGCGTCGGGCTTCGCAGCAATGTTAAAGAGAAGAGTGTTTTTGCTTGCTCCCTACTCTGTACCCGGTCTCTGGTCCAGGCGTCATCTGGCCAGGCTATAGTTACGTGATTGCGCTACTGCCAGCACGGAGAAAAAAATGAAAACCGAAGACAATATGGCACAAAAATCATCGACGGGCGGCTTTGCACCTGCAGTCCAGCCGACCGCCTCAACCACGATTCACACCGACAGCCCGGATATCCAGGCAGGCGAAACCTCAGTGCCGAGCCAGGGCGAAAATATGCCCGCTTACTACGCCAGACCGAAAGAGACGAACGGTCCGCTGCCGGTAGTGCTGGTGGTGCAGGAGATCTTTGGCGTGCACGAGCATATCCGTGATATCTGCCGTCGGCTGGCGCTGGAGGGCTATCTGGCCGTGGCGCCGGAACTCTATTTCCGCGAAGGCGATCCGAACGATTATAACGATATCCCCACCCTGTTCAGCGAGCTGGTCAGCAAAGTGCCGGACAGCCAGGTGCTCTCCGATCTCGACCATGCCGCCAACTGGGCCGGCCGCAACGGCGGCGATATTCGCCGCATGGGCATTACCGGCTTCTGCTGGGGCGGTCGCATCAGCTGGCTTTATGCCGCGCACAATCCGCAGCTGCGCGCTGCCGTCGCCTGGTATGGTCGCCTCATCGGCGAGAAAACCATGAAGCAGCAGAAGCATCCGATCGATATCGCCGTGGATCTCGGCGCGCCGGTGCTGGGCCTCTACGGCGGCCAGGACGATGGCATTCCGCTCGAGAGCGTGGAGCAGATGCGTCAGGCGCTGCACGCCGCTAACGCCAAAGCGGAGATCGTCGTCTATCCCGATGCGGGCCACGCCTTCAACGCCGACTATCGTCCGAGCTATCACGCCGAATCGGCGCAGGATGGCTGGGCGCGCATGCTGACGTGGTTTAAGCAGTTCGGCGTCGCCTGATGACGCACGCAATAAAAAAGGGGCGCCGCAGCGCCCCATCCTCAGCAGCAACACCTTACACTCCGGCGTTTTCGCCGCGCAGTCTCTTCGCCGCCTCGACCATGTTCGCCAGCGCCTGACGGGTTTCCGTCCAGCCGCGCGTTTTCAGGCCGCAATCTGGGTTGACCCACAGACGCGCTTCCGGGATGCACTGCGCGGCTTTACGCAGCAGATTCTCCATCCACTCGACGCTCGGCACGTTCGGCGAATGAATATCGTAAACGCCGGGGCCGATTTCGTTCGGATACTCAAATACTTTAAAGGCTTCCAGCAGATCCATATCGGAACGCGAGGTTTCGATAGTGATGACGTCGGCATCCAGCGCCGCGATGGACGCCATGATGTCGTTGAATTCGCAATAACACATATGGGTGTGGATCTGGGTGTCGTCTTTCGCCACCGCGGCGTTAAGGCGGAAGGCGTCTACCGCCCATGCCAGGTAGGCGGCCCAGTCAGACTGGTGCAGCGGCAGGCCTTCGCGCAGCGCCGGCTCGTCAATCTGGATAATGCCGATGCCCGCCGCTTCGAGATCGGCGACCTCGTCGCGCAGCGCCAGCGCGATTTGCTTCGCAATGGTTTCACGCGACACGTCTTCGCGCGGGAAGGACCAGCAGAGAATGGTTACCGGGCCGGTCAGCATTCCTTTTACCGGCTTGCTGGTCAGCGACTGCGCATAGGTCGCCCACTCCACGGTAATCGGCCGCGGACGGCTGACGTCGCCGATAATCACCGGCGGCTTGACGCAGCGCGAGCCGTAACTCTGTACCCAGCCGTTCTGGGTGAAGACGAACCCCTCCAGGTTCTCGCCGAAATACTCCACCATATCGTTACGCTCCGCTTCACCGTGCACCAGCACGTCGAGGCCCAGACGCTCCTGTTCGACGATCGCCTGTTTGATATGCTGCGCGATGCCGGTGCGGTAGCTGCTACCGTCGATATTGCCTTTTTTGAAGTCGAGGCGTAGCCCGCGGATCTCAGTGGTCTGGGGAAAGGAGCCGATGGTAGTGGTGGGCCAGGCGGGCAGATTAAAGCGGCTGCGCTGGGCACGGGCGCGGACGGCGTAAGCGCTGGCGCGCGCGGTATCCTGCGCGGAGATCGCCGCCAGACGCCTGCCGACCGCCGCGTTGTGGACGCGGCTGGAGTGGGCGCGATGGCGAATGGGCGCGCTCCAGGCCTCCAGCGAGGCCGCGTCGTTATGGTTGAGCGCGTCGCTCAGCAGCTTTAGTTCGCTGCATTTCTGCAGCGCGAAGGCGAACCAGCTTTTGACTTCATCGTCGAGGCGGGTCTCTGCATTCAGATCGATCGGGCTGTGCAGCAGCGAACATGAGGTGCCGATCCACAGCCGTTCACGCTGGCCGACCAGCGGCTGTAGGCGTTCGAACCAGCGGCTCAGGTCGGCGCGCCAGACGTTGCGGCCGTTGATAACGCCCAGCGACAGCAGCCACGTCGCCGGCAGCTGCTGGTTTAGCTGCGCAAGGTCGTCGCGACCGTGCACCAGATCGACATGCAGCCCCTGCACCGGCAGCGCGCGAATGACCTCAAGGTTCTGCCCGATGCTGTCGAAATAGGTGGTCAGCAGCAGCTTCACGTTGCCCTGCAGCGCCTGGTAAGCGGGCCTGAACGCTTCGCGCCACGCCTGCGGCAGCTCCAGCGACAGCGCCGGCTCGTCAATCTGCACCCACTCGACGTCGCGCTTTTTCAGCTCGGCCAGCAGCTGCTGGTAAACCGGCAGAAGATCATTCAGCAGCGACAGGCGATCGAACGGCTCGCCTTTAACTTTGCCGAGCCAGATATAGGTCACCGGGCCGAGCAGCACCGGCTTCACCTTGTGGCCCAGCGCCAGCGCCTCGTCCACTTCGTCCAGCAGCTGGGTCCAGGCGAGCCTGAACAGCTGGCCTTTTGTGAACTCCGGCACGATATAGTGATAGTTGGTGTTAAACCATTTAGTCATCTCGGCGGCGGCGGCAGGTTCGCCGGTGGGTGCCCGGCCGCGCGCAATGCGAAACAGCGTATTGAGGTCAATAGACCCGTCTTTATTCTGATGGCGCGCCGGAACGTTGCCCAGCATCAGGCTGGTGGTCAGCACATGATCGTACCAGGCAAAATCGCCTACCGGCAGCAGATCCACGCCCGCCTCTTTCTGCTGCTGCCAGTGGCGGGCGCGCAGTTCGCGTCCGGTCGCCAGCAGCTCTTGCTGGGTCGCCTTGCCCGCCCAGTAGCTCTCCTGCGCTTTTTTCAGTTCGCGACGCAGGCCGACGCGGGGAAAGCCAAGGCTGTGGTTCAGAATGGTCATACGCTGTTCTCCCGATAGGTTCTCTTTGGCTCAGTCTGGCAGCCAAAGATGTTTAGCCGTCCAGATGTTTACACCGCTATATTCTGCGGGTAGTGTATGTTGCTCAAGCGCAAATTGTTCAATCTCCATGTGAAGGACGCTCATGATCGAACTTAAGCACCTGCGGACGCTTCAGGCTCTGCGTAATACTGGCTCGCTGGCCGCTGCCGCCGCGCAGCTTCATCAGACGCAATCGGCGTTGTCGCATCAGTTCAGCGATCTCGAGCAGCGGCTGGGATTCCGCCTGTTCGTGCGCAAAAGCCAGCCGCTGCGCTTCACGCCGCAGGGTGAAATTCTGCTGCAGCTGGCGGAGCTGGTGCTACCGCAAATTCAGCAGGCGCTGCAGGCGTGCCACGAGCCTTATCAGGCGACGCTGCGCATCGCCATTGAGTGCCACAGCTGCATTCAATGGCTGACGCCGGCGCTGGACAACTTTCGCCAGAGCTGGCCGCAGGTAGTCATGGATTTTAAATCGGGCGTGACCTTCGATCCGCAGCCTGCGCTGCAGCAGGGCGAACTGGACGTGGTGCTGACCTCCGATATCCTGCCGCGCAGCGGCCTGCACTACACGCCGATGTTCGACTTCGAAGTGCGCCTGGTGCTGGCGCCCGATCATCCGCTGGCGCAGGTCGAGCACATTACCCCCGAGGACCTGGCGCAGGAGGTGTTGATGATCTATCCGGTGCAGCGCCAGCGGCTCGATATCTGGCGGCACTTTCTTCAGCCGGCAGGCGTCAGCCCGGCCCTCAAGAGCGTCGACAATACGCTGCTGCTGATTCAGATGGTGGCGGCGCGCATGGGCATCGCCGCGCTGCCGCACTGGGTCGTAGAGAGTTTTGAAAAGCAGGGATTAATCGTGACGAAAACTCTGGGCGAAGGGCTGTGGAGCCGCCTTTATGCTGCCGTGCGCGATGGCGAGCAGCGTCAGCCGGTGCTGGAAGCCTTTACCCGCTTTGCGCGGCAGCACGCCTGCGAACACCTGCCGTTCGTGCGCGATGCGGCGATTCCTGGCGCGATTTTGCAACGCTGAGCCGCAAATTCCCCTATAATGCGCAGCCTGTTAAACGACCATGAGAAAATCTCACCATGACCAATAACGATATTTTGCGCAGCGTGCGCTTTATGCTGAATTTAAGCGATGCCAAAGTGGTAGAGATTTTCGCACTCACCGACTGTGAAGTTGCGCTGAGCGACGTGCAGGCCTGGCTGAAAAAAGAGGATGACGCCGCGTTTAAACCGCTGCCGGACGTGCTGATGGGCTATTTTCTCAACGGCCTGATTTTCTTCCGTCGCGGCAAAAGCGAAGAGATGCCAGCGCCCTCAATCGAACGCCGCATGAACAACAACATTTTTATGAAAAAACTGCGTATCGCGTTCGATCTGAAAACCACCGATATTCCGGCCGTGCTGGAAAAGGCGAACTTTACGGTTTCTCAGGCGGAAATTGGCGCCATTTTCCGCAAGCCGGATCATAAAAACTATCGCGAATGCGGCGATCAGATTATGCGTAACTTCTTAAAGGGCCTGACCCTGACGCTGCGCCCGACACAGCCGGTAAAAACCAGTCCGACGCAGGCGGTGAAAAGCGCGCCGTCTCAGGCCACTAAACCCCGTCCGACGCAGCCGGTAAAATCCTCCCCCTCGAAAACGGCGAAACCGCGCCCGACCCAGCCGCCAAAAGCAGGAAAATAGCTCCGCCGTTTCGCGCACAATGACCGTCAGGGCGATCGTCACTGCCCTGACGGATGGGACGCCTCAGCGACGGCGTATTACCCAGCGCTTATGCACATATAGCGAGGCGAAAATTACCAGCGCGCCAGCGATAAAGCTGGGCCAGTGCGGCTTCTGCTGCCAGATTGCCAGGTTCACCAGCAGCCCCGCCGGAACATGCATATTGTTCATAATGCCCAGCGTGCCCGCATCCACCTGCGTGGCGCCGTAGTTCCACATAAAGTAGCCCAGCCCCGACGCCGCCACGCCCAGCCAGACCAGAATGCCCCACTGCAGCGAGGTGGTCGGCAGTTTCGCGGGGTTGCCCCACAGGCACCAGGCGATAATCGCAATCAGCACTGCACCAAGGTAAAACCAGGAAAAAGCGGTGTGCTGCGGCATCGGCCGGGTTTCCTGCAGCCGTTTATAGCCCACCATGCCTATGGCAAAACAGATATTTGCCAGCTGCACCAGCAGCAGGCCGAACCAGAAATGATCGCTAACCTTGTCGTAGCGAATAATGGCCGCGCCCGCGACTGCCAGCAGCGCGCTGAAGGCGTAGCCGATACGCAGCGGACGCTTGCTGATCAGATCATAAATCAGGGTAACGTAGAGCGGCGTCATGACGGTAAACAGCAGGAACTCGGAAACGCTAAGGTAGAGATAGGCTTCGAAGCTAATCAGGTACATGATGCCGAGCTGCAGCATCCCCACCAGCATATAGAGCAGCAACGTCGACGGGCGATAGCCACGCCAGCGCAGAAAAGGCAAAAACACCAGCGCCGCCAGCGCCAGACGCATCAATACCGAGAACCAGGAATCCACCTGCCCCGCCAGATATTCTCCAATCAGGCTGAAGGAAAACGCCCAAAGAATAGTGGTAACGATCAGTAACAGCACAGCTTCGATCCTGCAAAAAGAGAGAGGCCGCTAGTGTAATCAATGTACTTTTCCTGCGCGGCCCTTTCTGGTTGACAAGCGGGCATAAAAACACCGATTGACGCATTTCGCCGCTGCGCAATTCACGATTTATGCGCGATTATCGCTATTTTGTGAATTTCACCCTACGTGACTGTCATAAAAGTGTAACAAATGTGTCAACTATCACAGCCAGCATGCGCGAAAAGCACCATGATAAACGCGAAAAGGAACATGGCGGCGACCTCTGGGATGCGTCGTCCCTTTCCATAATGACAACGTGCCTGGGAGGGCAATTATGCTGAGCATCTTTAAACCCGCGCCGCATCGGCCACAGGTGGCGGAAGATCAGGTTGATCCTTTATACCGCCGCCTGCGCTGGCAGATCTTCTTCGGGATCTTTTTCGGCTACGCCGCCTACTATCTGGTACGCAAAAACTTCGCGCTGGCGATGCCCTATCTGGTCGAGCAGGGCTTTTCGCGCGGCGACCTCGGTTTTGCGCTTTCCGGTATCTCGATTGCGTACGGCTTCTCAAAATTTATTATGGGTTCGGTTTCGGATCGCTCGAATCCGCGCGTGTTTCTGCCTGCCGGACTGATCCTCGCCGCCGCGGTGATGCTGTTTATGGGCTTCGTCCCCTTGGCGACCTCCAGCATTATGGTGATGTTCGCGCTGCTGTTTGCCTGCGGCTGGTTCCAGGGTATGGGCTGGCCGCCCTGCGGGCGCACCATGGTGCACTGGTGGTCGCAGAAAGAGCGCGGCGGCATCGTTTCGGTATGGAACTGCGCGCATAACGTCGGCGGCGGCCTGCCGCCGCTGCTCTTCCTGCTCGGCATGGCCTGGTTCAACGACTGGAAAGCGGCGCTCTATATGCCCGCTTTCGCCGCCATCGCCGTGGCGCTGATCGCCTTCGCGCTGATGCGCGATACGCCGCAGTCCTGCGGATTGCCGCCCATTGAGGCGTATAAAAATGATTATCCGCCAGACTACAGCGCCACGCATGAAGAGGAGCTGACGGCGAAACAGATCTTCACCCAGTATGTGCTGCCCAACAAGCTGCTGTGGTATATCGCGCTGGCGAACGTCTTCGTCTACCTGCTGCGCTACGGCATTCTCGACTGGTCGCCCACCTACCTGAAAGAGGTGAAGCACTTTACGCTGGATAAATCCTCCTGGGCCTACTTCCTGTACGAATATGCTGGCATCCCCGGCACGCTGCTGTGCGGCTGGATGTCGGACAAGGTGTTCAAGGGGAATCGCGGCGCGACCGGCGTCTTCTTTATGACGCTGGTAACCATCGCCACGATAATCTACTGGTTTAATCCGGCCGGCAATCCGGGCGTGGATATGGCCTGTATGATTATCATCGGCTTTCTGATTTATGGTCCGGTGATGCTGATCGGCCTGCACGCGCTGGAGCTGGCGCCGAAAAAAGCGGCGGGCACCGCCGCAGGCTTTACCGGCCTGTTCGGCTATCTTGGCGGCTCGGTCGCGGCCAGCGCCATCGTCGGCTATACCGTCGATTTCTTCGGCTGGAACGGCGGTTTCCTGGTAATGGTGGTGGGTTGCGTGCTGGCGGTGATCCTGCTGCTGTTGACCATGATTAACGAACGCAAGCACAAGCAGCAGCTGGCGTCATAAACAAAGAGGCCGGCATCGCGCCGGCCTCTTGCGTCAGGATAAAAACAGCGTGCGCAGCGTATGCGGCACGGCATCATCCGCATTGCTGCCGATCACTTCCAGGTCCGGCAGCGTATCCTTCAACCGCTGGTGGGCGTTACGCATAATGCAGCCCTTGCCCGCCATGCTCAGCATCTCTACGTCGTTCATGCCGTCGCCGAAGGCGATGCACGCCTTGAGCGAGTGCCCCAGCTGTTTCGCCACCGCTTCCAGCGCATGCCCCTTCGACACCCCGCCCGCCATCACCTCCAGACAGGTCGGCAGCGAAAAGCTGACGTTCACGCGATCGCCCCAGCGCGCCTGCAGCGCCAGTTCGAGCGGGATCAGCGCCTCGGGATCGTCGCTGGTGAAAAAGACCTTGCTGATATTGTCGCCCGGCAGCATGCCTGGCTCATACACCTGATAAGTGAATACCGACTCGCGGAAATAGTCCTGCTCCGCCGGATGGGTGCGGCTCATAAACCATTCATCGTCGCGATAGACGTGCGTCAGGATGGCGGGATTGGCGTAGTGCAGCTCATAAAGCTCCAGCGCGATATCTTCGTCGAGGTTGTGGCTGAACACCAGCTCACCCTCGGCGTTGTGCACGCGCGCGCCGTTGGAGGTGATCATATAGGCGGGAATGCCCAGCTTGTCGCGCATCTGCCCCACGTCGATGTAATGACGGCCAGTGGCGAAAACAAAGTGGATATCGCGCGCCACCAGCTGTTGCAGAATATCGTGGGCGTAAGGCGTTAACCGATGTTCAGGAGAGAGCAGCGTGCCATCCAGATCGAATGCGACGATTTGAAACATGAAAACCTCAGGTATTGTTATAGGCCGTAGCCGGTAAGATAACTTTTCGAATCAGGGATGCGCCTCGAAGAAATCGACCAGCGCATTCAGCGCTTCGGCGCGCATGGCATCTTTTTCAAACAGAATTTCGTGGCGCGCCTCTTTGATGACGCGCGTTTCGCAGGGATGGCCCGCCTGCGCCATCGCCGCGCAAAAAAGATCCTGCGAACGGTTGTCCACCACGCGATCCTCGCCCGCCTGCAGCAGCAAAAGCGGCGTGGTAATGGTACTGGCCAGGCTCAGAATATTGCGCCCGGCGTGAATGCCTTCGCGCACCCAGTGATAGGTGGGGCCGCCGACGCGGATGGCGGGATCGTCAGCGTAAAAACGCAGGCTGCGCCGATAGCGCTCCGCGCTGTGCGTCAGGCGGTTGATGCCGAACGGATGCGCGCGCCAGCGTCCGGTGCCGAGCGCATAGCCATCGCGGATCGCCGGGCGCTTCTCCGCCCAGTCAAGAATACGGTCAGCCAGGAAAGAGGGCATCGGCAGCGCGATGCCGAACATCGGCGCCACCAGCGTCACGGCATGAAACGCCTGCGGCTGGCGCGCCAGAAACAGCGTCAGGATGGCGCCGCCCATCGAATGCGCCAGCGCGTAGCGGTGCTGGTAGTGGCCGCCGACAATCTCTTTCAGATAGAGCGTCTCTAAGTCGTCGACGTAGTGCGTGAACTCTACCACATGGCCGCGGTGAGTATCCTGCAGCAGCCGATCGGACCGTCCTTGCCCGCGATGGTCAAGGATCACGACGTCAAAGCCGCAGTGAAACAGGTCGTACGCCAGTTCCGGGTATTTGACGTAGCTTTCAATGCGCCCGGGCACGATAAGAATAACGCGCTTATGTTGCGGCGCGGTGAAGCGCACATAGCGCAGAGTGACGTTTTCCACGCCGACGAATTCACGCTCTTCGCGCCGGTGCCAGAAGTCGAGCAGCGGACCGTGCGCAAAGGCAGCAAAGGCTTTTTCCCGATTGAGCCAGCTCGCTTTATGTCGTTCCATCTCTCCCCCTGCAGACGCGCGATAAGCCTGTTGCGAGCCGCGCATGCGGCCCGTAGCGTCACGCTTGTTTCTGGCGTATTGTGTCATATTTCCGCCCAGACAGGGAGCGCAACCCATGACCACTGAATGGTGGCTGACCTACCTTCTCACCACCACTATCCTCAGCCTCTCGCCCGGTTCCGGCGCGATTAATACCATGAGCACCGGCATCAGCCACGGCTATCGCGGCGCGGCGGCCTCAATCAGCGGCCTGCAGCTTGGCCTGGCGATTCATATTGTGCTGGTGGGGATCGGGCTGGGCGCGCTCTTTTCCCAGTCGCTGCTGGCGTTTGAAGTACTGAAGTGGGCGGGCGCGGCCTATCTGGTCTGGCTCGGCATACAGCAGTGGCGCTCTGCGGGCGCGATCGATCTTGATGCGGTGGCGAAAGCGACGCCGCGCCGCCGCCTGTTCAAGCGCGCGGTGCTGGTGAACCTGACCAACCCGAAAAGCATCGTGTTCCTTGCCGCGCTGTTTCCGCAGTTTATTTTGCCGCACCAGCCGCAGGCGATGCAGTACCTGGTGCTCGGCGCCACCACTATTGTCGTCGATATCATCGTGATGATTGGCTACGCCACGCTGGCGACGCGCATTGCGGCCTGGATCAAGGGACCGAAGCAGATGAAGCTGCTGAACCGGATCTTTGGCGGACTGTTTATGGCGGTAGGCGCGCTACTGGCCAGCGCCAGAAGAATCGCTTAAGGCAGTAAGCGCCGATGCTTAAGGCCGTCGGCGGCGCAGCCAGATTGCGGGCGGACAGCGCGCAGTCACCGGAGCGTACTACAGTACGTGAGGATGACGAGCACTGCCCAACCGCAAGCTGGCAAGTAAGCCAGGCCTTAACGAGAAATGATAAGGTGGATGCCGAAACCGGCGAATAATACACCCGCTACGCCATCGACCCACTTCGCCGCGCGCTGATACTTATCACGCATCCACGGCAGCGCGAAAATCGCGGCGACCAGTGTGAACCACGCAAAGGTCTCGCCGACAATCAGCAGAAACAGGCCCCAGCGCTCCAGCGCGCCGACGTCGTTGCCGACAAAGAGCGAGAAGACGCTGCCGAAATAGATAATTGCTTTCGGGTTCGACAGATTGGTGAGAAAGCCTTTCAGAAAGCTTCTGCCCTTTTTCGGCAACTCCATCACCGGCGCATCCTGCTCCGGCTGCTTATGACGCTGACGCGCCGAGCTGAGCAGCTGCCAGCCCATCCACAGCAGATAAAGACCGCCGCCAACCATGATGATCTGATGCAGCCACGCCATCTTCTCCAGGATCAGGTGAAGCCCCATCAGCGCGACGCCCGCCCAGATAACGATCCCCAGCGTAATGCCGAGCACGCCCATCATCGCCTCTTTGCGCGAGCGGCTGGCCGCGGTTTGCGAAACAAAAAAGAAGTCCGGCCCGGGACTCATCAGCGCGACCAGATGCACCAGCGCAACCGTGGCAAATAACATCAGCATAGGTAGTGTCCTTTACTCTTCATCATCAAGATGCTCTTTGATCATCACCAGGAAGGGTTTGCCAAAGCGCTCCAGTTTACGATGGCCGACGCCGTTGACGCTCAGCATCTCCGACGCCGTTACCGGCATCTGCTCCGCCATCTCAATCAGCGTGGCGTCGTTAAACACCACGTAAGGCGGGATATTCTCTTCGTCGGCAATCGCTTTACGCAGCTTACGCAGCTTGGCGAACAGCTTGCGATCGTAATTGCCGCCGTAAATTTTCGGCGCGCTGCTGCTTTTCGGCTTCGCCGCGTTAAGGCGCGGCACCGCCAGCATCAGCGGCACTTCACCACGCAGCACCGGACGCGCCGCTTCCGTCAGCTGCAGGGCGGAGTGCATGGCGATATTCTGCGTCACCAGCCCAAGGTGGATAAGCTGACGCAGCACGCTGACCCAGTGTTCGTGGCTCTGCTCGCGGCCGATGCCGTAAACCGGCAGTTTGTCATGGCCCTGGTCGCGGATGCGCTGGTTATTGGCGCCGCGCAGCACCTCGACCACATAGCCCATACCGAAACGCTGCCCGACGCGATAGATGCAGGAGAGCGCTTTCTGCGCCTCCACCAGGCCATCATAACGCTTTGGCGGATCGAGACAGATGTCGCAGTTGTCGCACGGCTGCTGACGCCCTTCGCCGAAGTAGTTCAGCAGCACCAGACGTCGGCAGGTTTGCGCTTCGGCGAAGGCGCCCATGGCGTTGAGCTTATGACGTTCAATATCCTGTAGCGGGCCGGGCGCTTTCTCTTCCAGACATTTGCGCAGCCACGCCATATCCGCCGGGTCGTAGAGCATCATCGCTTCGGCCGGCAGCCCGTCACGTCCGGCGCGACCGGTTTCCTGGTAGTAGGATTCAATATTGCGCGGGATGTCGAAGTGCACCACAAAGCGCACGTTGGGCTTGTTGATGCCCATGCCGAACGCCACCGTCGCCACCACAATCTGCAGGTCATCGCGCTGAAACGCCTCCTGCACCCGGGCACGCTGTGCGCTGTCGATACCGGCATGATAGGCGCCGACGCTCAGCCCGCGGCTCTGCAGACGCGCGGCGGTGTCTTCCACCTTCGCGCGGCTGTTGCAGTAAATAATGCCGCTTTTGCCGCGCTGATCCTGAACGTAGCGCAGCAGCTGCTCGGTGGGCTTGAACTTCTCTACCAGCGTATAGCGAATGTTAGGGCGGTCAAAGCTGCTGATCTGAATCAGCGGGTCCTGCATATTGAGCAGGTGAACGATGTCGTTGCGCGTGGTTTCGTCGGCGGTGGCGGTCAGCGCCATAACCGGCAGCTGCGGGAAACGCTGACGCAGCTGCCCCAGCGCGCCATACTCCGGCCGGAAGTCGTGGCCCCACTGCGAGATACAGTGCGCCTCGTCGACCGCCAGCATCGCAGGCTGCCAGTGCGCCAGGCTCTCAAGGAAGTTATCCATCATCAGACGTTCTGGCGCGATATAGAGCAGCCTGACGCGGCCAGTGCGGCAATCCGCCATCACCTGCTGCTGCTGCTCGCGCGTCATGGTGGAGTTGAGGCACGCCGCCGCGACGCCGTTCGCCAGCAGCTGATCTACCTGATCTTTCATCAGCGAAATCAGCGGCGACACCACCAGCGTCAGGCCTTCCTGCACCAGCGCGGGGATCTGATAACAGAGCGATTTGCCGCCGCCGGTAGGCATTACGACCAGACAATCCCGCCCGCTCAGCGCCGCATTGATGATGGTTTGCTGACCGGGACGAAAATGCTGATAGCCGAAGGTATCCTGCAATACCTGCTGCGCCAGCGCCTCCTGATTATGTACTACCGAGATTGCCACTGTATTCCTGTTGTTTTCCGGAGAGTCAGAACAGATCGTTCAGCATGACGCCGACGCCGAGACGCGTCTGACGATGGTTATAGTCGATAAGCGACTCGCCATAACCGCTAAACACCTGGGTATAGAAACGAACGTGTTCGCTGATGGGATAGCTCCAGCCCAGCGTCGCGCCGCCAAAACCGGTATTCCAGTTGTAGTTGCCTTCCACGCTGAAGATATTCTCGCCGGCAACATAGCCCAGCTTCAGACGGTAATAGCCCATATATTTGGTGATATCCGGGTTATCGTCTTCGCTGTCCGGTATGCGGTACCAGGGTTTGACTTCGGCGAGGAAGTTGCCGTTCTGCGCCATCAGGCGCGCGTAAACGCGGTTCCAGCTGCGTGAAGTCGGGTCGCTGCGGCCGTTGGACTGGTGATTAAAGCCCATTTCCACATCGCGCAGCGTCCAGCCGGCGAAGTCGTAATCCGTGGCCCAGCCGAGGAAAATCTGCGGCTCGTAGTTGGTCTCGCGAAACGGCGACGACTCGCCGCGGTTCGACAGCTGCCACCAGGAACGCTGCGTATAGGAGGCGGCCAGCACGGAGTTGTCACCCAGAATACCGCGCCACAGCGGAAATGCCAGACTGAGCTGAAATTTCACTTCATCTTTGCGCGCGTTGTCCGCCCAGTTATAGGAGGAGATCGCCTCTTTATTGATGTCGCTGGTGTAGGTATAGAGCAGATAGTTGCTCTCATACGGATAGAGCACAAACGGATTGTCGTGCTTCTCCAGCAGGTTGGCGATAATGCTGCCGCGCACCTGAGGGGTATCATGGACCTCTTTTACGGTGGCTTCCTCTGCCTGCGCGAGCGCAGGGAGTAACAGGGCGGCTGCTAACAAGGCGCGATGCTTGCGCATAACTTTCTCCGATGAAGGCTGCGTGTCAAATGAATGGGGAGTCATAAAAAGGAGGCCATTCTACACGCAAAAGGCGGTGAAGATGAGCGCTGATTTCCGAAACTGGAAACCCTCTCGCGCGCGGCATAGAATACACAACTCGTTAACATTTCACGCCGTCCAGGGCGTATTCGCAGGATTGCCGCTATGTCATCACTGCTGCTGTCTCAGCAGGAAGCCCGCCAGAGGGTGGGCGAAATTTTTGTTTACCATATGCCCTTCAATCAGGCACTCGGCCTGGAGCTGGATCGGCTGGAGAGCGACTATGCCGAAATCAGCTTCGCCAATAAAACCATGCTGGTCGGCAACGCGGCACAACAGATTCTGCACGGCGGTGTTATCGCCTCGGTGCTGGACGTCGCCGCCGGAATGGTCTGCGTCAGTAACGCCCTGACGCGCGCAGAGAGCATCAGCGAGGAGGAGCTGCGTCAGCGCCTGTCGCGCATGGGCACCATCGATATGCGCGTCGATTACCTGCGGCCCGGCCGCGGCGAGCGCTTTACCGCCACCAGCAGCCTGCTGCGCGCCGGTAACAAAGTGGCGGTAGCGCGCGTTGAGCTGCATAACCAGCAGGGCGACTATATCGCCACGGCGACGGCGACCTATTTGATTGGTTAATCGCGCACGCCGTGCGAAAATCGACTTTTTCCGGACGCTTTCTCTCTATGGATACGCAACAAACCCGCCAGGGCATTGGCTTCGCGCTCGGCGCCTACTTTATCTGGGGCATCGCCCCGGCTTACTTCAAGCTGGTAAAAGCCGTGCCGCCGACGGAGATCATGACGCACCGCGTCATCTGGTCGGCGCTTTTTATGCTGGTGCTGATTAGCCTGAGCCGTAGCTGGGCGCAGGTGCGCAGCGTGCTGGCGCAGCCGAAGAAGGTGCTGCTGCTGGCGCTGACCGCCGTGACGATCGGCGGCAACTGGCTGCTGTTTATCTGGGCGGTGAATAATCAGCATATGCTGGAAGCGAGCCTCGGCTACTTTATTAACCCGCTGATTAACGTGGTGCTCGGCATGCTGTTTCTGCGCGAGCGCTTTCGACGGCTGCAGTGGCTGGCGGTGCTGCTGGCGGCCATTGGCGTGCTGGTGCAGCTGTGGCAGTTCGGCTCGGTGCCGCTGATCGCCCTCGGCCTGGCGCTGAGCTTCGCCTTTTACGGGCTGGTGCGCAAAAAGATTCAGGTCGATGCGCAGAGCGGCATGCTGATTGAGACGCTGTGGCTGTTTCCGCTGGCGGCGATCTATATTTTTGGCGTCGCTGATACGCCGACCAGCCATCTGAGCGCCAACCCGCTGAGCCTTAACCTGAAGCTGGTGGCGGCGGGCATCGTGACGACGATTCCGCTGATGCTGTTTGCCGCCGCCTGCACGCGGCTGCGCCTCTCCACCGTCGGCTTTTTTCAGTATCTCGGCCCGACGCTGATGTTCCTGCTGGCGGTGCTGTTTTACGGCGAAACCATTACGCCCGACAAGATGGTGACCTTCGCCTTTATCTGGCTGGCGCTGGCGGTATTTATTTTTGATGCGGTGGTGGCGACGCTGCGTAGCCGACGCGCGATAAAGCGGACTGCTTAGTCTGTTAGTTTGGTGCCTGCGCGCATGGCCTGGCCCGATCGCAAAGTCGCTTTACGCATCCCTGCTCGCTCGGCCCGCGACATCCTTGTCGCGGGACGCTTTGCTCTTCGGGCCAGGCCATTCGCTAGTTAACGTCTCTGCGGCCTGTAAGATTAGGCCGTGCGGTTTGAGACGTTACAGCCAGTTCTTGCGTTTGAAATAGAGATAAGGCGCCAGGCCGGCGAGGATCATCAGGCCAATCGCCGCTGGATAGCCAAAGCTCCACTTCAGCTCCGGCATAAACTCGAAGTTCATCCCATAGCTCGAGGCCACCAGCGTTGGCGGCAGAAACACCACCGACACCACCGAGAAGATCTTGATAATGCGGTTCTGCTCGATGTTGATAAAGCCCATCGCCGCCTGCATCAGGAAGTTAACCTTCTGGAACAGCGATTCGTTATGCGGCAGTAGCGACTCGATATCGCGCAGGATCTCGCGCGCCTGCTCCAGCTGATTGTTGGGCAAACGCGCCTTGCGCACCAGGAAATTAAGCGCGCGCTGAGTATCCATCAGGCAGAGACGCACCTTCCAGCCGATATCCTCCAGCTCGGCGAGACGCGACAGCGCCTGGTCATACTCCTCGCCCTGCTGCCCCTCCATAATCACGCGGCTGAGCTTCTCCAGCGCGCTATAGATATTCTCGATCTCATCCGCCAGCTGCTCGATTTTGGTTTCGAACAGATCCAGCAGCAGCTCAAAGGCGTTGCCGTCGATCAGCGTCTGATTGCGGGCGCGCATGCGGTAAAGGCGAAATGCAGGCAGCTCGCGCTCGCGCAGGGTATAGAGCCGTCCTTCGCGAATGGTGAAGGCCACGGTGGAGTTGCCGGCGTGATCTTCCGCATCTTCATAAAAGAAGAAAGAGTGAATATGCAGCCCGTCTTCATCTTCGAAAAAACGCGCTGAGGCTTCGATATCCTCCAGCTCGGGACGCGTTGCCAGGCTTTGCCCCAGTTCGCTCTGCACGCGGTCGCGCTCGCCCTCTTCCGGCTCGATCAGATCAACCCACACCGACGTGGTCAGTTTGTCGTTTTCGTCTTCCAGCTCCAGACGCGTCAGGCGGCTGCGATCCAGTTTAAATGCGCTCAGCATAGCAATACTCCCCATTGCAGACTTAATGGGACAAGGCCGTTGGCCGATCGGCCACGGCAACGCCTGAACACGGAAACGCTCGTTCAAAAGGTGAATCAGTGCTGACTCGTGCGACGGGATAAAAAAGGGAGGTCGCTGATAACCGCTAAGGCTACCCGCTAAAAGAGGAAGCCTTAGATGTTATTCCTGGTAACCAGGTGACTAAGCCAGCATCGACTGGGCGTATCCAAGGCGTTGTCCTCTCTTGATAATAGTGCGCGCATGTTACGCTGAGACGAAAAAGTCGTCAACCGGTGACTAAGCGGTTTCCAGCTTCGCATAGGCGGCCACCAGCCACTTGATGCCCTGGCCCTGGAACGCCACCTGCACGCGGCTGTGCTCGCCGCTGCCTTCCAGGTTGATGATGGTGCCTTCGCCGAATTTCGCATGCTTCACGCGCTGACCCAGCGAGAAGCCGCTGTCGCTTTTCGCGATCGGCGCGCCCATGCGCTGATGGCTGACCGGCCGGCTGACGCTGGCACGCAGGCGCACCTCTTCGATGCACTCTTCCGGCAGTTCGCCAATAAAGCGCGACGGCCGGTGATAAACCTCTTTGCCATAAAGCCGCCGCGACTCGGCGTAGGTCAGCGTCAGCTTCAGCATGGCGCGCGTCACGCCGACGTAGGCAAGACGCCGCTCCTCTTCGAGACGGCCGCCCTCATCAATCGACATCTGGCTTGGAAACATTCCCTCTTCCATGCCGACGATAAAGACCTGGCTAAACTCCAGACCCTTCGCCGAGTGCAGCGTCATCAGCTGCACCGCATCCTGCCACTTATCGGCCTGGCCTTCGCCCGCTTCCAGCGCGGCATGTGACAGGAACGCCTGCAGCGGCATCAGATCTTCGTCTTCGTCCTGATAGCTGAACTGGCGCGTCGCCGTCACCAGTTCCTCCAGGTTTTCGATGCGCGCCTGGCCTTTTTCGCCTTTCTCCTGCTCATACATCACCCACAGGCCGGAATCTTTAATGACGCGGTCGGTCTGCACGTGCAGCGGCATCTCGGCGGTTTCGCTCGCCAGCGAATCGACCAGCTCGCAGAAGCGCTGCAGCGCAGAGGCCGCGCGCCCCGCCAGCGCTTTGGTTTGCAGCAGTTCGCGCGTCGCCTGCCACAGCGTCATCTGGCGTTCGCGAGCGGTCTGACGCACCACGTCGAGGGTACGATCGCCCACGCCGCGCGTCGGGGTATTTACTACGCGCTCGAAGGCGGCATCGTCGTTGCGGTTGGCGATCAGGCGCATATAGGCGAGCGCGTCTTTGATCTCCTGACGTTCGAAGAAGCGCATGCCGCCGTAGATGCGATAGGGCATGCTGCTCTGCAGCAGCGCCTCTTCCAGCACGCGCGACTGGGCGTTGCTGCGGTAGAGAATGGCGCAGTCCTGCAGGGCGTTGCCGTTCTCCTGCCAGGTTTTGATGCGGTTGACCACAAAGCGCGCTTCGTCCAGCTCGTTAAAGGCGCAATAGATGGAGATAGGATCGCCGTCGCTGCCGTCGGTCCACAGCTCTTTGCCGAGACGGCCATTGTTGTTGGCGATCAGGGCGTTGGCCGACTTCAGAATATTGTTGGTGGAGCGATAGTTCTGCTCAAGGCGAATGGTTTCCGCCGCCGGGAAATCCTGCAGGAAGCGCTGGATGTTCTCGACCTGCGCGCCGCGCCAGCCGTAGATCGACTGGTCGTCGTCGCCGACGATAATCACCCGGCCGCTGTCGCCCGCCAGCATGCGGATCCAGGCGTACTGAATGTTGTTGGTGTCCTGAAACTCATCCACCAGAATATTGCTGAAGCGCTCGCGATAGTGGTTGAGAATATGCGGCTTATGCAGCCACAGCTCATGGGCGCGCAGCAGCAGCTCGGCGAAATCGACCAGTCCAGCACGATCGCACGCTTCCTGATACGCCTGATAGATGCGCAGCCAGGTCTGCTCCACCGGATTGCCGTAGCTTTCGATATGTTTCGGGCGCAGCCCTTCATCTTTTTTGCCGTTGATGTACCACATGCCCTGACGCGCGGGCCACTGCTTCTCATCCAGATTCATCGCCTTGATCAGGCGCTTCAGCAGACGCAGCTGATCTTCGCTGTCGAGGATCTGAAAATCCTGCGGCAGGCCGGCATCAAGATGGTGCGCGCGCAGCAGGCGGTGGGCGAGGCCGTGAAAGGTGCCGATCCACATGCCGCCCTGGCTGGTGCCGATCAGCTGCTCGATACGGTGACGCATCTCCGCCGCCGCTTTATTGGTAAAGGTCACCGCCATAATTGAATAGGGCGAGCAGTTCTCTACCGAGAGCAGCCAGGCGATGCGGTGCACCAGGACGCGCGTTTTTCCGCTGCCTGCGCCTGCGAGCACCAGCAGGTTGCTGCGCGGCGCCGCTACGGCTTCGCGCTGTTTGTCATTCAAACCGTTGAGCAGATCAGAAACGTCCATAGGCACCGTTCACTAAAGAAAACAAAAAGCGAACCCTGAATCATTCGGCTTGCAGCAAGCGGCATGACTCAGGGTACGACTGGATAAATCCACAGCCATTATAACAGTGAGGTCAGGGATGCCAATCGCGAAATTTCCACGTGCGGCACCAGACGCGCATCGGCCACCTGCATCAGGTTGCCGCCGCGCAGGTTGATCCAGCACGCCTGCATGCCGCAGCGCAGCGCGCCAGCCACGTCGGTGGTGAGGTCATCGCCCACGTGCAGAATGTGCTCCGGCGCGATGCCGAGCCGCTGCGCGGCGAGATGATACATATCCTGATAAGGCTTCGCGCGGCCATCCGGCCCGGCGCGCAGCGCGAACTGGAAATAGTCGGCGATGCCGAGCTGCTCCGGGCGCGCGTTGCCGTTGGTGATCGCCACCAGCGGCACTTTTTCGCCCAGCGCCTTCAGTGTCTGATGCGTCTCTTCCGGCATCTCTACCTGACTGCGCCAGTGGTGAAAGACGCCCATGATGTCGTCTGCACCCGCCGCTGCTTCCTGCGCGGAGAGCCCGGCGTTCAGCAGCGCCAGCTCGACCGAGCGACGACGCCACTCCGATACGTCGTGATAAATATCAGGCTCGCGCGCCAGCAGCTCGTCGCGCAGCCGTTGGTAATCGAGCGGCGTAAATTCGCGCAGCGACGGATGATAAGCCTGCAGCGCCGCATGCGATTCGGCGGTGGTTTTGCGGATCACCGGATAGTTGTCGTAAAGCGTATCGTCGAGATCGAAAGTCATCGCCTTCACGGCGCGTAGCGGACGGTAAAACTTCATTCGTTCTTTCCTCGTTTGGCGCGGGGATGCGCAGCGTCATACACCGTTGCCAGATGCTGGAAGTCGAGATGGGTATAGATCTGGGTGGTCGAGAGATTGGCGTGGCCCAGCAGCTCCTGCACCGCGCGCAGATCGCCGCTCGACTCCAGCAGATGCGTGGCGAAAGAGTGGCGCAGCTTGTGCGGATGAATATGGCTGGCGACGCCCTGCTTCACGCCCCATTCGGCGAAGCGCTTTTGCACGTTGCGCGTTGAAATGCGGCGTCCACGGCTGGAGAGAAACAGCGCGTCATCCTCGCTGCCAAAGGCGGCGCGCAGCGGTAGCCACTGTTCCAGCCAGGTGACGGCGGTGCGCCCAATCGGCACGCGGCGCTCTTTGCTGCCTTTGCCCACGACCCAGACCTCGCCCGCGTCGAGGTCGACGTGGCGGCAGTCCATATTTACCAGCTCCGACAGGCGCAGTCCGCCGCCGTACATCACCTCCAGCATTGCGCGGTCGCGCACCGCCAGCGGATCGTTAAGGTCGATCTCCAGCAGCTGATTCACTTCGTCGACGTCGATATTCTTTGGCAGATGACGCGCGTTACGCGGCGTGGTGATCCCTTTGGCGGGATTGGCGGAGAGTTTGCCCTGGCTGACCTGCCAGTCGAGAAAGCTGCGCAGCGCTGACAGACGCAGCGCGAGGCTGCTGGCGCCTAATCCGGCGCGACGGCTGCGCGACGCCATGCTGCGCACCTGCGCCGGCTCCAGCTGCGCCCAGCTCTCCAGCTTCATCTCTTCGGCCATCTCGCTCAGCGTCGCCAGCTGGCGCGCATAGTTTTCCTGCGTCAGCGGGCTGAGCTGACGCTCGACCTTAAGGTAGCGCAGGAATTCATCAACGGCGGCCTGCAGCGCGCTCATGCGCGTTCCACCCACCGCGACAGCAGCCCCGGCATCATCTGCGCCAGGTGCTGCAACAGCAGCGTGCCCATGCCGGCCTGATAGTGCTGGCTGTCACGGCTGCTAAAAATCAGCACACCCAGCTCGCCGCGCTCGCCCATCAGCGACATCGCGACCGAGCCGATCGCTTTAGCCTGCGGCAGCAGCAGCAGCAGTTCGGGGCCGTTCAGGCTGCCAAGAAAATGGTGCTGCTGGCCGAAGCGCTGGATGCGCAGCGGCTCAAACGCCTGGCGCGCCAGGCTGAGCTGCACAAATTCTGAAGGCGCGCCCAGCCGCCATTTGTCGGCAAAAAGGCGCAGATTGGCGCCCGCCAGCCCCAGATCGCGCGCCCAGCGGTGCAGGCGGTTGAGCATCTCCTGCAGCGAATCGGCCGCCGCCAGATGCCCCTGCAGCGCCAGCAGCCGATCGAACAGCTCATGGTTGGCGCTGGCCTGCTCCATCAGCAGGGTGATCTCCTCTTCCAGCCGCTGGATATGGTTGCGCTGACGCGCCATATGCCACTCCACCAGCGACACGCTGCCGCGCACCGGATGCGGCACCGCCATCTGTTCGACCTGACGGGCGTTGCGAATAAAGAAATCAGGATTTTGCTGCAGATAATCGTTAACGGCCTGATCGTCCAGCAGGATCGTGCTGTCAGCCTGCTCTTCGATATTTTTCATAGATGAATAAACCCATCGTAAACGTGTGTGGCGGGTCCGGTCATAAACAGCGGCTGACCGGCTCCTTTCCAGGCGATGTGCAGCGTGCCGCCCGGCAGATCGACGCGCACCTTTGGCGCCAGAATACCCTGCTGAACGCCGCAGGCTACGGCGGCGCATGCGCCGCTGCCGCACGCCTGGGTTTCGCCCGCGCCACGCTCGTAGACGCGCAGGCGAATGTGCTCCGTCGATACCACTTCCATAAAGCCGACGTTGACGCGTTCAGGAAAGCGCTCATGGCTTTCCAGCGCCGGGCCGAGGGTCTCGACTGCGGCGGTCTGCACGCTGTCGACCTGGATCACGCAGTGCGGGTTGCCCATCGACACCGCGCCAAACATGACGGTCTGTTCGGCGACGCGCAGCAGATAGAGATTTTCCGCTTTATTCGCGCGGAACGGCACCTGCTGCGGCTCGAAACTGGGCTCGCCCATATTGACGCGCACCAGTTCGTCCGGCGTCACGCTCAATACCATGCGTCCGGTTTGCGTGCTGACGCGGATTTCGCTTTTGTTGGTCAGTCCTTTCAGCCTGACGAAGCGGGCGAAGCAGCGCGCGCCGTTGCCGCACTGCGCCACTTCGCTGCCGTCGGCATTGAAGATACGATAGTGGAAATCGAGATCGGGATCGTAAGGCGGCTCGACGATCAGCAGCTGATCGAAACCGATCCCCAGATGGCGATCCGCCAGCCGGCGAATCAGCTCCGGCGAGAAAAAGACGTTTTGCGTCACGGCATCCACAACCATGAAATCGTTGCCGAGTCCGTGCATTTTGGAGAACTGCATTTTTTGCTCCGCCGGGTGCGCCATTACAATTATTCTGCTGACATGCTGGCGTTGCCGCCGCTCACCAGTCCATTCGTGTCTGCCTGAGCCGCACGCTGTTGCTGCTGGTTTTTCTGCTGCTCAGCTTGCTGGGGAGTTTGCGTTTTTGGCTGGTCAGCGGGCGGGAAGTAAAGCGGTCCTTTTAGTCCACAGCCTGCCAGGCTCGTCAGCGCCAGCGCCATTGCCAACAGGCTTTTTACTCTCTTCATCTCTTCTGCTCTTTTGTCCTTAACCTGGTTGCTTATCATCGCAGTTGAAGATGGAAAAGCAACAGGAAATCCCCGCAATTCGCGTGCGCGCGACGGCGTTCTAAGGAAAGGGCCGCGCGGGGAGCGCGGCGTCAGTGCGCCTGGTAGCGCGGCTGGTAGTCGCCGTTGTCGTTATCCGGCTGCGTGGCGCAAAGCTGGGCCAGCGTCTGGCTGCGGAACGGGATCACCTGGAAGCGGTCGCCGGTATTGACGATCTGGTAGAACTGCGGCAGGTTGAAATTGATAAAGCTGGAGCCGTAGGTAAAGCGATCGTGTGAAGAGGAGTAAAAGCGGCTGACGTCGCGCACCAGCTCCTCTTTGCTGCCTTCGCAGTGGTGATAGACCTCGACGCGGTTAGTTTCATCCAGGATATAGATGTTGAAACCCTGCTCGTCGGTGGTGTCTTCGAAGAAGAACTGAATGATCCCTTCGCTGGCGTAGCCATTCACTACCGGCGGCAGCGGCGTCTGGTTCGATTCTACTTTGATCGACAGGCCATGCAGCTTGTTGTTGGAGATCGCGCCGTAGAACTCCACCGCGTTTTCCAGCTTCTGCACCGACACGCTCATGCGCTCGAAGAAAAGTCCCCACGTCTGGCCCGCCATGCGCAGCGCTTTAAAACGGCCCGGCTCCTGACGCGTGCTGGAGAGGCGCAGCTCAATGCATTCGGAGACCAGCTGCTGAACGCGCGTGCGGATCAGTCCGCGCAGATGCTGGCTGTAACAGAAGACTTCCACCGTGTCCGGCGGCGAAGCGTCCTGATGCATTTTGCCCAGAATGGTTTTCAACGCCTCGATCATCGCCTGCTCACCGCTGAAGTGCAGCGTGCGCACTTCGTTCCACGAGTTGCGATAGAGCAGATCAATGCTGCCGATCAGGCACTGCTGCTGCTGGCCGAAGCTAAAAACGTCAAGCTTGCGGAAATCGAAGTGCACCACCTGATTGCGGAAAGCGGAGGTCGGGTCGTGCTCGAGGTTGACGATAATTGCCAGATGACGGATTTCGCACGGGCTGTAGAGCGCTTTCGGCGTCGGCGCAGGCAGACGCAGCGGAAAGTGCGACGAAACGTCGTTTACCAGCTCCTGCAGGCGCGCCAGATCGCAGATCTCATTGCCTTTGATATGCAGGCGCGTTCTGCTGGTCAACAGGCCGTTGAACCAGGCCCAGGCCACCAGCTTATTCAGATAGCGGTTATATTCCAGCGGCTGATGGCTGATGATCGAGCTCATATCCGGCGCCTGGTTATAGAGATACCAGCCTGAACGGTTGGCGCGTCCCGCCGGCACATGAATAAAGGTCAGATTCTCTTCCGAAAGGTCGGGCGAAATCTGCGGGTTGACCAGCGTGACCTTGCCCGGCAGCGCTTCAAACGCAGCGTACAGTTTACGCGTCAGCACGCCGATATCCTGCGGACTCGCGCTGACGCTTAAATTGTTGCGGCGGGCAAAGCGGATCAGGTTGCGATAGCTCTGCATCATCGCATCCAGCAGTTCGTTATGCGCCTCGCGTACGCGCTCGATTTTCCAGCCGCTGCGGTTGTCAAGAATCGCCAGTTTTTCCTCGTCCCAGCCCCACTCTTTCACCAGCTGCGACAGGATTTCGCGTCGCCAGCCCGAGCGGCTGCTGGTTTCGTCGGCGCTCAGCTTTTCGCACACTTTCAGGTAGAAGCAGCGGCGCACCAGGTCGAGGCGCGGCCGATCGTCCACGCTGGTCAGGTAGTGCGTCACGCGCTCCAGCATCATGCAGTAGGGATCGAGGCCGAAGCTGACGATTTCGCCATCGTGCAGGCGCTGTTTGATATCCATCGCCAGCAGTTGGGTATTGGGATACTCCCAGCTGTAGGCTTCCAGCAGCAGGGTTTTCAGCACCGCTTTATAGGGCGAGTCGATACTTTTATAGAGCTGCCACAGGCTGGCGCCGAAATACTCTTCCGCCGACAGCGTGCCTAGTCCGCCGAGATCGAGCCACTCGTTAGGCGTCAGTACGCCCTGCGCGTAGAGCGACATCACATAGTCGTCGTAGTGATGTTCTTCCTCGCACGGCACCATATTCCACAGGATGCGTTTGCCCGCCATGCGCACGGCGGTACGGTAGAATTCGTCCAGCAGCAAAATATGCTGCGTCGAGCCGCAGTCTTCTCCGCCGAGACTGCCGCTTTCGTTATGGCGGAAGCGGTTTTCATCAATCAGGAAGAAGCTGACCTCTACGCCCATCGATACGCACCACTTCTGCAACAGCGTGCATTTGCGCTGCAGATTGAGGCGCTCTTCGTTATCCAGCCAGGACTGATGGCAGACCCAGATGTCCAGGTCGGAGACGCTGTTCTGCCCAACCGATGAGGTGCTGCCCATGGAGTAGATGCCGGTAATCGGCATTTCGCCAGTGGGCGATACGTCCAGCGTCAGCTCGCGGCTGCCCGCCAGTTCACGCATCAGCAGAAGCTGGTTTTCTTCAGGCGTGAAGAAGCTGATGCCGCGGGGAACGTTACCGTCGAAGTAACCCGGCATCAGCGGATGATGATAATGTAATAAGGTCGGCAGCAGACTGTATACGTGCTGGAAAGCAGGTCCCATCGCAGCCAGCGCACGATCGACACGCAGCTGATTAATGGCATCCAGTCTCTGTTTCAGTGTCTCAATGTAGAGGTACAAGACGTTTCGCCTGATTGTTCCAGTGATTAAGCAACCTGTTTCCTCAATCCGCCGCTTTATAATCAAAAAAAGTTGGACGAATTATTGCTGGAAACGTGATCAATCTAACACCTGGCAGATTGACCGTAAAGAAAGTTGCGCTACTTAACAGTTTAGCACGTTCCTGTTCGCTTCCTGCGCTTTCGGACATCGGTGCCCGCTCTGTCTCCTTTTTACCGACCAATCTCACCGCCAGCCCGGTCAAATAATCCGTTGAAACTGTCAGCCATCAGCCGACAATGATAGGATATTCAGTGAACGATCAAAATGGTTAACAGCATGTTAGACAAAATTTTCAGAATTGCTACAAGACAAAGTCCTCTCGCACTCTGGCAGGCACATTATGTCCAGCAACGCCTGATGGCCGCGCATCCGGGCCTGCGTGTAGAGCTGGTGCCTATGGTTACCAAAGGCGACGTCATCCTCGACACGCCGCTGGCGAAAGTCGGCGGTAAAGGACTCTTTGTCAAAGAGCTTGAGCTGGCGATGCTGGAAGATCGCGCCGATCTCGCGGTCCATTCAATGAAAGATGTACCGGTCGCCTTCCCCGAAGGATTAGGGCTGGTCACGATTTGCGAGCGCGAAGATCCGCGCGACGCCTTTGTCTCAAACCACTACGACTCGCTTGACGCGCTGCCGCAGGGCGCGGTGGTTGGCACCTCCAGCCTGCGCCGTCAGAGCCAGATTAGCGAACGCCGTCCGGATCTGGTGATCCGCTCGCTGCGCGGCAACGTCGGCACGCGTCTGTCGAAACTCGATGCCGGCGAGTATGACGCTATTATTCTGGCGACCGCCGGGCTGAAGCGTCTGGAGCTGGAGTCGCGCATTCGTCAGCCGCTGCCGGCGGAAATCTCGCTGCCCGCCGTCGGCCAGGGTGCGGTTGGCATCGAATGCCGTCTCGACGACAGCGAACTGATTCATCTTCTCCAGGCGCTCAACCACGACGATACCGCCGTCTGCGTTAAAGCCGAGCGCGCGATGAACACCCGGCTGGAAGGCGGCTGCCAGGTGCCAATCGGCAGCTTCGCGCTGCTGGAAGGTGACCAACTGTGGCTGCGTGGCCTGGTCGGCGCGCCGGACGGCAGCGTGATGGTGCGCGGCGAACGTCGCGGCCCGCGCGCCGAGGCGGAAGCGATGGGCATTTCTCTCGCCGAAGAGCTACTCGGCAAGGGCGCGCGCGACATTCTGCGTGAGGTCTACCAGGGGCAGCCGCCGGTATGACTATCCTGGTCACTCGCCCGGAACCTGCCGCCAGCGCGCTGGTGACTCGCCTGCGCGGCCTTGGCCGTCAGGCCTGGAGCCTGCCGCTGATCGAGTTTGCGCCGGGCAGCGACCTCGATCGTCTGCCGCAGCAGCTTGCCACACTACGCGCGGGCGACCTGGTTTTCCTGCTTTCTCAGCAGGTGATCCACTTCGCGCAGCCTGCGCTAGCCCGTCATCACACAGCGTGGCCTGCGGACGTAGACTATTATGCAATTGGTCGCAGCACCGCGCTGGCGTTTCATACCGCCAGCGGTCGCCACGTCGATTATCCGCACGCGCAGGAGACCAGTGAAGCGCTGATAAGCCTGGCAGCGCTACAGCGCGTATCCGGTAAGAAAGCGCTGATTTTACGTGGAAATCCGGGACGGGAACTGCTGGCGGAAACGCTGACCGCTCGCGGTGCAGAGGTCTCATTTAGCCAGTGCTATCAGCGCTGCCAGAAGCGCTACGACGGCCCAGTTGAAGGTCGACGCTGGCGCAACCGCGGCATCACAACGCTGGTGGTCAGCAGCGGTGAAATGTTACAACAGCTGTTTTCTCTGTTCCCCGCGATCGATCGCGAGGAATGGTTATTGCGCTGTCGACTGGTTGTCGTCAGTGAACGTTTGGCTACGCTTGCCGGAGAACTGGGCTGGCAGGATATTCAGGTAGCTGATGGTGCCGATAACGACGCGCTGCTGCGCGCGTTACGCTGAACTTAATCATGGGATGTGCCACAGATGACGGAACAAAAAGCGACCTCCGCCACGGTTGAAGAGACTACGCCAGCGGCAGACACTTCGCCCTCTTCTCATCCGCAACCGCCGCGCGACAAAAAGAGCGGCGGCATGGTGCTGGGCGCGGTGGCAATTGTCATCGCCCTTGCGACCGGCGCGGGTTTATACCTTAACGGGAAACATCAGGCTGAACTTCAGGCGCAGGCGAATCAGAGTCTGAGCGACAAGCTGAACGCCTTGCAGCAGCAAGCGGGCAGCGACAAACAGCAGCTGACTCAGCAGCTCAGCAGCGCGCAAAGCGCCCTGAATGACGCGCGTACCCAGCAGGCCGCCACGGCGAAAGAGCTGGAAGCCCTGCGTGAAAAAGTCGCGACCATTTCCAGCAGTGACGTAAATGCCTGGCTGGTATCGCAGGCTGACTACCTGGTGAAACTGGCGGGCCGCAAGCTCTGGAGCGATCAGGACGTCACCACGGCGGCAGCGCTGCTGAAAAGCGCCGACGCCAGCCTGGCGGATATGAACGATCCCAGCGTCACCAGCGTGCGTCGCGCGCTCACGCAGGATATCAGCACCCTTTCTTCCATCAATCAAATTGATTACGACGGCATTATTCTGAAGCTCAACCAGCTCTCTAACGGCGTCGATAACCTGCGTCTGGCGGATAACGACAGCGACGACGCGCCGATGGACAGCGACGGTGGCGAGCTGACCTCTTCGCTGCGCGAATGGCGTCAGAACCTGGTGAAAAGCTGGCATAACTTTATGGATGACTTCATTACCATCCGCCGCCGCGACAATACGGCGCAGCCGCTGCTGGCGCCGAACCAGGACGTTTACCTGCGCGAGAACATCCGCTCGCGTCTGCTGATCGCCGCGCAGGCGGTGCCGCGTCATCAGGACGAAATTTATAAGCAGTCTATCGACACCGTGTCTAGCTGGGTGCGCGCCTGGTATGACACCAACGATCCTGCAACCAAAGCCTTCCTGGCGCAGCTGGATGAACTGAGCCAGCAGAGCATCAATATGAATCTGCCGGACAGCCTGGAAAGCCAGCCGCTTATCGATAAGCTGATGCAGACGCGCGTGCGCACCCTGATTGCGCAGCCTTCCGTTGCCGCTGACCAGCAAGGGGGCTAAGCGCATGCTTAAGGTATTTATCCTGTTTATCCTGCTGATCGCCGGTATTGTGGTCGGTCCGATGATTGCCGGCCATCAGGGCTACGTGCTGATTCAGACCGATAACTGGAATATCGAAACCAGCGTCACCGGTCTTGCGATCATTCTGATCGTTAGCCTGCTGATTATTCTCGGCGTCGAATGGCTGCTGCGTCGTCTGTTTCGCACCGGCGCCCGTACCCGCGGCTGGTTTACCGGCCGTAAACGCCGTCGCGCGCAGCGTCACACCCAGACTGCGCTGATGAAGCTGGCTGAAGGCGATCACCGCCAGGTAGAGAAGCTGCTGTCGAAAGATGCCGATCACGCTGACGTGCCGGTGGCCAACTATCTGCTGGCCGCCGAAGCGGCGCAGCAGCGCGGCGATGAGATCCGCGCCAACCAGCATCTGGAGCGCGCCGCCGAACTCTCCGACAACGACGTGATTCCGGTTGAGATCACCCGCACGCGCATTCTGCTGGCGCGCAATGAAGATCACGCCGCGCGTCACGGCATTGACCGCTTGCTGGAGGTTGCGCCGCGCCATCCGGAAGTGCTGCGCCTGGCGGAGCAGGCTTACGTGCGCACCGGCGCTTGGAGTTCGCTGATTGATATTCTGCCAGCAATGGAAAAATCGCAGGTAGGCGATGAAGAGCATCGCGCCCGTCTGCAGCAGCAGGCGTGGCTGGGCCTGATGAATCAGGCGATGGCCGATCAGGGCAGCGACGGCCTGAAGCGCTGGTGGTCAAACCTGAGCCGTAAAACGCGTCAGCAAACGGCGCTGCAGGTCGCGATGGCAGACCACCTGATTGAGTGCGACGATCATCAGACCGCGCAGGATATCGTGCTGGAAGGGCTGAAACGCCACTATGACGATCGTCTGGTGCTGCTGATGCCGCGCATCAAAAGCAGCAACCCGGAAGCGCTGGAGAAAGCGCTGCGCCAGCAGATCAAGCAGCATGGCGCGACGCCACTGCTGCACAGCACGCTGGGGCAGTTGCTGATGCGCCATGGCGAATGGCAGCAGGCCGTCGAAGCGTTCCAGCAGGCGCTGGCGCAGCGTCCCGATGCATTCGACTATGCGTGGCTGGCGGATGCTTACGACCGTATGCATCGTCCGGAAGAGGCAGCGAAAATGCGCCGTGAGGGCTTACTGCTGACGCTGAAAAACAACCCGAATGCTTAATGTTGTTGTTACTTGTTTACGCCGGGCTTGCCCGGCTTTTTTTTACCTGTTTTCAGGACAAAAAAATACCTGCCAGAGGCAGGTATAAGATCAGGTCGGTAAGACAACCCTGAGGTATCCGACTCAACGGTGTGTCTGTTAATCCTGTAAGGCGTGAGCGATACAGGCAGGCAGACAACGGATACCCAAAAGTGGCTCTGCGTCATTCCCAGGTTTATGCAGCATCAGCAGACATAAGAGGTGGAATGAGCATCTACGCGCTAAGTATTGCACAGAGCGTGCCAGGCTGCAGAAAATAGATTAAATTCTTTATTTTCATAAGGATAGATTATTACGCCATCCTCTGGCGCGCCGGTCTTGTCTGCCTTAGACGACAACCGGCCCGCTTGCTGTCTCTTTTTAGAGACGATGAAAGATCACTATCATTAATTCATTTAAAATCAACTACTTAATAGTCTCCAGATAGAGACAATCCTTATCTGTGTCAATTCCACACAGGCGATGATGTTTAAAAGTGAGTAACGTAAAGCGCCTATCGACAGGGATAGAGCCTGCTCAGCTATTCAGACAGGCAGCTCATTAGATGAAACGCGGATGGCATGGATGGAAGAGCAAAGCGTCCCGCGACAGAGACAAAAACGCCGGGAGCGTTTTTAAACAGCGCGTAGCGTTGGCCCGTTTACGGGCGCACCTCAGGGATGAGGTGCGTACTCGCGCGGGCCGAGCGCGCAGGGATGCGTACAGCGACGTTGCGATCCGTCCATGCCATCTGCGTGAGCACTCAAATCCACAGTGCCGGCTTTTTTAACGATGCTTATTTCCTGCAGACGAAAAAAAACCTGCTTTTTCAAGCAGGTTTATAAAATGGTCGGCGAGAGAGGATTCGAACCTCCGACCCACTGGTCCCAAACCAGTTGCGCTACCAAGCTGCGCTACTCGCCGATAATTTTTATTGTTTTGTTTTGCCTGGTGCGAAGAGAGGGACTTGAACCCTCACGTCCGTTAAGACACTAACACCTGAAGCTAGCGCGTCTACCAATTCCGCCACCTTCGCGTATCCCAGCAAAATCTGGGGTGGCTAATGGGACTCGAACCCACGACAACTGGAATCACAATCCAGGGCTCTACCAACTGAGCTATAGCCACCACAATTCGTTATGTTGCAAGCCACCGACCTACACCATGTAACTCTTTACTAACGCGGTAATGTAACCACCGCAGCTCCTGCGCACAAACTAAATGGCGCGCCCGACAGGATTCGAACCTGAGACCTCTGCCTCCGGAGGGCAGCGCTCTATCCAGCTGAGCTACGGGCGCGTAGCGCCGTTGCGGATGGGCATACTACGGACTTGGGGTGATGCTGTCCAGTGCTTTTTTAATAAAAAAACGCGTTTGATTACGCTTTGTGCATTTCGTCGAGTAATGCAGCACTCTGGCTGTTTATGCAGCGAAAAAAGGCCGCAGTAATCAGTAATATCAGAGATCGCCGCGCCAGTGATAGCGCAAATATTTAAGCAACTTTAGCTGGCGACGCAGCCGGCTGGGCTGTCGAATCAAACGATAGAGCCATTCCAGCCCCAGACGCTGCCAAATCTTCGGCGCGCGCTTCACGTGGCCGGTAAACACGTCATAGGTGCCGCCTACGCCCATATAGAGCGCGTGCGGCCAGCGCGCGCGACAGTCGCGCATTAACAGCTCCTGGCGCGGCGAGCCCAGCGCAACGGTCACGATACGCGCCCCGCTGGCGGCGACGCGGGTAAAAAGCGCATCGCGGTCGGCAGGCGCGAAATAGCCGTCCTGCGCGCCGACGATATTCACATTCCACTGCCGACGCAGCTTATCGCAGGTTTCATCCAGCACCGTCTGACGTCCGCCGATTAAAAACACCGGCGTGCTCTGCCGTCCGGCGCGCTCCATTAACGCCTCCCATAAGTCGGCGCCCGCAATACGCTGCACCTCGGCCTGGGGATACTTTTTACGAATGGAGCGCACGATGCTGATGCCGTCGGGGTATTTGAATTCCGCCTCCTGCAACAGCGCGCGCAGCGCCTCGTCGTGCTCCGCCGTCAGCATCTTCTCGGCATTGAGCGCCACTAGCGTTCCGCTGCGCGCCGTCTCGCCCGGCAGCAGAAAATCCACAAAGGCGGACATACTGTCGAAACCATACAGCGACACGCCGCGAATCTCATACTGCGGCGCTTCCGGTAACCTTGTCATGGTTGAGTTCTATCTTCCTGTTATGCCAGAGGCGTTAAGTGAGGCTGTGTACCGCCTGGCTGCCGCGACGTCGAATCAGCCCGGCGCGATCCAGCAGCCAGTAAAGCATCTTCGCCACGCCGAGGCAGGCCAGAAAAATCAACGCGAAAAAAACCACGCGCGAGCCGAACGCGTCCAGCCCTTCGCGCGCCAGCACAATCATATTAAACACCGCGCCAAAGCAGAAACTCTGCATGATCGCGCCGCTATAGCGATTGTCGGCGTCGCGCCCGCGCAAATAGAGCGTATCGAAACCTTTGATAATCAACCCGACCGCCACCGCGCCCGGCAGGATAAACCCGATGCCGCCCATCACCACCAGCGAACCCAGCAGCGTAGGCGAAATCGCCAGGCCGGAATGGTTATTCAGCACTTCCCAGGTAAAGTAGTTAGCGCTGTTAAGCACCATCGGCGGCCTGCCCGGCCACAGCCAGCCGGGAATATAGACATAAAAGTCGCGCCAGATGGGCGCCAGCCCCTGAAACTCAATCTTTGAGTAATTCTCCAGCAGCAGGGCCAGATTCTCCCACGGCGAAAAGGTGTCGCGCGTCAGATAGAGAAAAGTGTAAACCGCCTCTTCGCCAAACACGTTGAGGTTATAGCGCCGCAGCGCCAGCCAGAACATGCCGCCTATCGCCAGCACGCCCGCCGCCGCCAGCATCCACAGGCTGATCCAGCCGCGCGTAATGCCGATAAACAGGAAGAGGGCGAACGCGATAATAATATTGGCGCGCGTGCCGCCCACCAGCGCGTAGGTCAGCAGGCCGAACGCCACTGTGACCACCAGAAACAGCAGCCAGTTGCGCTGCGTCGGCCGCAGAAAATAGAGGATCAGCATCGCCGGGATAAAGAAATAGAAAAAGCGCTTCAGCGCCACGCCTGAGACTTCGCTGGAGAAAATCTGGTTATAGGCGGTCAGACGGAACAGCAGAAAACCGTTGTGCAGGAAAAAGACCGTCACCGTGCCGATCGCGACCAGCGCCAGCAGCATGCAGGTCAGGTGCGTTTCGACGCGGTTCATCTGCAGCCACGGCCTGGCGCGCGGCACTGCCGCAGGACGCAGCCGCACCTTATAGCTGACGTAATAAACGGCGTAGAACGCCGTCGCCGACAGCAGCGCTTGCAGCAGATACTCCGAGGGCACCACCTCAACGTCAAAGCGGAACGCCAGCACGCTGGTTAGCGGAAAACCGAAATAGAATGTCAGTAAAAACAGCAGCGTAAAAAAGAGGTGGAAATTAAAGCGCACGCGCCTGAACTCCCGCCAGGTCAGGGTCAAAATAAAACCCAGCGACAGCAGATAAACCACCAGCAGACCGCTGAACTGCATGAGGTTCATAAAGACTCCCTTTCACATTGACGCAGCGCCTCGCACCAGCCCGCCACATAGCCTGGGGCGAAAAAGGCGATGGCCTGTTTATCGCAGCTCGCCAGCTGTCGGCGCGCTTCCGCGACGCTCGCGCGATCCAGCGCATCGCCGCTAAACAGCACCGGCAGCCCTTGCTCGCTGATATCGCGCCAGAACGGATTGCGCCGGTTCAGCACGAAAGGCACGTTGGCCTGAATCAGCAGGCAGAGCGTGCCGATGCCCTGCTGGCGTTCGAACATAAAATAGCCTAAATGGCAGCGGGCGAGCAGCGCTAAATAGTCATCAAAGGCGAGATTGCTGCGCAACAGCTCGACCTGCCCATCGGGGAACAACGTCGCGGCGGCTTTCGCCACCTCGCTGATGTAGGCGTCATTGTCAGGCGGATAGCCCAGCGGCACCACGACGCGCGTCTCTTCACCAAACTGCGCGCGAATCGCTTTGAGGCCGTCGATATGGCGATTGCTGGCATCGCCAGAGTTGCCCAGCAGCACGGTAAAGCGCGCATCCGGCGCGCTTTGCGGCGCGACGGCAGGCATCTTCGTCGGAAAATAGAGCAGCCGGGACGGTACGCGCGGGTGGCGCTGCTGATAGTAGTGTAAATCGCCGCGGGTGGCGAACACCCCGGCGACGCGACCCTGCGCGATGCGCCGCAGCAGATAGAACAGACGGAACTTCAGGCTGCGCGACGCTTCGTAAAGATCGGCGCCCCAGACGTGCCAGTAGATCTGGCTGGGGCGGATCTTACTGCTCAGCAGCGCCAGCCAGATGCCAGGATTAAACTGCCCGTGGCAGAAAAAACGCTGCTCGCGCGTTTTCGCCCGCGCCGTCAGCGCCTGCGCCAGCGCCTTTTTCGACGCGAAGGTCTCAATGTCGAGATGGCGGAAAGCGGCGAGCGCGGCAGGCTGCTGCGTCACCACCATAAAACGGCGCGGCCGATCGGCAGGCAGCTCAACGCTCAACACTTCGTTGAAAAAGCGCAGCACCGTCTGATTGTGATGGGGGATGTCCGATCCCAGAACGTGGATTAACGTCATTTTCTTCGGTAATAAATCATAAAAACGCCGCAGCAGAGCGCGAAATAAACGAGATAGGTAGCCATATAGGCCTGCGCCGCGCCGGTTACGCCCGACAGCGGAATAAGCCAGCGCGAAAAGAGCGTCAGCAGCGCGAACTGGCTCATTTCGGCCAGAATATAGAAGCGCAGCGACGCCTTAGCAATCACCAGATAACCGAAAACATAAGCGCCGACCTTGAACACGTCGCCGCACAGTTGCCAGACGAAGAGATCGCGCATGGCGTGAAACGCGGGTGAAAAGAGCAGCCAGATCGCGACGTCGCGCAGTAGCCAGACGCAAAAGCCGATCGCCGCCACGGCAGGCAAGACAAAGCGCAGCGCACGCACTATTTCACGCGCGATATCGCGCTTCTGCTCCAGCCGCGCCAGCGTCGGCAGCAGCCAGACGCTGAAGGTGGCGGTGATAAACTGCAGCCAGGCGTCGGAGATGCTGGTGACGCCCTGCCACAGGCCGACCTGCGCCCAGCCGTCCTGCTGCGCCAGCAGATTGCGCATCATTATCCACGCGACCGGCAGCGTCACCGAGGTAATCAGCGCCATCAGGGTGAATTTCGCCAGGCTGCGCGCCAGTGCCGGCTGCCACTGCGGCTTCAGCCACCCGAGTGGCGCTGGCACGCGCGTCTTCAGCAAAATGAAGGCTGGAACAGCCACCAGCGCAGGCACCAGCGCAAAGCCCGCCAGCGCGCCCGCATAGCCGCCTGTCCACCAGCAGAGCACATAGGCCGCGACGCCTATAAGGCTGCCGACGATCAGCGCCAGCGCGTTGCCGCGCGCGTCGCGATAGCCTTTCAGCAGCGCCAGCGCCAGGTTGGCCCAGGCGATGCCGAACTGCAGGAAAGCGACGATGCGCACCACATTCGCAAAGCGCGTATGGCCAAACAGCGCCTGGCTGATGGGCCCGGCCGCCAGCAGGAAAACCAGCGCCAGCAGCGTAGAAAAGCCCAGCACCATCGCCGATGCGGTGCCCAGTAGCGCGCGCAGCGGCTCCGGCTGATGCTGATACTTCGCAACGTAGGTGGTAACGCCATTAAAAATGCCTGCGCCCGCCAGCACGCCGAGCACGGAGATCAGCTGGCGAAAGTTGCCCGCCTGCCCTACCCCTTCCGGGCCAAAACTTACCGCCAGCAGCTTCACCACCAGCAGGCCAGCAGCGATTTTCACCAGCGTGGACGATGCCGTCCACACCGACGCTTTTGCCAGCGACATCAGGCGAAGAAGCTCAGCAGGGAACTGATAACCGTATTCTGGTTATTGTCCGTCAGGTTATAAAACAGCGGCAGGCGCAGCAGACGCTCACTCTCGGCGGTGGTGAAACGCTCTTCGCCGTGAAAGCGGCCAAACTGTTGGCCGGCGGGCGAGCTGTGCAGCGGGATATAGTGGAAAACCGTCAGGATCTCCGCCTCTTTCATCCAGCTAATCAGCGCCTGACGGTCGCTGCTGTCGCGCAGTTTGATATAGAACATATGCGCATTGTGCTCGCAGTCGGTGGGCAGCGACGGCAGCTGAATACGCCCTTGCGCCGCCAGCGGCTGCAGCGCGTCGTAATAGCGCTGCCACAGGCGCAAACGCTGCTGATTGATGCGGTCGGCCGCTTCAAGCTGCGCCCACAAATAGGCCGCCTGCAGATCCGCCATCAGATAGCTCGAGCCGATATCGCGCCAGGTGTACTTATCCACCTGGCCGCGGAAAAACTGGCTGCGGTTGGTGCCCTTCTCGCGGATGATTTCGGCACGCTCCACCAGCGCCGCATCGTTGATCAGGGTCGCGCCGCCTTCACCGCCCGCCGTGTAGTTCTTGGTTTCATGAAAGCTGAAGCAGCCGACATGGCCGATAGTGCCCAGCGCGCGCCCCTTGTAGCGCGACATCACGCCCTGCGCCGCATCCTCAATGACCCAGAGCTGATGTTTCGCCGCCAGCGCCATAATGGCGTCCATTTCGCAGGCCACGCCCGCATAGTGTACCGGCACGATGGCGCGCGTTTTCTCGGTGATCGCCGCTTCGATTTTACTTTCGTCAATGTTAAGCGTATCCGGACGAATATCCACGAAGACGATCGTTGCGCCGCGCAGCACGAAGGCGTTGGCGGTGGAGACGAAGGTATAGCTTGGCATAATCACTTCATCACCCGGCTGCAGATCAATCAGCAGCGCTGCCATCTCCAGCGAAGCGGTGCACGACGGCGTCAGCAGCACTTTCTTGCTGCCGAAGCGCTGCTCCATCCACTGCTGACAGCGTCGGGTAAAGCCGCCGTCGCCGCACAGCTTGCCGCTGGCCATCGCCGACTGCATATATTCAAGTTCGCTGCCGACAACCGGCGGCGCGTTAAATGGGATCATGACCTTTCCTGTAGAACCAGTAAGCGGTGCTTTCCAGCCGGGCACCGCTGCGTAAATAGAGTCGCATCGCCGACAGGTTGCTGAGCTGCGTCGCGACACGCAGACGGCCGAGCTGGCGGACGCGTCCCCAGTCGGCGCCTGCCAGCAGCAGCCGCTGCCCGACACCATTGCCCTGCGCATGCGGCAGTACGCCCAGCAGTCCAACGCGCACCTCGCCTTCCGTCTCGCGCAGCGAGATAAAGCCGAGCAGCGCGCCCGCCTCATCGCTGGCGATCAGACACTGATGATCAAAGGTGCCGCGCACCGCGTTTTCAATCCACTGGGCGTAAAAACGCGCGCTGGCGTCCGCCTCGAACCAGGGTGCCCGGAAGCGGCTCTGCACGAAGATCTGCGCAGCGGCGGCGCGCAGCGCGCTGATTTGCGACTCGCGGGCGATGCGGATGCCGCTCTGCCGTTCGGTGCGTTTAATGTTGATGGCCAGATCGGCTTCGCCTTCCGCCAGCTGAAACCCCTGCTGACAGAGAGCGTCTATCGCCTCAAGCCGGTCGGCGGGCACTTTAACCTGCCATAGATCGGCCGGATGGCGCAGCGCCTCGGCCAGCGGCAGGTCACCGTCCAGATCGAGCCGCGCCGTCGCACAGCCGAAAAAGGCGCTTTCCCACGCCAGCGGATTAATACTGACGCGGACGGGCATAGAGTAGATCCAGCAGATACTGGCCGTAGCCGGTTTTCGCCAGCGCCTCGCCAGCGGCGCGCAGCTGCTCGTCGCTCAGCCAGCCGTTGCGCCAAGCGATCTCCTCCAGACAGGCGACTTTGAAACCCTGTCGTTTTTCCACCGTCTGCACAAAGGTGCTGGCCTCGATCAGGCTGTCGTGCGTGCCGGTGTCGAGCCAGGCGAACCCGCGGCCTAGCAGCTCGACGGAGAGCTGGCCGCGCGCCAGATACATCTGATTGATGGCGGTAATTTCCAGCTCGCCGCGCGCGGAAGGTTTCACCTGCTTTGCAAATTCGACCACCTGATTATCGTAGAAATAGAGGCCCGTTACCGCCCAGCGCGATTTTGGCGCGCTGGGTTTCTCTTCGATAGAGAGCGCGTTAAAGGCATCGTCGAACTCCACGACGCCAAAACGTTCAGGATCCATCACCTGATAGCCAAATACCGTCGCGCCCTGATCGCGGGCGGCGACTTTTTTTAGCTTCGGGCTAAAGCCCTGACCGAAATAGAGATTATCACCCAATACCAGACAGCAGCGATCGCCGTCGATAAAGCGTTCGCCGATAATAAACGCCTGAGCCAGACCGTCCGGGCTTGGCTGCACCGCATAGCTGAGATGGATGCCGAATTCGCTGCCGTCGCCCAGCAGGCGCACAAAATGATCGCGATCCTCGGGCGTGGTGATGAGCAGAATATCGCGAATGCCCGCCAGCATCAGCACCGATAGCGGATAGTAGATCATCGGCTTGTCGTACACGGGCAGCAGCTGTTTAGAAATCGCCCGCGTAATGGGATGAAGACGCGTGCCTGAGCCGCCTGCCAGAATAATACCTTTCATCGCTTCCGCTCCTCTGACGCCGTCATGAACGCGACGCAGCCAGGCCTAGCCGCTCGCCGCGATAGCGGCCATCCAGAATAGCCTGCCACCATGCCTGATTTTCCAGATACCAGCGCACGGTTTTGCGCATGCCGCTGTCGAACGTTTCCTGTGGCGTCCAGCCCAGCTCGCGCGCAATTTTGCTGGCGTCGATAGCATAGCGCTGATCGTGGCCGGGACGATCCGCCACAAACGTAATCAAATCGCGGTAGTGCGCCAGGCCAGCGGCCTTACGCTCCGGCGCCATTTGCTCCAGCAAATCGCAGATGGTGTTGACCACCTCAATATTGCGCTGCTCATTATGCCCGCCGATATTGTAGGTTTCGCCGACCTTACCGCTGCTCACCACGCGATAGAGCGCGCGCGCATGATCCTCGACATAGAGCCAGTCGCGGATCTGCTCGCCATTGCCGTAAACCGGCAGCGGCTTGCCCGCCAGCGCATTGATGATGGTGAGCGGGATAAGCTTTTCCGGGAAATGGCAGGGGCCATAATTGTTCGAGCAATTGGTGACGATAACAGGCAGGCCGTAGGTACGCAGCCAGGCGCGCACCAGATGATCGCTGCTGGCCTTGGTCGCTGAATAAGGGCTGCTCGGCGCATAGGGCGTGGTTTCGGTAAAAAATGCCTGAGGATCCTGCAGATCGCCAAACACTTCGTCGGTGGAGATATGGTGGAAGATAAACGCTTCGCGCCGCGCTGCTTCAAGTTTGCTCCAGTAGCTGCGCGCCGCCTCCAGCAGTTGATAGGTGCCGACAATATTGGTTTCGACGAAGGCTATCGGGCCGTCGATAGAGCGGTCAACGTGGCTTTCGGCCGCCAGGTGCATAACGCAGTCGGGCTGATAGCGCGCAAAAACGGCGTCCAGCGCCGGGCGATCGCAAATATCCACCTGTTCGAAGGCGAAGCGCGCATCCTGCATCACGCTCGCCAGCGAGGCGAGATTGCCTGCATAGCTGAGCTTGTCGACCACAACGATGCGGTGATCCGTCTCTTCGATAAGAAAACGTACCAGCGCCGAGCCGATAAAACCTGCGCCGCCGGTGATTAAGAACTGTTTCACCGCCAGACTCCCCGCGTATCCACAATCCAGCTTTGCGTAACCTGCGACGCGTCAACGGCGCGGAAGTGATCGTGATCCACCAGCATCACCAGCACGTCGGCCTCTGCCAGCGCCTGCTCGCGTGAAACCAGCGTAGCCTTGTCGGCGAGCGCGGCGGGCAGCGCAGCGATATGCGGCTCTACCACCCAGCTCTGGCCGCGATGCCATTCGGCGATCATCTGCGCCACCTGCATCGCCGGGCTTTCGCGCAGATCGTCAATGTTGGGCTTAAACGCCAGCCCGAAGCAGGCGATGACAAGCTCATCGGCGCGCCTGCCGCTCTGGATCAGACAGTCCGCCAGCGCCGCCTTGACCTGGTTCAGCACCCAGTGCGGCTTGCTGTCGTTTACTTCGCGCGCGGTGCGGATTAGCCGCGCCAGCGACGGATTTTGCGCCACGATAAACCAGGGATCGACCGCAATGCAGTGCCCGCCGACGCCAGGCCCCGGCTGTAAAATATTGACGCGCGGATGGCGGTTCGCCAGCGCAATCAGTTCCCAGACGTTAATCCCCTGATCGGCGCAAATCAGCGACAGCTCATTGGCGAAAGCGATATTAACGTCGCGGAAGCTGTTTTCCGTCAGCTTGCAGAGCTCTGCCGTGCGCGCGTTGGTCTCCACGCATTCGCCCTGCAGAAAAATCCGGTAGAGCGCGCTGGCCTGCGCCGAGCAGGCGGGCGTCATGCCGCCAATCACGCGGTCGTTGTGAATCAGCTCCTGCATGATTTTGCCCGGCAATACCCGCTCCGGACAGTAGGCGATAAAGATATCGGGCGTGCCGCCGTGCTGCGGGAAACGCAGATCCGGGCGCGTCACCGCCAGCCACTCCGCCATCTGCTCCGTGGTGCCGACCGGCGAGGTGGATTCCAGGATCACCAGGTCGCCCTTTTTCAATACCGGCGCGATCGATTCCGCCGCCGCCTTTACAAAGCGCAAATCGGGCTGATGATCCGCCATAAAGGGCGTTGGCACGGCGATCAGGAAGGCGTCGGCCGCTTCGGGCTGCGTGGTGGCGCGCAGAAAGCCCTGGGACACGGCGTCGTGGACCACTTTGTCCAGCGCAGGCTCGACGATATGGATCGCCCCGCGATTGATGGTCTCTACCGCGTGGGCGTTGATATCGACCCCCACGACCTTTTTCTTTTGCGATGCGAAAACGGCTGCGGTCGGCAGCCCAATGTAGCCCAGTCCAATCACGGAAATGGTGTCAAAACTCATAGGTCAACTCGGGTATCTTTTAAGGCTTGCAGAATGCGCTGACAGGCGTTGCCGTCGCCATAAGGGTTGTGCGCGCGGCTCATGGTTTGCCAGGCCGATTCGTCGGTCAACAGCAGGCCGACTTCGGCCACGATTTTCTCTACGTCGGTGCCGACCAGCTTCACGGTGCCAGCGTCGACCGCTTCAGGCCGTTCCGTCGCGTCGCGCATCACCAGCACCGGTTTGCCCAGCGAGGGCGCTTCTTCCTGAATGCCGCCGGAGTCGGTGAGGATCAGCCAGGCCCGGTTCATCAGCCAGACGAAAGGCAGATACTCCTGCGGCTCGATCAGCACGATATTGTCGATGCCGCTGAGGATGCGGTTAACCGGCTCGCTGACGTTGGGGTTAAGGTGCACCGGATAGACGATCTGCGCGTCGGGATGCTGACGGGCGATACGCGCCAGCGCGCTGCAGATACGCTCAAAACCTTCGCCGAAGCTTTCGCGACGATGGCCGGTGACCAGCACCAGCTTCTTCTCGCTGTCGAGAAAGGGATAGCAGCCGGCGAGCTGCGCGTCGAGGCCGGGATCGGCGATAACCCGATCGCGCACCCACAGCAGCGCGTCGATCACCGTATTGCCGGTGACGAAGATGCGCGCGTCGGGCAAATTTTCCGCCAGCAGATTCTGGCGCGAGCGCTCAGTCGGGGTAAAGTGCAACCGGGCAAGATGACCGGTCAGCTTGCGGTTGCCCTCTTCGGGCCACGGCGACGTCAAATCGCCGGTGCGCAGTCCCGCCTCGACGTGGGCGACCGGGATCTGCTGATAAAATGCCGCCAGGCTGGCGGCGAGCGTGGTGGTCGTGTCGCCATGCACCAGCACCACGTCGGGTTTGAAGTCGAGCAGCACGGTTTTCATGCCCTGCAAAATGCGGCAGGTAATCTCTGTTAATCCCTGCTCAGGACGCATTACGTTCAGGTCATAATCTGGCTGCAGCGCAAAGAGGCGCAGCACCTGGTCGAGCATTTCGCGGTGCTGCGCGGTAACGCACAGGCGAGCGTCAAACGCAGGGTCGTGCGCCAGCGCCTGCACCAGCGGCGCCATTTTTATCGCCTCCGGGCGAGTCCCGAATACTGTTAGCACTTTCACGCAGTTTCTCTCGCAGCTCTGACGGTGGAACGACGCGCCAGCGCCACGCCTGCGCCCGTCAATGCGCCCAACGCGCCCCACATAATCATCATAAAGAGGCGACGCGGGCTGTCGCGCGAAACCGGCTCTTCCGGGGTACGCAGATAGCGATAGGTCTGGAAGGTGCGGTTCAACGTCGGGCCGGCGCTCAGCGTGGTGAGCATCGCCCTGTTTTGATCATAGCTGATATCGTAACTCGGTCCGGTCGCCTGCAGGGTTTCCAGCTGCGCCTGCAGCTGCGGCTCGCCCAGCAGGAAGAGGTCGCTGTCGGCGATGGGTTCGCGCGCGTCGCGCGAGCGGTTTTCATGAATGCCCTGCTGGCTGGCGACCTTTAACGCCTGCTGCAGGCGATGCTGCTGTCGCTGGAAAACGGCGTTCGCTACATCTTCCTGACGCTTTACCTGCGCCTGCAGCTGCTCGCTGCGCGCCTGCCAGGCCCCCTTCAGCTCGCCGTTAAGGTGGCGCGCCGCGCGCTCGCTGGCGAAGGCGATATACTGACGCAGCAGGTTGTTGGCGTCCCCTGCGGTTTCCGCGATAAGCTTAACGCTGTCGCGCGTATTGCGCGCCGCGTCGGCGGGCAGAAACTGGATATTGGCGACCATATCGTCAAGCAGCGCGGCGTCGTTATGGGCGTTGCCTGAGCGGCGGCTCTTGTAATATTCCGTCTGCTGCCAGAAGTCGCGGCGCGTATCCCAGGCGCCCAGCTGCATAATAAATTCCTGATAGACCTCATCCATGATGGTCGGCGAAGGCGCCGCCAGACTGAACGTATTGTTGCGCACGTCGAGGTTATTCAGAAACTGCTCCTGCGCGTAGTAATCGCCGAGCATATTCACCGTAGGACGATCGGTGATCGCCGTGGTGCTCCACGCCTGCTTCATCAGCAGTGAAGCCAGCCAGGCGACCAGCGCGAAAAGCAGCGCCAGCCCGATAATCCAGCGCTTGCCGCGCCATAACGCGCAGCCCAGGCCGCGAATATCCAGTTCGTTATCTGCAACCTCAGAGGTCATCACAAGGCAATCCTTATCAGGGTAATTTTTTCTTAGCGTCGCGGTGAGCGTTCAGACGACGCTTTATACGACGGATCAGGCGCGCCACGCGCCAGGCGTGTTTCAGGCAGTAGCCGTAAAACATAAACGCCATCATAAACAGCACCAGCATCACCCATTCGGGGATAAAGGCGAGGTACTCGCCAAGCACGCCGATGCCGGCGAGAATCGCGGCCGCCACGGTGATCAAGACAAATGCCTGGCGCGAGGTGAAGCCGGCGCGCATGATCAAATGGTGAATATGCTGCCGGTCGGCGGAAAAAGGACTCATGCCTTTGCGCAGGCGACGATACATAATCGCCACCATATCCATCAGCGGAATGGCGATAAGCCAGAGCGCGGTCACAGGCGTAATGGGATGACTCAATCCCTGCGTGGTTTCCAGCAGGATCCAGATAATAGTGAAGCCAATCATGGTGCTGCCGGCATCACCCATAAAAACTTTATAGCGGCGGCCGAGAAAACCAAGATTCAACAAGATATAAGGCAGGGTGGCGGCAATCATGGCGAAGCACCAGACGGCCAGACTGTACTGGCCATCGAAGCAGAGAATAATGCCCATTGCGGCAAAGGTGACCGATGAAAGGCCACCCAGCAGGCCGTCGATGCCGTCCACCATATTAAAGGCGTTAATTGCCGCCCAGACGGCGAACAGCGTCAGCACGTAGCCAAACGGCCCCACAACCAGCTCTACCGGACCAATAATAAAGCCGAGGCTGAGCAGATAGAGCTTGGCCCCTACCATCATCGCCACCGCTACTGCGGCCTGCACTACGGCGCGGATTTTTACGCTGATATCGAAACGATCGTCGAGTGCGCCGACCAGCACCAACAGGCCAGCGCAAATAAGATAAAGCGTGGCGTGCGGCAGATAGAAGTGAGTAATGAGAAACATAAAGCAGATGCCGGCGTAAACGGAAATGCCGCCGACCAGTGGAATGGCACCGTGATGACGTTTACGGGAATTAGGCGTGTCAACCAGACCTATTTTTTTAGCCGCTTTGCGCGCAAAAAAGATAAAGACTAAAGAAAATAGAAAAGTAAGGCCCAGCTCAGTACTCATAGTGAGTAAATTCACGTTTAACGCTCTCAGCTAAAATCAGGGACAGGATAAACAAACTGCATGTTTTTGCCTTTCATCCCGAGTCCGAATTCTGCTTCCGACCACGCGCGCATGGTTATTTTTTGCGCACTGCCGCCGCAGTCATTATAAATGCTCCTGCCAGCGGTAATCCTAATGCGCACAAATAAAAAACGCCACGTTAAGACGTGGCGTCAGGGCGATTTCCTGCGCATTTAGGCTAAAAAAGTCGGTATAGCCCTCTCGATTAGCCCGCGCGGGATTACGAGCGCTTCATCATATCGAAGAATTCGTCGTTGGTTTTGGTCATCGCCAGCTTGTTGATAAGGAATTCCATCGCGTCGATTTCGCCCATCGGGTGAATAATCTTGCGCAGGATCCACATCTTCTGCAGCTCTTCCTGAGAAGTGAGCAGCTCTTCTTTACGCGTGCCGGAGCGGTTGTAGTCAATCGCCGGGAAGACGCGTTTTTCAGCGATTTTACGTGCGAGGTGCAGCTCCATGTTACCGGTGCCTTTAAACTCTTCGTAAATCACTTCATCCATCTTCGAGCCGGTATCAACCAGCGCGGTCGCGATGATGGTCAGGCTGCCGCCCTCCTCCACGTTACGCGCGGCGCCAAAGAAGCGCTTCGGACGATGCAGGGCGTTGGCGTCAACACCACCGGTCAGCACTTTACCTGATGCCGGCACCACGGTGTTATAGGCGCGCGCCAGACGGGTGATGGAGTCGAGCAGAATGATCACGTCTTTCTTGTGTTCAACCAGACGCTTCGCCTTCTCGATCACCATTTCAGCCACCTGAACGTGGCGTGAAGCCGGTTCGTCGAAGGTAGAGGCGATAACTTCGCCTTTGACCAAACGCTGCATCTCGGTCACTTCTTCCGGGCGTTCGTCGATCAGCAGCACCATCAACACGCAGTCTGGATGGTTGTAGGCGATGCTCTGCGCAATATTCTGCAGCAGCATGGTTTTACCCGCTTTCGGCGGCGCAACGATCAGACCACGCTGGCCACGGCCGATCGGCGAAGCCAGATCCAGCACGCGTGCGGTAAGGTCTTCCGTTGAACCATTGCCGCGCTCCATGCGCAGACGGCTGTTGGCGTGCAGGGGCGTCAGGTTTTCGAACAGAATCTTATTACGCGCGTTTTCAGGCTTATCGTAGTTAACCTCGTTAACCTTCAGCAGCGCAAAGTAGCGCTCGCCCTCTTTCGGCGGACGGATTTTGCCGGAGATGGTGTCACCAGTGCGAAGGTTAAAACGGCGAATTTGGCTGGGAGAAACGTAGATGTCGTCGGGGCCGGCGAGGTAAGAGCTGTCTGCGGAGCGGAGGAAACCAAATCCGTCCTGCAATATCTCCAGCACACCATCACCGAAGATGTCCTCGCCGCTTTTCGCGTGCTGTTTGAGGATGGCGAAAATAATATCCTGTTTGCGCATGCGCGCCAGGTTTTCCAGCCCCATATTTTCGCCGAGGGTTATCAGCTCAGAAACCGGCGTGTTCTTTAATTCGGTAAGATTCATAGTGATGGGTTCTTAAACTCGGGGTAATTCTCGAAATGTTGGTCGTGAATGGTATGGCTTAATATTCCATGCCTGTTAATGGCGCTTTCAACTCTTCTCGACGATCATCGTCAGGGATGGCGACTGGAAGCGAGAGAGACGGTTGAAATGCAATGCCAAAGTTGGTGCTAACCGTCAGAATTGCTAAACCGCTGTATACGGAACGTGCTTCAGGGTTTAACAAAGGAAATCTTTAAGATGCAAACTACAAGGTAAGTGCGTAATGCAGTGAAAGTAACTTAGCACGCTAAAATGCGAACGTCCAGCAGTGGAAGAAAATTCGCCACCGCCGAACGTTCTCGTCCTTATGCCAGGTTGGCGTTCAGGAACTCTTTCAGCTGGCTTTTAGACAGCGCGCCGACTTTGGTCGCGGCGACTTCACCGTTTTTGAACAGCAGCAACGTCGGGATGCCGCGGATGCCGTACTTCGGCGCGGTGCCCGGGTTATCATCAATGTTCAGCTTGGCGATGGTGAGCTTACCGTCGTACTCTTCGGCAACTTCATCGAGAATCGGGGCGATCATTTTGCAAGGACCACACCATTCAGCCCAGAAATCTACCAGTGTGACACCTTCTGCTTTCAGCACGTCTGCATCGAAACTGTCATCGGTGAGGTGAACGATTTTATCGCTGCTCATGTATTACTCCACAAGATTATGCCTGGCGAATTGGCGTAAAGTTTACCAACGAAGGTTGACTTTATTTCATCGGATACGCTTTCGTAAAGCGATAGTAAGCTGATATTCTACCACACTATGAGCAAAACACACTTAACAGAACAGAAGTTTTCCGACTTCGCCCTGCACCCTCTGGTCGTGGAAGCCCTTGAAAAGAAAGGCTTTCATAACTGCACGCCTATTCAGGCGTTAGCTCTGCCCTTTACGCTCTCAGGACGTGATGTCGCAGGCCAGGCGCAAACCGGTACCGGCAAAACGATGGCGTTTCTGACGTCAACGTTTCATCATCTTCTCACTCACCCTGCCCAGGAAGGCCGTCAGATCAATCAGCCGCGCGCGTTGATTATGGCGCCGACGCGCGAACTGGCGGTGCAGATCCATGCCGACGCCGAACCGCTGGCGCAGGCCACCGGGCTGAAGCTGGGTTTGGCTTACGGCGGCGACGGTTACGACAAGCAGCTGAAAGTGCTGGCCGACGGCGTTGACATCCTGGTTGGCACCACCGGCCGTCTGATCGATTACGCGAAGCAGAACCACATTAACCTTGGCGCGATTCAGGTACTGGTGCTGGACGAAGCCGACCGCATGTTCGATCTCGGCTTTATTAAAGATATTCGCTGGCTGTTCCGCCGCATGCCGCCTGCGCCGCAGCGCCTGAGCATGCTGTTCTCCGCCACGCTCTCCTGGCGCGTGCGCGAACTGGCTTTCGAACACATGAACAACGCTGAGTACGTTGAGGTCGAGCCAGAGCAGAAAACAGGTCACCGTATTAAAGAAGAGCTTTTCTATCCGTCGAACGAAGAAAAAATGCGCCTGCTGCAGACGCTGCTGGAAGAAGAGTGGCCGGATCGCGCTATCGTCTTCGCCAACACCAAGCATCGCTGCGAAGATATCTGGGGCCATCTGGCGGCGGATGGCCATCGCGTCGGCCTGCTGACCGGCGACGTGCCGCAGAAGAAACGCCTGCGCATTCTGGACGACTTCACCAAAGGCGACGTTGATATTCTGGTGGCAACCGACGTTGCGGCACGCGGCCTGCATATTCCTGCGGTCACGCACGTCTTTAACTACGACCTGCCTGACGATCGCGAAGATTATGTTCACCGCATCGGCCGTACCGGCCGCGCCGGTGCCAGCGGACACTCTATCAGCCTGGCCTGTGAAGAGTACGCGCTGAATCTGCCAGCGATTGAAGAGTACATCGGCCACAGCATTCCGGTGAGCAAGTACAACAGCGACGCGCTGATGGATAACCTGCCGCCGCCGAAGCGCCTGGCACGCGCTCGCACGGGCAATGGTCCGCGCCGCAGCGGCAATAACGCGAATCGTCGTGGAGCGCCGCGTAATAACAACCGTAAACGTTCAGGTTAATCCACACTATGCTAAGCGCATCGTCACTTTATGCTGCGATTGATCTGGGATCCAACAGCTTTCATATGCTGGTGGTGCGCGAAGTTTCTGGAAGCATTCAGACCGTTGCGCGCATTAAGCGCAAGGTGCGTCTGGCTGCTGGCCTGGACAAAAATAACCATCTTTCCGTCGAGGCGATGACGCGCGGCTGGGAGTGTCTGAAGCTCTTCTCCGAACAGCTGCAGGATATTCCTTCCGAGCAGATCCGCGTGGTTGCGACCGCCACGCTGCGCCTGGCGGCCAACGCCAGCGAATTCCTGTTTACCGCACAGCAACTCCTGGGCTGTACGATTAACGTGATCAGCGGCGAAGAGGAAGCGCGCCTGATTTATCAGGGCGTCGCACACACCACCGGCGGCTCGGACAAGCGGCTGGTGGTCGATATCGGCGGCGGCAGCACCGAGCTGGCCACCGGCGACGGCTCGCATGCCTCCCTGCTGTATAGCCTGCCTATGGGCTGCGTAACCTGGCTTGAACGCTTCTTTAGCGACCGTCATCTGGCGAAAGAAAATTTCGACGCTGCCGAGCAGGCCGCTATCGACATGATCCGTCCTATCGCCTCGCCGCTGCGCGCTCACGGCTGGAAAGCCTGTGTCGGCGCCTCCGGCACCGTACAGGCGCTGCAGGAGATTATGGTGGCGCAGGGCATGGATGAGCGCATCACCCTGAGTAAGCTGCAGCAGCTCAAACAGCGCGCCATTCAGTGCGGCAAGCTGGAAGAGCTGGAGATTGAAGGCTTAACGCTGGAGCGCGCGCTGGTTTTCCCCAGCGGTCTTTCCATTCTGATTGCGGTATTCCAGGAGCTCGGCATTGAGAGCATGACGCTGGCGGGCGGCGCACTGCGCGAGGGGCTGGTTTACGGCATGCTGCATCTGCCGGTCGATCGCGATATCCGCAGCCGCACGCTGCAGAACGTCCAGCGTCGTTTCTCTATCGATGTGGAACAGGCGGCGCGAGTGCGTCAGCTGGCCGACGTCTTTTTCCGCCAGGTGAGCGCGGTATGGAAACTGGATCAGCGCTGCCGCGAGCTGCTGCTCAGCGCCAGCGCGATACATGAAATTGGCCTTAGTGTCGATTTCCGCCAGGCACCGCAGCATGCCGCCTATCTGGTGCGCCATCTCGATCTCCCCGGCTTTACGCCCGCACAGAAAAAACTGCTGGCCTGCCTGCTGCAGAACCAGAGCGGCAGCATCGACTTAGCGCTGTTGACCCAGCAAAACGCCCTTCCGCCGCGTCTTGCCGAACGTCTGTGCCGCCTGCTGCGGCTGGCGATCATCTTTTCCAGCCGTCGTCGCGACGATACGCTGCCTGCGGTGCGCTTACAGGCCGACGACGATACGCTGCATCTCACGCTGCCGGCAGGCTGGCTGGAAGCGCATCCGCTGCGCGCCGAGCTGCTGGAGCAGGAGAGCCATTACCAGTCCTATGTGCACTGGCTGCTGACTATCGCCTGACAGCAAACGGACGTTAACGCCTTCTCTCCATCTCTGCTTTCGAGTCGCTACGCAATCTTTGCGCGTATCTCTCGTAGGGCAGCGATTGCGTTTACCGCAGGCAACCAGCCCGTTAGCTATTCGCCTGGCACGCGGTAAAATCAACCTCATCAGTATTGATAAGCCGATCGGCATCAGCGCAAAGAAAAAGGGCCTTTAGCCCTTTTTCGCCTTCTCCAGCATCGCCCGCAGTCCAGCGACCCGCGTTTGCCCGGTTTTCATCCGCTCTTCGGCGCTGACGACCTTGCGCTCGGTTTCCCAAACGACATCATCCTGCGGCAGCTCAAGCAGAAAACGGCTCGGCTCCGGGCGCACCAGCTCGCCGTACTGGCGACGCTCGCGGCAGAGCGTAAAGGTGAGCTCTTTCTGCGCGCGAGTAATGCCCACGTAGGCCAGGCGGCGCTCCTCTTCGATGTTGTTCTCATCGATGCTGCTCTGATGCGGCAGCAGCCCCTCTTCCATGCCGACCAGGAAAACGTAGGGGAATTCCAGCCCTTTCGAGGCGTGCAGCGTCATTAGCTGCACCTGATCGAGCTCTTCATCGCTCTCGCCGCGCTCCATCATGTCGCGCAGCGTAAAGCGCGTGACCACCTGCGTCAGCGTCATCGGCTCATCGATATCGCTGCCCTCAAGCATCTCCGTCATCCACTGAAACAGCGTATTGACGTTCTTCATGCGCATTTCGGCCGCTTTCGGACTGCCCGAGGTTTCGAACAGCCAGCTTTCATAGTCGATGCCGCGGATCAGATCGCGCACCGCATTGACCGGCTCGCGTTCGGTCATCTGTACAATCTCCTGCAGCCAGTGGGTAAAGCGCTGCAGATGTTCCAGGCCGCGCCCGCTTAGCGTCTGCCCGAGGCCGACGTCGAAGCTGGCGTTGAACAGGCTTTTGTTGCGCAGGTTCGCCCACTCGCCCAGCTTTTGCAGCGTCGCCGGGCCAATCTCGCGACGTGGCGTGTTGACGATACGCAAAAAGGCGCTGTCGTCGTCCGGGTTGGTTAGTACGCGCAGATAGGCAAGGAGATCCTTAATCTCCGGCCGCGAAAAGAATGAGGTGCCGCCAGAGATGCGATAGGGAATGCGGTTCTGCATCAGCATCTTTTCAAACACGCGCGACTGATGATTGCCGCGATAGAGAATCGCGTAATCTTTATACTGCGTTTTATTGATGAAATGGTGTGCAATCAGCTCGCCCGTTACGCGCTCCGCTTCATGATCCTCATGGTTCGCGGTCAGCACTTTGAGTTCGCTGCCGAGACCGAGCTCGGAGAAAAGCCGCTTCTCGAACACGTGCGGGTTATTGGCGATCAGGATATTCGCTGCTTTCAGGATGCGCTGCGACGAGCGGTAATTCTGCTCCAGCTTGATCACTTCCAGCGCTGGAAAATCCTCTTTCAGCAGCACCAGATTCTGCGGCCGCGCGCCGCGCCAGGAGTAGATCGACTGGTCGTCGTCGCCGACCACGGTAAAGCGCGCCCGCGCGCCCACCAGCAGCTTCACCAGCTCATACTGGCTGGTGTTAGTATCCTGGTACTCATCCACCAGCAGATAGCGAATGCGCTGCTGCCAGCGTTCCCGCACCTCCTGATTGCGCTGCAGCAGCAGCGTCGGCAGCAGGATCAAATCGTCGAAGTCGAGCACGTTGCACGATTTCAGATGCTGATCGTAGAGGCTGTAGCAGTGGGCGAAGATATTATCGCGCTCGCTGCGCGCCAGCGCGGCGGCGCGCGGCGGATCGATCAAATCGTTCTTCCAGTTGGAAATGGTGGAGATCAGCTGCTGCAGCAGCGTCTTGTCCTCTTCCAGCCACGGCTGCGTCAAATCTTTCAGCAGCGCCAGCTGGTCGGTATCATCGAACAGCGAGAAATTGGACTTCATGCCCAGCGCGGCGTATTCGCGCTTGATGATCTCCAGCCCCAGCGTATGGAAAGTGGAAATCATCAGACCGCGCGCCTCTTTTTTCCCCAGCGTCTGGGCGACGCGCTCTTTCATCTCGCGCGAGGCTTTATTGGTAAAGGTAACCGCCGCGATATGGCGCGCCTGATAGCCGCACTCGCGGATCAGATGGGCAATCTTATTGGTGATGACGCGGGTTTTGCCCGATCCCGCTCCCGCCAGCACCAGACAGGGGCCGGTAACAAACTCGACGGCGCGTTGTTGGCTGGGGTTTAAACGCATAGTAAAAAATCGCTCAGTAAAAAGAGAGGAGGATGAAATAATGGGCGGTCAGTATACACAATCAGAGGACTATCATGGCGAAAACCGCGGCGGCTTTACACATCCTGGTGAAAGAGGAAGCGCTGGCTAACGCGCTGCTGGCGAAGCTGGAAAAGGGCGCCAGTTTTCAGCAGCTGGCAAAGAAACACTCTACCTGCCCTTCCGGACGCAACGGCGGCGATTTAGGCGAGTTTCGACAGGGCCAGATGGTGCCGGCCTTCGATAAAGCGGTCTTCACCTGCCCGCTGATAAAACCGTACGGGCCGGTGAAAACCGCATTTGGCTATCACATCATCAAAGTGCTCTATCGCAGCTGATCACTTTTTGCTTTTCATCTGCTGCAGCACATTGCTGCACTGGTTATCCTCGTTGTCGCTTGGGCTGATCAACGCCAGCAGCGCGGCGGCAGGGCCGACCACGGTGCCAAGTGCCACGGCAGCTGCGCCGCGCGCCAGCAGCGGCCCGGCTTTAACGCCAGCGTCAGGATTTTTGAAGGTGCCGCGAACGTAAAGCGGTGAACGCAGCGTCACGATACGGATGCCTTTGCTTTCTGGATTGATCGAGAGATCCAGGCGCTCGCTGGCGAAGTTGGCGTTGCCGGTGACGTTGATGACCGCATTTTCAGTGTCAAACACGAACAGGTTAGGCGTTGCGACGCCGTTTTGCAGCTTCACATCCGTCGCGGCGCAGTTGATACGCACCTCATCGTCGCCAAACAGCTTGCCGACCACATAGTTACCCACGTTCAGCCCAGCGATCTCCATCAGGCTGCGGCTGATTAAGCCATTGTTCATCAACAGCTTCAGCTGGCCATTACTGGTCGCGAGCAGATCCGCCACCGAGTTGCCGCTGCCGGTAAAGCTGGCATCGCCGTTTAACTGGCCCAGGCTGCGCTGCATCGCTTCGACGTCAGGGAAGAGCTGGCGCAGATGCAGACGACGCGCGTGGATATCGGCGCGGCCGCGCATCGGCGACTTATCTCCTTCGAGGCGAATCGTGCTGTTCAGCGTACCGCCTGCCATACCGAAGCGCAGGGGATCGAGCAGCAGATCGCCACCTTTCAGCTGCAGATGCGTGTAGAGATCGCTCAGCGGCAGCGAATTGCCATGTTCGATGCGCTTGCCGGTAAACTTCACGTCGGCGTCCATAACATCCCAGCTCCTGGTGTCGAAGGTGTCATGCGGCAGAACGCGATCGGCAGGCTGTGTCGTTTTCTCGCCGCGCTTCGCCTTCGCCTGCGCGGTTTTCGCACTGCCCTTGCCGGAATCGACGCCGATAAGCGGACCCAGATCCGCCATACGCAGCTGTTTCGAGCTCAGCTCGCCCACCAGCGCCGGTCTGGGTTTGCCCTGGGTGTAGGTGAGCGTGCCGTGAATATCGCTGTCGCCGATATGGCCATTGAAGTTTTCGTAATGGTACTCCGGCCCTTTTTTGCCGGTGAAGCGGGCGGTCAAATGGCCGTCGGTTTCATAAGGCGGCGTATCGGGCAAGAGCACGCCGGTCAGGCCATAAAGGTTGGCAAGGGTATCGCCGGAGAAACGTAGCCGCACGTTCACACCACCAAGATTCATCGGATCCTGAATGCCGCCTGTAACCTGCACGCGCGTTGAGCCGTTGCGTATATCGGCCTGAATCGGGAACGGCGTGTTTTTGCTGCGCAGCGAGAGCATGCCGCCGGTTTTGCCTTCCCCTTCCAGCTGCTCATTGTTATAGGTGCCGCGCGCCTCCCAGCCGAAAACAAAGTCGCCTGCGCCTTTCTGCGCGTCGCTGCCGCCGGCAATCTGCCCATAAGGCACCGGCTTGCCGAGCGGATTGATTTTTACCGTCACGTCAGCTTTGTTGACCGCATCGCGGTAGCGTAGCTGGCCCTGGTCGAACAGAATATTGTCGAGGCGGAATGACCAGGCGGATGGCGCCGCACTGGCATCAGGATTTTTGCTGTCGGCGAGATTGAATGTCCAGTTGTTCTTTTTGTCAGCGGTCTGAATCAGCCGCGCATCGGGCTGCTGCAGCTTGATCCACGGCAGATAAACTTCTTTATGCAGCAGCGCCAGCGGCGACAGGGTGGCGTCGACACGCGCCAGATGCACCATCGTCACTTCCGCCATCTCCGGCGGATTGCCTAATATGATGTCCTGCGCATGCACATGTGGCCAGGGTATCCAGCTTCGCCAGCCCGGCTCATCACGGTTGCGTTCCCAGGCGACGCCCAGATCGCCGCGAATGGCGAACTGGCGATTGAGTTCCGTCGAGACTTTCTGGTTGATGGTGGGCTTGAGACGATTCCAGTCAAAGGTTGCGATAATGATGACCACTGCCACGATCAGCAACAAAAAAATCCCGACTATCCAGCTAACAACTTTTCCCGTGCGCGACATCTCGCTTCCTCCTTGCCTGTCCACAGTCTCCGTTAAAGATAGTCGAGAGGTTGTGGAACGGCATCAGGCAAGCTGAAGCGGTAGATGATTAAGTTGCGAAAAAGGGACCGGCCTTGAAAAAAAGTAGCCCTGCGCCGCCATTGCGGGCGAGCAGCAGACCTGACGCCACTCCTCTTCGGTCTCAACGCCTTCAACGATCACGCCGTTGCAGTAACGGTTAATCAGCGCCAGCAACATTGAAAAGAGCGCCCGGCCCTCTTCAGTGCGGCGCAGCAGGATAAAGAGCTCGCGCGACAGCTTGATATAGTCATACTTCAGCTCCGTCAGGGCAGAGAAGTTGGCCATGCCGGAACCGAAATCGTCCAGCCACAGCGGGCCCAGCTCCGGCATCTGCGCAATCATCTCTTCCTGCGGCAGCGCGTGATGTTCGGTGAGTTCGAAGCGCACCCACGGCAGTCTGGTAATCAGGCGTCGGATCGGCGGATGCTGCTGAATCGCCATCAGCGTCGGCCCGTCGATATTCACCGACGCCACGATCTGGTTGTCGCAAAAAAAAGGCTGCCACTCTTTCAGCAGCGTCAGCTGCTCATGAACAACGTGCAGACGCTGATTAATCGCCAGTGCTTCAAAGTAGGCCTCCGGCGAGAGCCTCTTTTCCGGCGCCGTCGGGTGCGTGACCGCGGTCAGGATTTCAATTGCCAGCAACCGGCCCGATACCTGGTATATCGGCTGGAAAGTGTAGAATCGTTGGCATTGCTGCCAGAAGAGACGCGCTTCCTGTCGTGGGTTGATGTCAGTTGAAGAAGGTAGCCGATGACTAATATTCTTCATCACCATGGTTTTTTCCTGGTTGGTGGCAAGTGCCATGTGCCAGCGCGGCGGCGAGTCTCAGCTGTGCCCGCCTTTCTCTGCTGCCTGCTGGCCACATAAGACTAAAGAGTGTACCAACCCCAGTCGGACGCAATCGTGAAAAAAAGCCTGACTTTGGCCGTTAAATCGCCGCGAAGACAGGCTTTTCTTACCTTAAGTGGAATTAAAACGCCGTTTTAAAAACCATTGACGTCTGCCATACCAGACGCGAGACTAAGGCACTATTTCACTACAGGCCAAAGACCATGACGCATAAAAAAATAGCCATTATCGGTGAGTGCATGATTGAGCTGTCCGAGAAGGGTGAGAGCATTAAACGCGGCTTCGGCGGCGATACGCTGAACACGGCGGTCTATCTGGCGCGCCAGGTCGATCAAGCGCAGCTCAGCGTCGACTATGTGACGGCGCTCGGCATTGACTCCTTCAGCGATCAGATGATCGCCGCCTGGCAGCAGGAGAAGGTCGAAACCCGTCTGATCCAGCGCCTGGAGAATAAAATGCCCGGCCTGTATGTCATCGAAACCGACGACAAAGGCGAGCGCACCTTCTGGTACTGGCGCAGCGACGCCGCCGCCCGCTACTGGCTTGACGCTCCACAATCTGCCGCTATCGTCGACGAGCTGACGCATTACGACTACCTCTACCTGAGCGGCATTTCGCTGGCGATCCTGTCGGACAACAGTCGCGAAAAGCTGATGGCGCTGCTGGATCGCTGCCGCGCCAACGGCGGCCAGGTGATTTTCGACAATAATTATCGTCCGCGCCTGTGGGCGGACAAAGCGAGCGCGCAGCAGGCCTATAGCGCCATGCTGCAGCGTACCGATATCGCTTTTTTAACGCTGGATGACGAAGATCTGCTGTGGGGCGAGCATCCCCTAAGCGCAGTGATTGAGCGCACGCGCGCCGCAGGCGCCAGCGAAATCGTGATTAAACGCGGCGCAGACTCCTGTCTGGTGGCGACCGGCGACGACGCGCTGATTGACGTGCCAGCAGTGCGTCTTGATGCGTCGCGCATCATCGACACCACTGCGGCAGGCGACTCTTTCAGCGCGGGCTATCTGTCGCAGCGCCTGACGGGCGGCTCGCCGCAGGCCGCCGCCGAGCGCGGCCACCTGACCGCCAGCACGGTGATCCAGCATCGCGGCGCGATTATTCCGCTGGCGGCGATGCCGGCATAACGTCCGCCCCGCTTTGCGGGGCGAGCGATCCCTGCCCGGCGAATGCCCGGACGAAACCGCCTTAAATTTGTCTTAGCGACAGAGAGCTGACGGCCTGTTGCCGTTAAGATAAAAATTAATTCTGGCACTGATTTCCACCCGCGCGACAGGCCGCTTTTTACGCCTGAAACCCCGCCTGCTCTTGACTCCAGGCATAGTCTGAATCCGCCGCTCAAGGTCGTTTTCGGATGGACGACCGCTGCAAAAAAGACCATCTTTTCCTCAACAACAGCAGGACGCTGTTTCGTCGGCCGCGATAAAAAAATCACAACACTCCTCGCACCAGGACCGTTTTATGCACACAGAAATTATCAACATCTGGCCCAATGGCGACGCGCCAGGCGCCAGCGATTCGCGCGCGCAGCCGCAAATCGTCGATCTGGCGAAAGAGTATGAGCCCTACGATCGCGCGGCGACCGGCGTGCGCTGCCCGGAGATCGCTATCTGGCATCCCGAAGAGTCCAACGGCATCACGCTGCTGGTGGCGCCGGGCGGTGGCTACCAGCGCGTTTTGATCGACCGCGAAGGCAGCGCGCTGGCAACCTTCTTCACCGCGATGGGTTACACCCTGGCGGTGATGACCTATCGCCTGCCCTACGACGGCCATCACGAAGGCGCCGACGCGCCGCTGGCCGACGCACAGCGTGCGGTACGCGTGCTGCGCGATCGCGCCCAGCGCGGCCTGAACGGCAAATATATTGTGATGACGGGCTTCTCGGCGGGTGGGCACGTTGCCGCCAGCCTGGGGACGCGCTTCGCCGAAAAAATCTATCCGGTGCAGGACGCCGCAGACAGCTTCTCGCCGCGTCCCGATGCGATGGTGCTGGTCTATCCGGTGATCAGCATGCGCGACGGCGTGGCGCATGAGGGCTCACGCACGCGCCTGCTCGGCGCCTGGCCCGACGCGAAAACCATCGAAGCCTATTCGCTGGAGACGCGCGTGCACGCGCAGACGCCACCGACGCTGCTTATTCACGCGGCGGATGATGAAACGGTCTCGGTAAACCACAGCATGGCGTTTTTCAGCGCGCTCCGCGAACACAAAGTGCCCGCAGAGCTGCATTTTTATCAGAAAGGCGGCCACGGATTTGGCATCCGCGGCGTGGCGGATCTGCCCCTTGCCAGCTGGCCGATGCTGGTGACCGAGTGGCTCAGGGCGAAAACCTGACGGGTCAGGAAGATGGCGGCGCGCTGTCGCTGGCGCTGCTCTCCTGCGGAGCGGCGTCGGCGGCCGCTGGCGGCGCCATCACTTTGTCCCAGATCGCCTGCAGGCTTTTCGCGTTGGTCTCCGCTTCGCCTTCCGGCTGCATCAACACCAGCGTAACCTCCTGCGACAGTTGCTGACGCAGCTCCTGATTCAGCCGATCGCGCGTCAGTTCACTCAGAAACGCCTGACGCAGCTTCTGATATTGCTCAGGCGCGATATCCACCACCGCATTCTGCTGCGAACGCAGGCGCTGGCTCATCAGCACGTCGGTATCGGTGCGCGCATAGGTGGCAAACAGTTTGTTCAGCTCCAGCAGCTTCTGCGCCATCAGCGCGTCGAACTCCTCCTGCGGCAGTCCTTTGTCGCGCACCACTGCCAGCTCGCGCGACACCAGGTTCAGGCCCGATTCCAGCGCGTCGTTGCGCGCGTCAAGATTCACCGAGCACTGGGCGCGCTGGTAAAGCACGCGGCAGTCGAAACCAATCTGCAGGTTTTGCGCTTTGCTGTCGCCCAGCGTGCGCTGCAGATGCCAGAACAGCGCCTCGCGCGCCAGATCGCTCTGCCAGTAACGCTGCAGGTTCTGCGAATCGCGAATTGGCTGCCAGGGCGTATCCCAAATCAGCGCCAGGCGATCCTGACTCATCGCGCCGTTGACCAGATTAATCGGCTGATGCGGCAGCGGCGACAGCGTCGGCAGCGGCGCGGGGTTGCTGCGCTTGCCGGTCAGCGAAGAGAAGGCTTTATTGATCTGCTCCGCCAGACTACGGCTCTCCACGTTGCCCACCACATAAAGCGTCATGGCGTCCGGCGTATACCACTGCTGATAAAAGGCGTTCAGCGCGTTAAGGTCGATCGGGGCGCGCGGCTGTTCGGCCGGATCGTGCGCCAGCAGCGTCGACCCCTTCAGGCGATAGCGCCACAGCACATCCTGGGTATTAGCAGGCCAGGTTGCAGCAGGATCGGAAGCGCTCAGCGCGGTGCTGACCACCTGCTCGTTAATCGACATTTTGCCCGCCGTCGCCGCCAGCCAGTTGAGCGCCTCTTTCAGCAGCTCCGGGCGGTTGTTGGGCAGGCTAAGGTTGTACTGAGTGAAGTCGTAGGAGACGATGGCCGGGGGCAGCGGATGCTGCGGGTCCATCGCCTGCTGCCACAGTGCGCGCTGCTGGTTAGTGTCGAGCGCGGCGTTGTGCACCATCGCCAGGCGCGGCAGCAGGTGGCTAAAGCCGGTCTGCTGGGTGGTCTCTACCAGCGAGCCGGTATTGACTACCATACGCAGCTCAATGCGATCGCTGGGACGCTGCGGCGTTGTCAGCAGCTGCCAGCTTAATCCGTTATCCAGTTTCCCTTCTTGCCAGGCTGGATCGGGCTGCAGCGTTTCGGCACAGGCGCCAAAACTGGCGGCCACCCACGCTATCCCCCCAACCAAAAGCCGAATTCTGGCGCCCTGCATGTGAACCTCTAATCTAAAAGTCGTTATCACTGGCACGTTTCGCCGTTGTAATACGCGGTGAGTTTTTCTCGTTTTAGCCGCGTCGTTTTTCGACAACAGAGTCTTTGACCACGTGAAGGCCAGGAAGTCGCGCAACGAAGTGAAAAATCATGAAAAAAACAGGTGGGCATTATTATGCAAATGCCCGCTGTCAGGGCAAGCGACAGCGGGCATTTAGAGGGATTTTACTGTAAAGCCGTACTTAAGCAGAGGTTTCCGGTACGTTTTTCGCGTTCGCCTTGCGGGCAAGCGTTGCTTTCAGCTGGCTTTCATCCAGCTGGCCCACCCACTTCGCCACGACCACCGTCGCCACGCCGTTGCCGACCAGGTTAGTCAGCGCGCGCGCTTCGGACATAAAGCGGTCGATGCCGAGGATTAGCGCCAGGCCCGCTACCGGCAGATGGCCCACCGCCGACAGCGTCGCCGCCAGCACGATAAAGCCGCTGCCGGTCACGCCCGCCGCGCCCTTCGACGAGAGCAGCAGCACCACCAGCAGGGTAATCTGATGGAAGATGTCCATGTGTGCGTTGGTCGCCTGGGCAATAAACACCGCCGCCATGGTCAGATAAATTGAGGTGCCGTCGAGATTAAATGAGTAGCCGGTCGGGATCACCAATCCCACCACCGATTTCTTACAGCCCAGCTTCTCCATCTTATCCAGCATGCGCGGCAGCGCCGACTCAGAGGAGGAGGTGCCGAGCACGATCAGCAGCTCTTCTTTGATATAGGCAACGAAGCGGAAAATATTGAAACCGGCGACGCGTGCGATAAGCCCCAGTACCACCACCACGAACAGCACGCAGGTGATATAGAAGCAGATGATAAGCTGACCGAGCTGCACCAGTGAACCGACGCCATATTTACCAATGGTGAAAGCCATGGCGCCGAATGCGCCGATAGGGGCGAGGCGCATAATCATATTGATGATGCCGAAGATGACCTTCGAAAAGCTCTCAATCACGTTAAAGATCACCGTGCCGGCGCTACCAAGGCGATGCAGCGCGAAGCCGAACAAAATCGCAAACAGCAGTACCTGCAGGATATTGCCGCTGGCGAAGGCGCCAATAACGCTGCCTGGAATGACGTCCAGCAGGAAGGCGATGACGCCCTGCTGTTCCGCCTGCTGGGCATAGACCGCGACCGCTTTCGCATCCAGCGTCGCCGGATCGACGTTCATGCCGACGCCTGGCTGCAGGACGTTGACCACCACCAGACCGATAATCAGGGCGATGGTGCTGACGATTTCAAAATAGAGCAGCGCGACCGCACCGGTACGCCCCACCGCTTTCATGCTCTCCATGCCGGCAATCCCGGTTACGACCGTACAGAAAATCACGGGCGCGATGATCATCTTGATCAGCTTGACGAAGCCATCGCCAAGCGGCTTCATTTGCGCGCCTAACTCCGGATAGAAATGGCCTAACAGAACGCCGATGCCGATGGCTAACAGCACCTGAAAATAGAGGCTTTTAAACAGTGAGGTTTTCATAGCAGGTGTCCACTACAACAGGGTTGTGAGGTTGTCGTTTTATTGTCCCCCGCAGGCAGCGCGCGCCCCGGCGCTGGCGGTTGGCAAAAAATAACACCCTGTTAACGGGATTAATACAGGCTTACAAAGGCGGGGGGATTTCTGGAAACGCAACTATGAACTGAAACGCTTCAGCTGGACCTTTTGTAACTAAAAAATGCGAAAAATCAACGAATCAGGCGACGACTGGCGTCCGCGAGAAAAGAGTCAGGAAGAGATCGACCGATCGCCTACTCCTCAGCGGCAGAGGTATCTTCCCTGTCGACAGACGCCGGTAGCCAGGTCTCGGTAAAGCGTTCCAGCGGCAGCGCCTCGGCGTAAAGATAGCCCTGACCGATATGAATGCCGCGCGCCAGCAGCCAGTCGCGCTGCTCGGTGGTCTCCACCCCTTCGGCAATCACGTCGAGATCGATAATTTCGGCGATGGCCGCGACGATGCGCACCATGGTGTCATCATCTGGCAGCGCGGCGACAAAGCTGCGATCCATCTTTAACTTGCTGACCGGCAGCGATTTGAACTGATGCAGATAGTTGAGGTTGGAGTAGCCCATACCGAAATCGTCCAGCGCCACCGCGACGCCCACCGTTTGTAGCGAACGCAGCAGCGCCATCGCCATTTCAGCATCGCCCATCTGCGCGGTTTCGGTAATCTCCAGCACAAAGCTGCCTGGCGCGATCTGATGGCGCTGCAGCAGGCTTTGCAGATGATGCACCATGCTGACGTCGCGCAGCTGCACGACAGAGATGTTAACGCTGAGCGGGATAACTACACCGCGCTTCTGCCAGCCGGCGAGAATGCGGCACGCCTCTTCGAACACCCAGCGTCCGATGGCGCTGATAACGCCGATCTCCTCGGCGCTGGCGATAAACTCTTCCGTCAGGCCGTAGCTGCCGTCCGGCATACGCATGCGCAGCAGCGCCTCGGCGCCGGCCAGCTCCCCGGTCTGCATGTTGATTTGCGGCTGTAAAAATAGCCTGAACTGCTCGTCCTGCAGCCCCTGCAGAATGTCATGCTCCTGCGTCAGGCGCTTCTGCGCGCGCTCGGTCAGCGCCGCGTCAAAAAAGAGGACCTGGTTCTTGCCCAGATGGCGCGCCGACATCATTGCCGAAGTGGCGCGGTCGAGCTGCTCGTTGGCGGTGAGCGGCTCTTCGTCAGAAAGCGCCAGGCCGATGCTGGCGTTGGGACGAAGCTGCAGCTGGTGCAGCGTCACCGGCTGGTTCAGACGGATCATCAGATTGCGCGCCAGGCGCATGGCGCGAAACGGCGTACCGGCGCGCTTCATCAGCAGCGCAAAGTCGCTCGGCCCGGTCTGCGCCAGCAGCGTATGGTCATCGACGGTGCTGCGGATCTTCTCGACCAGCGTCAGCATCAGGGTATCGCGCTGCTCGTCGCTCAGCACACCGTTAGCTTCCTGCAGCGTTTCGATGCGGATCACCATCAGCCCGAACCCTTTGCTGTGGCTGCGGATATGCTGGTCGAGCAGCGCCAGAAAGAGCGCGCGATTGGGCAGATCGGTAACGGCATAATGGGTGGTCAGCCGGCTCATCTCATCATGTACCGACTCCAGCACCTGCTGGTTGCGGTTATAGCTGCGGATCAGCATGCCAATCTCATCGTCGCGATGGCTGGCGGGCAGCGCCAGCTTGTGGGTCAGGATCGCCTGCGGCGGCAGCTCCTGCAGCTCGCGCGAGATGCGGCGCAGCGGATGCACCACCAGCCGGTTGATACACCAGCTGATCGCCACCGACAGGATCAGCGCCAGCAGCAGATAGGTGGTGACCATGGTGGAAACGGTGCTGAGGATAAACTGGTAAACGCGCGTTGAATTCGCCTGCAGCACCAGATAGGCGAGCGGCTTGGGCGAGCCGCTGCTCTCCACCGAATAGAGCGGCAGGGTAATCTGCACCGGCAGTTCGAACAGGCGGGCGATAAACAGCGGGATGGGCTTTTCGTTTTCGAAACTGGCGTGCAGCGCCTGAAAGGCGTTGGGCAGCACCACGTCAGCACGCGACAGGACGCCCGCAGGCTTCAGGGTTTGCAGAATCCGCTCGGCCTGCGCGATGTCCGCTTTTAAGACCGCTTCGGAGAGCGGCTGGCGCACCGTATGGGCGATATTCTCCATCTGCTGGGCATAGTCAATCCTGCGCTGCTGCACAAAATGAAACAGTTGAATGACGATAAAGATAGAAACGGTAATCAGCGCCACCGCGGATACCGTCGCCATTTGCTTTATCGTAAGTGAACGGCTGACGCGCAAAATCTTCTCCAGGCTAAAAAGCACAGCTATCAGACAGGAAAATGCGCAGCAAGTATATCCTGAAACTCGCTTTTTTTACTGTCGGTCAGAGTCCGAGTTTTGCGCGGGACGACGATTATTTGAAATCGGCGTAAGGAATTAACGGCTCCGGCGGCATATCGAGATCGCCATCCCAGCCGGCGGCGGAGTAACGCACATAGAGCAGCCCATGGCTTGGCGTATAGTCCTTCGCCTGCTGAATATCGACGCCTGCGCCGATAAACCAGTGCGGCGTTACGCGGCGCTCGACCACAGCCTGTAACGTATAGCCGACGCCGCCTCCGCTGCTGCTCGCCGAGGTTGGATTGCTCGCCAGCGTGAAGCCGGGATTAACCGGATAGCGCTGCTGCGCGTCGGTTTTCGAGTGCGACCAGGAGACCGAGCCGCCCAGATTGAACGACCAGTTCTCGGTGCGCTGCCGCCAGGTCACAGGCACGGAAAGCGAGAGATACGACTGCGGGCTGTAGTAGCCGCCCTGGCCGAAAGTGTAGTCGCTGAGATCCTTCTGATAATGCCAGAGCATGGTGTTGAGACCCACCGTGGCGCGGCGATTATCGCTATTGATTACCTTGTAGTAATAGCCCGCCATCAGCCGCTCGCGGCTGTTGTCCGCCACGTTCTCGCCGGTGATCTGATGCGCGCTGATATCGGCCCAGACGCCGTGCGCGCCGCCGCGATCGTAGCTCAGCCCGACGCTGCCGCCGGTCGCCACCACGCCGCCCCAGGTTTTGCCGCCGTTGGCCGCCGGATCGCGCGCGCCCGCCCAGGCGAGCAGCGAGCTGGAAATGGGCCGCCGCGAGGCGGTGAGCGTCACCCCGAGCGCGTTGACGTCGGTTTTCCAGCTGACGCCGCCGACCCAGTTGGTGACCTCAAAGCCGAGCGGCGTGGTGCCGAGGTCCGCCGACCAGACGTCATTGCCCCAGCCGACGCCCAGCGCGGTGCCTTCGTCGCGCTGACTGGCGTAGCGGCTACAGCCGCCTGAGTTAGCGTCGTCGCAGCTGCCGAAGGTTTGGTCAAAGGCGCCGTTAGTGGTAGAGAAGGTGCCCGCCGAGAGCTGAACGCGATCGAGCCGGAAGAAGCCACGCCCGTCGGCAAGCGGTGTTTCCGCCTGCAGCATAGTGGTATGGGCGGTAAAATCGGAGACGCCGGCGGTGCCCTTGTTGCGCGAATAATCCTGCTCCAGCATCAGCGTGGTTTCCTGCTGGCGATAGAGATCGGCAGTGTCGCTGCGGATGCTGCGCTTCAGCCAGTCATCCTGCGGGTTATTGCGCGTTAAGCGGCTGACATTTTTGCTGTCGCCGATGCCGCTGGCGACCATCGCCTGCTGATAATCGGCCAGCGCGGCGTCAGGCTGCCGCTGCATGCGTTCCAGCCGCGCCGCATCGCGAAACACCAGCGCTTTGTCCTGCGAAGGCGGCTGCGCCGCAGCGCGCGGCTTCAGGCCCGTGAACTGCGCGGCGGCCTGGGTGACGTCGCCGACCGTCTGCCACGCCAGCGCCACGCGGCGATCGCCGTTCAGGCTCGCCTGCGCGGGCGGCAGCGCCTTCAGCGCCGTGCGCGCCTCGCGGTTGCGCTTCAGCGCTACCAGCGCTTCGATACGCCCGAGCGACGCGTCGCCGTTGTTGGCATCCCGCTCAAGCACCTGCTGATAGGCCTCAAGCGCCTGCTGCGCGTCGCCGCGCGCCAGCGCCCAGTCGGCCAGCGTCAAATCGCGGCGGCTGGAGGCGGGTTGCTGACGCAGCAGCGTGATGGCGTCGCTCTCCTGCCCTGCCGCGCGTAGCGCCTCGGCGCGCGCGAACAGCCTGTTCTGCGTCAGGCGATCCGCCAGCTCGCGCATATTGCTGCTCCACTGCGCCTGCGGCAGGCGGCGCAGGGTGGCCAGCGCCGCCTCGTCGTTATCATTGCCGGAGAGATAGAGCGCCGACGCGTAGAGCGCGGTCGCGTCCTGCGGATGCTGCTGCTGCAGCGCCGCCATAACCGCGTCCGCCTGCTGCGCTGCGCCGCCGTTGCGCAGCGCACCGGCCAGACGGTAGCTGAGCCAGACGTCGTCCGGCGACAGCGCCTGTGCCTGGCGATATTTCTCCGCTGCCTCTTGCCAGCGGCTCTGCTGCGCCAGCGCGTCAGCTTCGGCGCGCAGGCTGTCGCTGCGTAAAGATCGCAGCGTGTCGGCCAGCGCGCGCTGCTGCGCGGCGGGCAGACCGTTAATAAAGGCCATAGCGCGCGCCGGTGACTGGGTCTGATAAAGCCCTGCCAGGCGCCGAACCGCGGTGGTGTTGCTGGCGTCGAGCCGCAGCGCGCGCTGCCAGAGCTGCTCGGCGCTCTGCGCATTGCTGCGCGCCAGCGCCACATCGCCAAGGCCAATCAGGGCGTAGCTGTCGCGGCTGTCGAGCGCCTGCGCCTCGCGATAGTATTGCTCCGCGCCGTCGAGGTCGTGCTGCGCCAGCGCCTTGTCGCCCTCGTCGATCGCCTGCCAGTAGCGGTTGGTCTGCAGCAGCGACTGCCACTTGCCCACCTGCGTGCTCTGCTGACCCGCCTGAATCGCACGCTCCAGCCAGAGAACGGCGGCGGCACGGTTATTCGCGCGCGCCTGCGCCTGGCCCATCGCGCCCATCAGGTCGGCATCGTTGGGGTTCGCCTTGAGCGCGGCGTTCAGGGCGGCGATAGCCTCAGCGCCGCCGCCCGCGTCCACCAGCGCCAGGCCGCGCATACGCTCGCGGTAGGCGGGATCGGCGAGCAGCGCCTGCTGCTTCGCCAGCGCCTCCTGGCCCTGCTTCTGCGCGTCGCCGTCGGTGAACACCTCCAGATAGGCTTTCAGCTGCGCCACGCTGCTGTCGCTCACCGGCTGATTGTTGATCTGCTGTAGCCAGAGATCTGCTGCGGCGTCGCGTCCGGCGCTGCTTTTCGCCAGCTGCTTCAGCTGCTCGACCGCCTGGGCCGACTGCTGGCGATCGAACGCCATGCGGGCAAGCTGCAGCTCAACGCCGACATTACCGGGATAGCGCTGTTCCAGCGCCTGGAGTTGCTGATACGCCACACCCTCCTGGCCCGGGATACGCGCCAGCAGTCGCCAGTACTCCAGCGCAATATTCGCGTCGGGAAAGACGCCGTTGAACAGCGCGTCGTAGGCGCTTTTCGCTTCCGCGAGGCGACCGGACGTGGCGAGCAGGCGCGCCTCCTGCAGCTTCTGCCATCCCTCAGCGGAGATAAGCGCCAGGCCGACGGCGGACTCGCGCGTCGCCGCCGAGTCAGGCGCGACCTTTTTCAACTGCGCCAGCAGCGTCTGCGCGGCGGCAACATCGCCCTGATGCAGCGCCAGACGCAGACGCGCCGCCAGCACCTGCGGATTATCGGGATCGATCTTCTCCAGCCGGTAGAGCGCCTGCTGCACCAGATCGTATTTGTTGGTCGATTCGCCAGTGCGCACCTGCGACAGCAGCCACGCCACCGGCGAGACTTCCGGTCCGGCGCCGGGCGCGGCCAGACACGGCAGCGCGCCCAGCACGCCGCTCAGCAACAGGCTCGCCCGCAGCGCGCTCGCTTTATTCATCTTCATCGTCAAGCAGACGGCGACGCGTAATGATGCGCATCAGGCGCCAGGTCATCAGCGCAAACAGCACCACGACAATCACCGCGCAGAGCGCCAGCCAGAACGGATGGGTCGCCAGCATCGACCACAGGCGTTCCCACCAGGGAAGATGGCCGACGAAATAGTTGCCGCCGACGCGCAGGCTGTTGACGCCCGACTCGCGAATAATAGCGGCGGAGCCGAAGATCGCGGCGCGCTTGCCGCTGTCGGTCAGCGCATCGTTCAGCAGCTGCCAGCTGCGTGGGTTGCCGTCGGCCAGAAGCGCCACCACGCTGCGCTGATCGTTGAACGGCGACTGGAAGCCGATCACCGTCGCCAGCGGGCCGCGTGAGCCGATGGCGGTGGTGCTTTCTGCCGTGCGATCGGCGTCGCTGGCGCTGCCGGCATCCATGGCCGCCTGACGCGCAGGGGTTTTTATCCAGCTGCCCGCGGCGTCGACCAGCGCCGCGATCCGGCGGTCATCCTGCAGATCTTTCGGGATGTCGCCGATCATCAGCAGATCGGCGTCCTGCGACTTCGCCTTGCTCCAGTCGTCGCTGAAATGCACCCGCAGCGCCGGATAGCCGGTCTGCGCGCCAATATTGCCCAGCGCGTTGAGCAGCGTGCCGACCTGCTGCGCGTCAGGCTTCGGCTGCACCAGCACCAGCGTTTGCGCCAGATCGGCGTAGCGCGTGAAGGGGAACCCCGCGCCCGCGAACGCGCGCAGCGAAGGCATTTCGATATAGTGACGGTAGCCGGAGAAATCGACGCTGGAGCTGCCGTCCACCACTGCGTGATGGCTGACCGGCGTCACGGTTTCGCAGCGCCCGTCGGCCGTGCCGCCGATCGTGGTGCTGGCGTAGTCGAAGTCGAAACGCAGCTGGTTGACCACGCCGAGGCGCAGCGCTGGAATGGTCAGCTGGCGGTTATTGTCCTGCAGCCCCTGAATGAGCGGAATATGCAGCAGCTGCTGACCGGCGGTGTTTTTCGGCGGCAGCGGATAATCCTGAATAAACTGGTTGTTCAGATGGACCGCCAGCCGCGAGCCGTCCTCCTGAAACGGGGCGGTGTAGCGATAGCTCAGATCCATATCGATGCCGCGCGCGCGCACCATGAAGAGATCGGGCGGCAGGTTGAGCGTCAGGCTGATGGGGTTGAGCTGCATGCCGTCGGACTGCAGCTGATTCTCATACTGCGTCAGCTCGGCGAAAGTGGTGCGCCGGTCGGTTCGCACCCAGTTTGGCGCGTCGTAGGCCTTACGCGGCGCCTGCAGCTTGACGCTGTCGATGGTCGAGGTATCGCCGCGCAGCAGCAGCTCGCCCTGGGCGATGCCCTGCACCGCCGTCAGCAGATCCTCATCGTTGCGTCCCAGAATCAGCAGCATTTTTTCATAGGGATTGTCGGGCTGGCTGACGATTTCCACCGTGGGTTTGTTCACCGGCGGCAGATCTTTCAGAAAGTCCGGACGAGCGTCGTTGGTGGCGAACACCACCGCATGCTGCTGCGGCGGCAGCTGGTTGTAGAGCACCGGGAAGTTCTGGCCGCGCCACGCCGCTTTGCTGCCGAACCAGGAGGCGAGCATCGCGGCTGCGCGCTGCTGTGCCACGTCCGGCTGCGCGGTGAAGACCACCGGCAGCGTCAGCGGACGGGTGTCGCGCGCGTCGAAGAAGGGCTCAGGAAAGTGCGACAGATCGTTTTTCAGCGGCAGCTTTTGCAGCGTTAAATCGAGGCCGCTCTCTTTGCCGATATCGAGCCAGATAGTGCTGTTGGCGGGGTTCTCGCACACGTTAGTGTAGTGGCCCACCAGCTCAAAGCGTACGCGGTTGAAGTCGCTGACAAAGCGGGGATCGATCGCCAGCTGGGTCTGGGTCTCTTTGCCGAGCTGCTCCGGCGTAACGGTAATCAGGCCGATCAGCTCGTCGTTGAGATAGACCTTAAGCTGCGATAGCGTCGGCAGCAGCGCGGGCGAAGGACGATAGCTGAGATTCAGCAGCGCGCGGGTCACCACCTCGTCGCTGCGCACGCCGAACTCAATCTGGCCGCTCGGCTGCGAGCCGCGCAGCGTCATGCTACCCGGCGGCGGCGCCAGACTGGTATAGTCGAGCCGGCTGTCGCGCACCGGCGCGCCGGGATCCTGCGGTGCGGTCTGAACCGGCGCCGCATCGACAGGATTCGCCGACGCGGCGTCCTGCGCGGCAGCGCAGCTTAGCGTTGCGGTGCCCAGCAGCAGGGCGGTAAACCAACCGTTCACTCTCGTCATCGTCATATCATCAACTCAATACGTTTTTTGAAGCGGGCGTCCGCCCGATGCCCTGCGGCAACAGCGAGGCCAGCCAGCTCACCCCAGCGGTAAGCAGGTTAAACAGCCGACGTAACTGCGGCGGACCATATTCCGCCAGGCGCAGATAGCCTTTAAAACCGAGGATCATGATATCGGCGAGGCTCTGCACCGGTTTATCTTCCGGGAAACCGTCCTGCCACAGCGCCCGGGTATCGGCGCGGGCGAAGGTGCACTGGATAAATTCGATATGTTGCTGGGTCGTCAGCTGATGCAGACGAATACCGGCGCGCAGGCCGAAGACGCGCTGCACGCGGCACGGAAAGCTGAACTCCTGCTGGCCGCGGCGCAGCAGCAGCCAGACTTTTTCATCTTCCTTCAGCGCATTCGATTCACGCATTTCGACGCCGACGCCGCCGTCGGAGTAGTCGCGCAGCGTACAGGGCAGCATATGGCCATCTTCGCGCGCGATAGCGGCAGGCATGGCGATCTCCACGCGGTGCGCCTCGCGGATTTGCCGCGCCTCGACGGAAACCGCCACCGCGCCGCCGAGGATCACCATGTTGTAGATGACCCACACCAGGCTCACCCAGACCGTCAGCACCTCGTTGGCCGGGCCATAGTTCATGCGCCAGAAGGCCATCGCCACGCCCGCCAGGTTGAGCAGCACCAGGAACATATAGGGTTTGGTGATCACCCAGTCGAGATGGTGCTCTTCTACCAGGCCGCCTTTCGCCGTCACGTTGAATTTGCCTTTGTGCGGGTTGAACAGGGCCACGGTGGTCGGCCGGGCGATATACCAGGCCAGCACGGTTTCATACACCTCGCTCCAGAAAGAGTGACGCCAGCGCCCCTGAATGCGTGAGTTGGTCAGGCTGGTGTGCAGCATATGCGGCAACACGTAGATAGCGATAGCCAGCGCGGGCGCGTAGATGATGTAGGCGTGGCAGAGCAAAAACGCCAGCGGCGCCAGCAGGAAGATCAGGCGCGGAATGCCGGAGAGAAAGTGCAGCATGGCGTTGGCGTAGCAAAGGCGCTGCACCCACTTCAGCCCCTTGCCGAACAAGGGATTATCAAGACGGAAAATCTGCACCATGCCGCGCGCCCAGCGGATGCGCTGGCCGATATGCGCCGACAGGCTCTCGGTCGCCAGCCCCGCCGCCTGAGGAATGCGGATATAGGCGGAGGCGTAGCCGCGCCGGTGCAGGCGCAGCGAGGTGTGCGCATCTTCGGTCACGGTTTCCACCGCAATGCCGCCGATCTCATCCAGCGCGCTGCGGCGCAGCACGGCGCAGGAGCCGCAAAAGAAGGTGGCGTCCCAGGTATCGTTGCCGTCCTGCACAAGGCCGTAAAATAGCGAGCCTTCGTTCGGCGTGCGACGGAAGCGGCCCAGATTGCGCTCAAAGGGATCGGGCGAGAAGAAGTGATGCGGCGTCTGCAGCATTGCCAGCTTCGGATCTTTGATAAACCAGCCGATGGTCATCTGCAGGAAGGCGCGCGTCGGCACGTGGTCGCAGTCGAAAATCGAGACAAACTCGCTGCGGCAGCGCGTTTTTAGCGCATGGTTGATATTGCCCGCCTTGGCGTGCTCGTGCGTCGGACGCACCACGTAGTTCACGCCGACGCTGGCGGCGAACGCGCGAAACTCTTCGCGGTCGCCGTCGTCGAGCAGATAGATATTGAGCCGATCTTTCGGCCAGTCTATGCCCATTGCCGCGTAAATCGTCGGCTTCACCACGCTGAGCGGCTCGTTGTAGGTCGGCACCAGCAGATCGACGCTCGGCCACCGATCGAGCGTGGCTGGCATCGAGACCGGCTGACGGTTAAGCGGCCACAGCGTCTGAAAATAGCCCAGCACCAGCACCACCCAGGCGTAGGTTTCCGCGGCGATCAGCAGCAGCCCGAATATCAGGCTAAGCGGATCGTCCCAGTTGAGCGTCGAGGTATAGCGCCACCACAGATAGCGACAGGAGACGGTCAGCGACAGCACGATCAGCATCATGGTCGGGAAGCGGCCCGGCACGCGCCGCACCAGCATCGCCAGGCTCCAGAGCAGCACCACAAAGATAAACTGCGTCATCAGCCCGAACGGCTGACTGATACAGAGCAGCGCCAGCAGCGAAGCGAACAGCGCCGCGCCGATAAAACAGAGGCGGCGCGCCAGGGGTGAGAGGCGCTGTAGCCGCTGCTCCAGACGTGCGTCAACGTTGCCGTTCTGCACGCGCGCGGAGAGGGTATCGAGCCACTGATAGCCGCGCTGCCGCCAGCGAAACAGCGGCTGGAAGCCTTTGAAGCGCTGCCGCTCGCTGCGGCCGCTGCTGTCCTGCGGCAGGATAACCACCAGCCAGAGCGTCTGCACCAGATAGCGCAGAATATCTAACGGGCGCGGGCGCTCCGGCGAGATATGGGGATAGAGGCGGCGGCGATCCTGAATAATGCGCTGCCAGCCTGGCGTCTCAAAACGCAGCAGCGCCCAGCCCAGCGCGCACCAGAACAGATTCAGGCCGCTGGCGAAGCGGGACGCGCCGCGCTCGCGCGCCGCAACGTGGCGCGAACGCAGCGCCTGCCAGACCGGCGCGGTCAGCAGCCAGCGCAGCGGATTCATGGCTGCTCTCCGTCCAGATTGAGCAGCAGCCAGTTCGCCAGCGTCGTGATCTCTTCGCTGACCAGCGCATGGGGGCGGTACTCCCCTACCGGCTGCTTCATCATCAGCGCTTCCGCCAGCGCTTCGTCGCGATGGATAAGCAGCGGGATCAGGTTATTCAGCGACGCGACCCACAGCTGATGCAGATCCTGCTGCAGGCGGCTGTTGGCGTTGAACTGGTTGATCAGAAAGCGCGTATGCGGCGTAAAAGGGTGCTGATACAGGCGGAGATGACAGTTGGCGTCAGGCGTCAGCACGCGCACCACGCCGTCGAGCCGCGGATAGAGAGCCTCATGCCAGGGCAATGAATCCGCGGGCAGATCAAAAATTATCCAGCGATAGCGACGCTGCAGATCCGCCAGCGCGTCGAGCAGCGGCGCAGCGATCGCGGCCTCCTGACGCAGCAAAGTAAAATCTTTCTGATGAGTCAACGCGCCATGAGGCAGCAGATCAGGGCCATCGGGGTAGCGCAGCGCAGCGCCCTGCCAGGCGCCGCCGCCGAGCAGCGCCTGCATCCAGCCTTTTTCCGGCAGCGCGGGCAGGTTAAAGTGCGCGCCGAGCTGGCTCGACGGAGAGCCGTCAATCAGCAGCACGCCCTCGCCCAGCGCCGTCAGCGCCCAGCCGAGCGCAGCGACGATCGAAGTCGCGCCCGTCCCGCCGCGTACGCCCTGCAGCGCGATCAGCGGCATTAGCGCGACCGTCCCGGCTGTTTCGCCGAGGTTTCGGCTAGCAGCGGCCAGCGGGTGACAATGTTCGCCAGCCGCTCTTCCTGGGCAATATCGATATAGCGAAAAGCCTGCAGGGAAAAAGCGTCGCGCAAGGCGCTAATATCATCCTGACGTTGGCCGTCGGACGCGACCAGAGTATAAGCATTTTCATTTTTCATTACTTTTCGCCACGGATAAAAAAACGTCGGGTAAAAGGTGGTTATATTCACGCAGGCGTTAAATCGACGCAGCCTGAATCGGCGCGACGATAGATCAATGCGAACCCGTCTGTCATAACGTATTTTTAAATTTCTCAGGTTGCATCCTGCCCTGTCTATAATAAGCTAGCCTGGACTGAACAAATCGCGAATTCAATATGAAAAATTCCTTTGCGCTGGGGCTGTTGCAGGTTCAGCCTGAATTAACGGTATTGCAAACGCCCGGCTGTTATTGGGTAACCTGCGCGCGTCAGGAAGATGCGCGCGCTTTTATTCGTCAGGCGGTCCTGGCGCAGCAATCCGTCACTCTTATCAGCGCAGACGAAAAGCCGCGCGATCTGCTGACGCCTGAGCCACTGGGCGGACCTGACCGTATCCCCTTGTTTTCTCTTCCTAAAAACAAAAGCAGCCTGCTGCGTCTGGAGAGCGACTTTTCCCGCAAGCTTGGCAGTAAAAATGGGCTGGTCATTTTTAACAGCAGCGCGGCGCAGTGGGATAAACTCGACGACGTTGAGTTAACCTCGTGGATAAAGCGCATGCGCCGGGTGCTGATTAAAAAGGAGATGACGCTTTTAATGGTCACCTCTGGCGCAACAATAATTAACCTGCGTAATAATCTTCAGCGTTATTTTCGCCAGCTTGATGGCCTGGCGCATTTAGCCTTTCAACAGGATAGCTGGCAATATCGAATTAACTGGTGGTATGCCGGCGATCGGTTGCTCGCAGACCGCGCTATTCATCTTGACTGCAAAGACGATCGCTTTTACGCCGTAAATGAAAATGAAAAGCAGGAGCCGCTTAGCTTAAACGACGAGCAGCACTATCTTGCCGATAAAATAGTGCTGGAGGGCGCGCCGCCTCTTTCGCGTCAGTGGCAGCTGTTTGATGATAATGAACAGGTATTTTTGCGCGCCCAGCAGGCGAGCGCCGCGACGGTGATTTTCAGCCTGAGCCGCAGCGACCTGATCGGCGAGCTGGCGAAAATGGTGCACAGCCTGCGCCGCGCGCGCGGCAACGGCTTGAAAATTGTGGTGCGCGAGATGGGCACCAGCCTGCGCTACAGCGACGAACGCCTGCTGCTGGCGTGCGGCGTCAGCGCCATCGTCTCCGCCAGCGCCGCCCTGTCACGCTTTTTGACCACGCTGGAGGGCCTGCAGGGTCAGGTTTTCAACCGCCACGTGCCGGCTAATCTGGACGCACTGACCGCCGCGCTACAGCCGCTGCAGGAGAAAGGCTACCTGCCCCTCGACGCCTTCTGTCAGGCGGTGGGGCAGCTGATCGGCAACACCCTGCTGCCGGATAATGACAAAGGCCTGCTGGTCGCGCTGCGCCCGGTGCCGCAGCTCACACCGCAGCAGATCCTGACGCTGTGCAAGCCGCGCCGCTTCGGCGATCTGGTGACGGTGCTGGACGATCGCGTCATCCTGTTTCTCTCTTCCTGCCGCTATAACGATCTTGATAAGGCGCTGAAATTTATCTTTTCGCTGCCGCACGACGAGCTTTTCGCCAACCGAAAGGTCTGGTTTGAGGACAATCAAATTCTTGCCGAAATCAACAACATAAAAAACCTGATGCCGAATGCGCTGCAGGATATGACGCTACCGACCCCGCTGACGCAGCGCGCTGACGAACCGGCGGAAACGCGCGAACGCAGCACGCCCCAGCCGATTACTTTACTGCCGGAGATGAAAAGCTGATGAACCTGATGGACTGGGTGCAGATTGCGCTGCTGGTGCTGGTCATCTTACTGTTTTTAAAGCCGTTATACCGGCAATGGCTACCGCGCCGCTGGAACGGCATGTTGACTCGCTTGCTGCCTGCGCGTGCGCTAAAGTCTGAAGGCTACTGGCAGCGTAAATCCTCGAAAAAGGATGCAAATCATTAATGAATAACGATCAACCGACTTCCGCTTCTTCTTCCCGCTGGTGGTCTTACTGGCGCGGGCTGGGCGGCTGGAATTTCTACTTTCTGCTCAAGTTCGGCCTGTTGTGGTACGGCTATCTCAATTTCCACGCCCTGAGCAATCTGGTGTTTCTGGCCTGGCTGCTGTTCCCGCTGCCCTCGCCGCGTCTGCACCGCCTGCGCAGCTGGATATCGATCCCCATCGGTATCGGCCTTTTCTGGCACGATACCTGGCTGCCGGGCCTGGAAAGCATTCTTAGCCAGGGCGACCAGGTGGCGGGTTTCTCCAGCGCCTATCTGCTCGACCTGGTTAACCGCTTTATCAACTGGCAGATGGTCGGCGCCGCCTTTGTGCTGTTGGTGCTCTATCTGTTTATTTCGCAGTGGATCCGCGTAACGGTGCTGGTGTCGCTGATGCTGATCTGGCTTAACGTGCTGACCATCGCCGGTCCCGCGCTGTCGCTGCTGCCGACCAAAGCCGCTACGCCGCAAGTGGTGCTTAACCAGACGCCAGCCGCCGGACAGCGCCCGGCCGCCGATGCGCCGGACGGCCTCGATCAGTCGGCGCCGCCCACCAGCGCTAACCTGACCGCCTGGCTCAACCGTTTTTACGACAGCGAACGCAAGCGCGTGACCCATTTCCCCGACAGCCTGCCTGCGGATTCGCAGCCTTTCGATATTCTGGTGGTAAATATCTGCTCGCTCGCCTGGTCGGACATCGACGTCTCCCAGCTGCGCAGCCATCCGCTGTGGCGCCACTTTGATATTGTGCTGAATAACTACAACTCCGCTACCGGCTACAGCGGCCCGGCGGGGATCCGTCTGCTCCGCGCCAGCTGCGGCCAGACGTCGCACAGCGATCTCTATAAGCCAACCGACGCAAGCTGCTATCTGTTTCAGAATCTGGCGAAGCTGGGCTTTAAAGAGCAGCTGATGATGGACCATACCGGCGTGTTTGGTAACTATCTCAAGGAGCTGCGCGACGACGGCAATATCCAGGCGCCGCTGATGTCGCAGGCGGGCATTGCGCCGGAGCTGACCTCGTTTGACGGCTCGCCGGTATTTAACGATGCGCAGCTGATGCAGCGCTGGCTGGATGACCGCAGCAAGAGCAGCGACGCACGCAGCGCCACGTTCTATAACCTGATCCCGCTGCACGACGGCACGCGCGATCTCGGCAGCACCAAAACCGCGCCGTGGAAGCCGCGCGCGCAGCTGCTGTTCGACCAGCTCGATACCTTCCTGACCAATCTGGAGAAGTCGGGTCGACACGTGATGGTGCTGGTGGTGCCGGAACATGGCGCGGCGCTGCAGGGCGACAAGATGCAGATGTCCGGCCTGCGCGATATTCCCAGCCCGAGCATTACGCATGTGCCAGTCGGCATTAAGTTTGTCGGCATGAAAGCGCCGCATCAGGGCCAGCCGCTGACCATTGACACGCCGACCAGCCTGCTGGCGATTTCCGAGCTGGTTTCTCGCGTGGTGGATGGGCAGGTGTTTAACGCGCCGAACGTCAATATGTCGGTGCTGGCGGACAAGCTGCCGCAGACGCCGGTGGTGTCGGAGAATGATAATGCGGTGGTGATGATGTATCAGGGCAAGCCGTGGATCCGGCTGAACGGCGGCGACTGGGTTGCTTATCCGCAGTAGGTTTTGCCTGCTGCGCAGGCAGGCGCTGAGCGGGGTTCCGCCCGCCAGACGGGTTGGCCTGCTGCGCAGGCGGCACTGAGCGGGTTCCGCCCGTCAGGCGGGTTAGCCTGCTGCGCAGGCGGCACTGAGCGGGTTCCGCCCGACGGCTCAGGTTTGCTGTGCGAACTTGCTCTGAGCGGGTTCCGCCCGCCAGACGGCAGGGAGTTTCAGCCGCTCCGCTGCTGGCGTGCGTGTTAAGGGGCTCGCCAGCCCCTTAACAATCCCCGCTTCCGGCAGCCTCCACGCCGCGCTTCGCGCGGTGCCTTCGTTGCTTACGTCGGCCGCACGGACCGCGCGGATTCGACATCCTGTCTCATTCCGCGCTCTCGCCGACGTCCTGTCGGCTCGTCCTGGCCACCGTGCGCGCCTCAGCGTGTCGGATGCCTCTGACACTGCCCCGCCTGTGGTTTCCTTATTTTTTATTAACGACTGCGCTGTCTGAGCACATGATTCATGCTTTCAGCGAAAAAGTTGCGCCTTCAAGAATCAGAACGTGCAGCAGGAGGCGTGGGGGCCATCGTAGCCGCTGAGCGGAGGAAGGATTTCAGGACGAGCGGCAGGGATGCCGCGAAGAGGCTGGCATGAGCCATGGATGGCGAATCCAGCCGGTCCGTCAGAAATCCTGCCGGAGCGAAGGGACCCGCGCAGCGGGCGGCTGAGCTGGCCCGAGGCGCGGGTGCAGGGCCGGCGCCCACCGGCCCTGCTCGGTCGCCCGCAGCGGGCGAAATGAAACTGTCCGCCTGTCAGGCGAACGAAACCTGCGCTGCAGCCAGGCGAACAAAACCCCCGCCGCCGTCAGGCGGACAAAAAGCGCCCGTTCGCCGCGGCGAACCTCACCCGTCAACGCTTCTCCTGAAGCGCCAGCCACACCAGCAGCTGCAAACTGGCGGAAAAATAATTCTGCTCTGGCGCAAGCCGATCGCTGATATAGCCGGTCTCGTTCAGCGTCAGATCGCGGATCGCCAGCAGGCCGCCGTCGAGATGATAGGGGGCGTTGCTGTTGCCCAGCACGTCGAACCAGGCGGGCGTCGTCAGGCGACCGTAGCGCTGCCAGACGTTCTGAAACGGCACCAGACGCAGGCTCTGCGGATCGTACCACCAGATATTGAGCGGCACGCGCACCGCGTCGTAGCTAAAACGGTTTGAGTAGCCCACCGCAGGCGCCACCGAGCCATCCGCGTTCAGCGCCACCCAGTCGAGCGGCAGGCCCGTTTTGCCGAAATGCATCTCGCCCAGCAGATCCATGCCGTCGTCAATCAGGGCGTTCCACACCTTGAGATGGCTGTGTTCGGCAAATTCGTGCCAGGCCTCGAAAAGAAAATAGGAGGGGTTCAGCACGACGTAGCTGGTCTTGTTAAAGCCCTGTACGCCCGGCAGCATCACCGTACGTCCCGCATAGGTCACCACATTGTGCTTCACAATGGCGCGCTGAATGCGATCTGACGCCTGCTGATAGGCCTGCGACGACCACTTATCAGCCGCGCGCTGCAGCGCCCAGGCGATCAGCACATCGCCGTCGGAGGCGTTGTTCTTGTCTGCCACCGGTTCGGCGGCGTCCGGCGTGTAGCGCCAGTAGAAGAGGTCGTTTTGGCTATTCAGCAGGTGCTGCCGCGTCCAGCCCCAGAGCGTATCGAAGGTGGCGCGATCGTTGTTCGCCACCGCCAGCAGCATGCCGTAGCCCTGCCCTTCGGTATGGCTAACGTTATTGTTAGCGTTATCGACAATACGCCCCTCCGGCGTTGAGAAGCGGCTTTTGAAAGTGCTCCAGCCGTCGGCCGACGCCTGCGCGCTTACCATCATCACCATGAAAAAAATCACCCATCTGAGCCAGGCTGGCTTTGTCATCTCGTCGCTCCGTTAGTACCGATAGTGCAGCGTATTACCGTCATTAAGCTCCAGCGCCACTGCAACCGCCGCGCCGCCACCCTGCGCGCGCAGCCAGCCGCCGTAAAGTCCCGCCAGCACGGCGGCCAGCGCCGACTGCCAGCTTTTCGCATCCAGCGCGCCGTCGCCCGCTGGCAGCGCATGGTGCTTCAGTAAAATCGCCGCGTCCTGCGGCTGCAGCTGAACAAAGCCCCAGTTGAAGCGGGCCAGCTGCAAATTCATTTCGCGCTCCAGATCCTGCACGGTGCGCGCGTCAGGCAAAGGATAGCGCGCCGCCAGCGAATCGCCCATGTCGTAGAGAAACGCTTCCGCCTCTTCTTTGCCCGCGTTGGCGAGCATGCCTTCTATCATTACGCTGACCAGATCGAACCAGCCCGGCTGATGGGTGTGGCCTGTCGCGCCCGTATGCTCACTCATTAGTTGTCTCCAAACAGATAGCGGAAGTAGAGCTGCGCCGTGCTTTCGCTGTAGTCGCCAAAGGTGTCGTAGCCCAGCTGGCCGCCGACCGTCACCGCTTTATTCACTTTGTAATCCGCGCCGGCGTGCAGGTTGTAGCCAATGCCGTTTTTGCTGTCGCCGTTATAGTAAGCGCTTTTTACCGCGCCGCTCGCCGCATAGGATTCCAGCTGCGCCTGCATCGCCGAATCGTTCGGGAAGTATGCGCTGCGATCCTGGCTGTAAGACTGGTAGCCGACCGAGCCGCCAATCTTCACGCTCAGGTCATCAAACTTGCGCGTAAAATCAACAGGGAACGACACCGCCGCATAGTTCTGCGGGCTGAAGTAGCCGCCCTGACCGTAGCTGAAATAGCTGAGGTTTTTCGAGAAATCCATCCACGACAGGCTCATGCCGACCTTTAGTTCGCGGTCGTCGCTGTGGAAAGGCCGTACGTAAGCGCCCGCCGTGGCGTTGAGGCTGTCGTTGCTCGCCACGTTCTCGCCGATATAGCTGTAGGCGCCGCCGCCGACGTAGAAGCCCGCATCGCCGTTGTCATAGCTCAGCAGCGCGTTGCCGCCGTTTTTAGTGACGCCGCCCCAGCGTTTGCCGCTCGCTTTATCCTGTACGCCGACGTAAGAGAGCAGGCTGTCGGTCATCGCGCGTCGCTCTCCGGTCAGGATCAGCGTCAGGAAGTCGGTGAGTTTCGGCGACCACTGCACCCCGCCCACCAGCGTGCTGAGATCCTGGCCGAGCGGCGTGCTGCCAAGGTCGATTTTATAGCTGTCGCCTTTCAGCGCCAGATTCAGCTCCACGCCGGATGCGCGCTGCGAATCGGTTGAGCCGCTCGGCACGTCGGTGACCTTCGCGCCGCCGGCGGCAACCACCTTCGCCTGCTCAAGCGCGTTGCTGCCGAAGCGACGCCATGCATCGCCCGCCGCGCTGCCCGCCGTCAGCGAAAGCGGCGTCATCATAAAATCGAAGCGCGCATCGCCGAAAGGCACGGTTGAGAAGGTCAGCGGCGCTTTCGCCTCGGTCAGCTTGCTGAGGCCCGACTCGCCGTCGCGCGCGCGCATCTGCACCTGACCCTGCGCCCAGCTGCCGGTTTTCTCCTGCAATCCTTCCATCATGCTGTCGATCTGGTGCAGGGTGCGCGCCTGCTGAAGCGGCAGATCCCCGCCGCTCGCCAGGATAACGCCTTCAGCGCGGCTGGTGACGCCAGCTGGCGCACTCTGCCACGGCAGCACGCTGCCGTAGCTGGAGGGCGAGCGCCCCACCGGCGAGGTGCTGCGGTTGATAAACGGATTGTCTGCCAGCGCCAGCCCGCCGACGGTTGGCGTCTCGCCGTCTTGCGTGCCCTGCAAACCGATCAGCTGGCCGCGCGCGCTGCGCAGGTAGCCCATCGCCTGGGCGCGATCGCCATTTGCATCGGCGACGCGCGCCAGCAGCAGCAGGCGCTCCAGGGTTGGCTGCGCCTGTAGCCCGCGCAACAGATCGTTCGCGCGTTGCAGGTTGTTCTGCGCCAGCGCCACGTTAATTGCGCCGACGCGCGCGTCCTGGGTCGGGGTATCCTGGGTCAACAGGTAGTCATAGACCACGCCCGCCTCTTTGTTCATCTTGCCGTCCTGATAGAGACGCGCCATGGCGAACATCAGGTCGCGATTCTGCGGGTCGTGCTGCAGGGCGCCAATCAGCCTGTCATAGGCGGCGGCGTACTGCTTCTGCTCGCGCAGGCGATCGACTTCGTTAATCACGTAGCCGTTGCGAATGCCTGCCAGCTGCGTCGGCGTGCTGCGCGCCTGCAGCTCTGGCGCATCAAGGAAGCGCTGCGCCTCGCTGGCCAGCCCCGCCTGGTTCAGCACGGCGACCTGCGCCGCGTAGTCGCCCGCATTGCCCTGCACGCCGCGCTGCATGTTGCCGCGCACGATAGCGACGGCAGTCGCGAGGTCGCCCGCTCTGGCGAGCTTTTGCGCCAGATTGCCCGCATCAGCCGGGTTAGCAGGCGGCGTCTGCGCCAGCGCTTTTAGCGTGTTCACCGCGGCGGCGTTCGCGCCCTGCGCCAGATAGCTGTCGGCGGTCGCCATCTGCAGATTGAAGTTGACGCGCTGCGCCAGCTCGCGCATGTCTGCCGTCTGGGCGCTGGCGGGAATACGTGCCAGCAGCGCGCTGGCCTGCTGCCAGCCGCCGCTTTCGCTGGCGTTGATGGCGGCGGCGTAGCGCTCGCTGACGCCCGCGCCGTCGCGCATCGCAAACTGCATCACGCTGGCGGCCTGCGGCGTGTCGCCCTGCGCGCGATAGAGGCGGGCCAGGTCCAGGCGCAGCCAGCCGTCGCTGGGATAGCGCTGAATCCCCTGCTGCAGCGTGGCGATCGCCGCGCTGGCGTCCCCTGCTTTCAGCTGGCGTTTTGCCTGCTGGCGAATCGGATCGCTGCCGCCATTGCCGGCGCGCGGCGCCACGCTCTGGCGCACGCTGTCGGGCAGCGACGCCAGCAGCGTACTCGCCTCGGCGCTGCGGTTTTGCTGACGCAGCACATAGAACAGACCCTCTTTCGCGCTGCGGTTATCCGCGTCGTTTTGCAGGATGGCGCGATAGGCGCGCTCCGCCTCGCTGAACTGACTGCCGCGGCGCAGCACGTCGGCGCGGAACAGCTGCGCGGCGATCCCTTTTTCCCCTTCCGCCTGCGTTAGCGGCTCGCTGAGCGAGAGCGCCTGCGCGCTGTCGCCGTTTTTCAGCGCCTGCTGCGCCGCCGCCAGCTGCGCATAGAAGCGCGCGTCGTTGGCCTGCTGCTGCCGTTCGGCACCGCGCTCGCCGCCAAGCTGGGCCGAGCGCTGCAGGTAGTCCGCCGCTTCGCCGTAGCGGCCGCCGCGCTGCGCGACGTAGCCCATGCCCGCCAGGGCGTCGGCGTCCTGCGGACTGGCGTTCAGCACTTTCTCAAAGCTGTTTTGCGCGCCGCTGACGTCGCCGCTGTTAAGCGCGTTGAAGCCTGCCCCCTTCTCGGCGCCGCCGACATTTTTACGGTAGTAGTCCATTACCGCTACATCCTGCGGATGGCGCTGCTGCCAGGTCTGATAGCGCGCGGCGTCCGACGGCTGCGGGCCGAGCCACAGCAGCGCCTGGCGCAGCGAACGATCGGCCTCCGCGCTGCCGTCCGCCAGCGTGCCGAGCAGATCCATGCCCTCGCGGCGCGTCGCGTCCTGATAGGTCAGGGCTTTGCCCAGCGCCAGCCTGGCGCTGACATCCTGCGGATGCGCCGCCGCGAACTGCCGCAGCGCGTCGACCGCCTGCGGCAGCAGGGTGCGGTCCCCGGCCATTGTCAGGTAGTACTCCGCCGCCACGCTGGCGGGCGGCTCACTGCCGTTAAAGGTGTTGCGCCACGTCTGCAGCGACGCGGCGATATTGCCGCTGCGCGCCTGCTGACGCGCCAGCGACAGCTGCGCCTGTGGAATGGTTTGCAGCTGGCGCGCGTTGTCCAGCTCGCTCAGGCGCGCGTCCTGCGGCGAGACGCTGCTCAACTGCTGGCGGTAGCGCGCTGCGCCTGCAACGTCGCCGCCCTGCTGCGAGTAGAGCGCCAGCAGATAGAGCGCCTGCGTGTTGTTCGGTTCCACCATCAACACTTTTTGCAGCGCGGACTTCGCTAAATCGTCATGCGCCTTCTGGTGCCAGTAGGCCGCCTGATCGAACAGCGCCTGCAGCGCCGGGTTGTCGCTTTCTGCCGCCAGCAGCGGCATCGTGAAGGTCAGCGCGCCGCCCAGCAGCAGCGCGCGACGGATACCGGTACTTATCGTTGTTTTCATTCTGTTCATCCTGACGTCTTACCGGAATCGCGCCCGCTGGGCGGGGTGAGTCGACGCCGCGCATGGCGCTGTAGCATGGTGAAAATCGCCGCGCCCGCCAGCCCGGCAAGCATCAGCGCCGCCAGCGCCATCAGCACCGAATGCTGGCTGGCATACCACACCACCATCATGTACCAGGGCATCTCGCCGCTCGGATACTGCGGGCCGACGCGGAAGCTGCGAATGCCGTTTTCGTCGGTGATGATGGCGGTATCGCCACGGATCGCCGCGTTAATGCGCGCCGAGTTTAAATCGCCGTGCAGCCGCAAAAGTTGTTCATCGCTGGTCGCGACCGTCATCACGACGGTTCGGGCAGGATTCCAGGGCGAGCGGTAGCTGACAAAGCCGCGCCACGCCTCGTTCGAAGAGAAGTAGCGATCGGCGTCGAGCGGCTGGCGATACCAGTCGCCGGTTAGCCAGCTGCGCACGTCGTCCAGGGTCGAGGGCGTTTTTACGCCGAAGGTGGCGCCGCTGGCCTCGAACGGCGAATGCGCCAGCATCTGCTGGTTAAAGCGGCTGTCGCCGGTGGTGCTGATCGCCAGCACGTCGCTCTTCGCCAGTCGCGCCAGGTGAGCGCCGCCGCTGGGCAGGCCGAACATCACCTGATTCTGCGTCAGCGCCGCGCCGGTAGCGTTGCCCGCGCGCGCCGCCAGATCGAGCAGCGTGGCGATTTCAGCATTGCTCGGTTTCTCCGGCATCAGCAGCGTGGTCTGGCTGAAGTCCGCCAGCCGCGTAAAGGGAAACGATGCGCCGACGAAGTAGGAGAGATTTGGCAGCAGCGCGAAGTGGCGCGTGTGGCTCAGGTCGATCCATGACGCCTCTTCAATGCGGCTTTTGATGTTGTTGTTCAGCAGCACGCCGCAGGGCGCGTCCGCTTTCGGCCGAATATTGAAGTAGAGCGAGAGCTGGTTGTCGCCATAAATTAGCCAGGGATCGAGATGGAGCTGATACTCTTCCTGGCGCGCGTCACCGCCCAGACGGTGCCACGCCTGTTCGAGCAGGCCGACTTTGTTGACCGTCAGGTTGCGCAGGAAGGTGCCGTTCAGCATTACGTTGAGGAAAGAGCTGTTCTCGTCAATCCAGCTCTCCGACGGAAAGCGATAGTTCAGGTTCACCGGCAGGGTATCGCCGTCCCACAGGAAAAGATCCGGCGCGGCGCGAAAGTTCACGCGCAGCGCATCGTGCCAGAGGCCGGTCGACGTCAGGCTCTGGTTCGGATCCAGCAGCTCGGTGAGACGCACCGGGCGGCTGGTGTTGATCCAGCGCGGCGCGTCATAGGGTTTGCGGCTGACGAGAGGCTGCGGCTGAACGGCGAGGCTGCTGGCGTCGGTGTCCAGCGGCTGCGTGGTGAGGCGCAGCGCCGCCTGACGCAGCTGAGCATCATCCTCGCCCGTCACCAGCAGCAGCTTATAAACCGGGTTATTCGGGTTATCCACCAGCGTCAGCTGCGGGCCGCTCGCCTGCGGCAGGGTCAGGGCGCCGATACGATCGCCCGGATGCCCGAACAGGATGCCATTTTGTTCGGGCAGCTCGCCGCGCGATACCGGGAAGCGAATGGTGCGATAGTCGCTCTGAATGCCAAGCCACGATGCGACCAGCGCGGCGGCGCTAATCGCATCCGGCGCGACGTTGCTGGCGAAGCCCATGGCGACTGACGCAGGCGTCATACGCAGCGGATCGATAAACGGACGCGGGAAGTTGCGCAGGCGCGTACCGATATTCAGCTGCTGTCCCTCCAGGCTCAGCGTGGTCTGCGGCAAAATCGTGACCTGATAGTTCTGCGCGCTCTCTTTCTCGCACAGCAGCTTATCCGCATCGTTAATTTTAAAGCTGAGGTTATTGCTGGCGACCACCATCGCGGCGGGGATCTCCAGCTGATAGTCGCTGACGTCGCTGTCGCTGGCGCCAAGGGGCAGCGTGCCGAGCGGCTGGCCGTTGAGCATCAGCTGCAGCGTGGTGTTGCGCGCCGCCAGCGCCTGAGAGACGCGCAGCGACAAATTGAGGTGCGCATTGGTGATCACCTCATCGCCCGGCAGGGTAAAAACGATGCCGGACTGCAGCTGGCCGCCGCTCAGGAAAATGCCCTGCTGCTGGCCCATCTGCGCGACGGAAATGGTGCTGCTGATCGGCTGGTTCAGCGCGGCGGCGGGCGCAGGCGCGCTCACCGGCTGGCCCGGTACAAAGGGCGCGGCGGCGGCGGCGGATGAGAGCTGCCGATCGGCCTGCTCCAGCCCCGCCGGCAGCGGCAGATCTGACAGCGCGCGCTCCTGCTGGATGGCGGGCGCGGTCGTTTCCGACGCAGCAGGCGCACTCGCTTCCGGCGCGACCGGTACAGTCGACTGCTGTGCGGCGGGCGCGCTCGCTTCCGGGGCGACCGGTACAGCCGGCTCTGGCGCAGCAGGCGCGGCGCTGTTGACCGGCGCGGCAGAATTATCGGGCGCTTCCGCCCAGCCTGGGTTCAGCCACAGTGCCGCCGCCAGCGATGACGCCAGCAGAGAGTGCGTTACGATTCTCATGCTGCACCATCCTCTTTTACCACAGCAGGCGCGCGGCCTCTGGCGCGCCGATCCTTCCAGGTCAGCCAGAACAGCTCGAACACGGTGCGAATAATGGTGCCCAGCGACAGCAGCGCATTGTCTTGTTTGTACTCTGGCTAAAGCCAGGCGTCGGCGCGCGCCAGCACCACGCGCACCAGCTCGCGCCGACGCGCCAGCGGCATCGCGGCGAAGCGCAGACGAATCGAGGTGTCATCGCCGGAAATTTTGCTCACCGGAATGGTAATCGTCCCCGACTGCAGCAGCAGATCGATCTCTTCAATCTCATCGCTTTCATGACGGTTATCGGGCGCATCCAGCTGCGCGCCGCCCATCGAGAGATTGCTGGTGCGGGTGCGCGACGAAATGCCGCTGGCGTAGTGGATAATCGCCGGGATCTCTACCTCGATGCGGATAGTTTTACGCACCTGCCGCGTTTCACGCGCCACCGCGATTGCCGCCATCAGGATGATCAGGCTAAAGAGCGCCCAGCCAACGTTCAGGGCGATCACGTAAGGGTCGACGCCGAAGTAGTCGTGCATCACCGCGCGCGCCACGCCTGCGGCGATGCCAATGCCCAGCAGCACCGCCACGATGACGTGCGGACGGACAATATGAAAATCGAAGAAGCCCTGATCGAGCAGGCCGCCTTTGTCGGTCACGTTAAATTTGCCGTGCCTGGGCGACAGCAGGGTCAGCAGCGTCGGGATCACCAGGTGGAAACACATCACGGTTTCGTAGATTTCGCCCCAGAAGGTGTAGCGGAAGCGACCGTTCATGCGCGAGTTGACGTAGAGCGACATCACCAGGTGCGGCAGCACATAGGCGAAGATCAGCGACGCCGACGAGTGAATGATGTTGAGATTGAACAGCAGATAGGCGAGCGGCGCGGTCAGGAACACCACCCGCGGCAGGCCGAACTGGAAGTGCAGCATGGCGTTGAGGTAGCAGAGGCGCTGCTGCCACTTCAGACCGCGCCCCAGCAGCGGATTATCGACGCGGAAAATCTGCGTCATGCCGCGCGCCCAGCGAGTGCGCTGCACCACATGCAGCCCCAGACGCTCGGTCGCCAGACCAGCCGCCAGCGGAATCGCCAGAAACGCCGAGCCCCAGCCGCGCCGCTGCATTTTCAGCGCGGTATGCGCATCTTCCGTCACCGTTTCCACCGCAAAGCCGCCGATCTCCTCCAGCGCTGCGCGCCGGATCACCGCGCAGGAGCCGCAGAAAAAGGTAGCGTTCCAGTTGTCGTTGCCCTGCTGCACCGGGCCGTAGAACAGCGCGCCTTCGTTGGGAATGGTCCGCGCCGCGCGCAGGTTACGCTCGAAGGGATCGGGCGAGTAGAAGTAGTGCGGCGTCTGCAGCAGCGCCAGCTTCGGGTCGGTCAGAAACGGGCCGACGGTGGCCTGCAGGAAGGTGCGCGTGGCGACATGGTCGCAGTCAAATACGCAGATCAGCTCGCCTTTGGTGATCGTCATGGCGTGGTTCAGGTTGCCCGCTTTGGCGTGGCTGTTATCGTCGCGCGTAATATAGCCAACGCCGACGTCGGCGGCGAAAACCGCAAACTCCGGCCGCTTGCCATCATCCAGCAGATAGACTTTTAACTTGTCGCGCGGGTAGTCAATACACTGCGCCGCCAGCACCGTATCGCGCACCACGTCGAGGCTTTCGTTATAGGTCGGCACGTAGACGTCGACGGTCGGCCACAGGCTGACATCATCCGGCAGGGGTTCAATGGTGCGCTTTAGCGGCCAGGTGGTTTGCAGAAAGCCGAGAATTAAAATCAGCCAGACATAAATTTCGGCAAGATATAAGCCAATGCCAAGGATCGCTTCCGTTTCGGAATTAAAATGAAGCGTCTCTGTGGTGCGCCACCAGATATATCGGGTGGACATCAGGGCAGAGAAAATAACCATCACCACCGTTATTTTACGGCTCTTGCTGAGTCCCAGTAAAAACATCATCAAAATACTGATTAAGCCAAATATATATTGCTTCTGGCTGTCCATCGGCGTAATGACGATTACCGCCGCCGCTGGTGCAAGCACCAGCAGCAACAGGTAAAACCCGATTTTATTCATGATTCACCCTGGAAAAGCGCTGTTTTTTATAGCCCGGCGACGCCAGGCAATTAATAGTGGCTACTGCGGATCGGCGCCTGAACTTCACCATTGCCGACGGAAATATTGAGAATATTCGCCACGCGTTTTCCAATCAGTTCAATATCGAACGCGGCGGCGGACGCAGGGCTGAAATCGTAAACCGACTGCTGGGAGGCGTTGGCTTCCGCCACGCTCTCATCGCGATGCACCACTCCCAGCAAGCTGTCGCCCAGCCGCTGCTGCATAAAGGCGGTGACGTCGCGGCTAATATTGCGGCGGTTGTCGCTCTGGTTCAGCACGAAGTAGTGCCCCAGCTGATTATTCAGCGGCTGGCCAATCATGCGGTTATTTTCAATTTGCGGTAACAGCGAAACCGAGGCGGTGTCGGCCAGCATCACCACCAGATGCATTTGCGCCAGCGCGCTCATCGCTTTTAGCGCCGGGCCAGGGCCAGGCGGAAAATCGGCGACGATCACCAGGCCGGGGTAGTTCAGCACCGTATCCAGCCCACGCCGCAGGAAATGGGGATCTTTCGCCAGGTTCTCTTCAAAACGTTCGCGCTGCAACTCGGTTACGTCGCCATAAGGGAGGACGAAAATGTTGCCGCCGGTGGTGAGGATCGACTGGCTCCAGTCCGCCTGCTCTTCCGAGCGCGCGACAAAGCCGCGGCCGTCGCTGAGCGGCACGCCAAAATGCAGGCGCAGGGCGTTCTGCACGTCAAAATCGATCGCTAATACCTTGCTGCCCGCCCGCGCTAATCCCCAGGCCAGATTGGCTGCCAGCGTGGTTTTTCCGACTCCCCCTTTCGGCGAGCACACACAAACTAACGGCATAGCGCAATCTTCTCCAGTAACGGTTTGAGCAGGGTTTCTTTCGGCAGGCTGACCGGCTCGCTGTGGCGCGCGCGAAACAGACCGCCAAAGCGGCGCTCGGACGCGGCCGCGGGCAGGCTAAACGCCTGGACGGGCGGCGCGGAAACGAACGCAGCGGGTACGCTAAGCGGCGGAGCAGTCGAGGCGGGAGCGGATGCAACCGCAGGCGACGCCACAGCGTCAGGCGGCGCCGGGAAGAGCGAAGAGCGGGGCGTAGCTGCCGCTGGCGGGCGATCCGTCAGGCTATCGAGAATGCTGCTGCGTGCGCCGATGGGCTGCAACGCCGCCGGCTGACGCATCAGCGGCGAAGCGGGCGGCGCGCGAAACTCATCGCCGCGCAGCGGCTGCGGCTGCGGCAAATCGATACGCTGGCTGCCGCTGAACGGCGTTGAGGCGTCTTCATTCGCCAGCTGGCGAATAAGCGCCCACTGGCTATTTTCGGCGGGTTGCTGCAGCTGGCCTGACATATCTTTAAAGGCGATATCGAGCGTTTGCGTTTTTTCTTTGAAACGCTGCAGATCGTCATAGTTTTTCATCGGGCCATGGCCTGCATTAAGGAAAAATTTGCCAGGAATATATCACATTCATTTAGGTCAGGTGAGAAAAATCTGATTATAAAAGACGCACATTCAATAAAAGAGTTTTATCTTTATGATTAATATAAAGCCCGGTAAAAGCTATCCCCGCCCGCCTTGCCAATAAATTAATTAATTAACCTTAACTTAAATAGAGAGAACGCTACCGGCGTTCAATAATAAAAATTACGCCTTACCCTTTGATGGTGCTACCAATAACCTGTCGAGACCTTGCTGCGTTTTTTCTTAATGCAAACCTGGCAGGCGTTTTACGCTTCAGATAAAGCATCGCAACAGCTGCTCACGTCAGCGGCGATAATCTTTTGCGCAAATTTTTTTCCAGCGGCTGGTGATGTATCAGATGGCGTGAAGAGTCGGCATTAAAAAGGCTCCTTGCGGAGCCTCTCTGTTTAAACCATCCCTTCTGCCGCGCCGACCGGCTGATTTTCATCCTGGTCGACGGCGAAGCAGGCGATCTGCTGGTCGCCGTAGCGCTTCAGCTTCGGCTGTAGCTGCACGCAGGTGCCGAAACGGCGGCGGCAGCGCGCGTTAAAGGCGCAGCCCGGCGGCGGATTGAGCGGGCTGGGCAGCTCGCCGGTCAGCTTGATGCGTTCGCGCCGGTCGTCTGGATTGAGACGTGGCGTGGCTGACAGCAGCGCCTGCGTATAGGGGTGGCGCGGATTGCTGAAGATCGCCTCTTTGCTGCCCTTCTCCACGCAGCGGCCCAGATACATCACCATCACCTCATCCGCAATATGCTCCACCACCGAGAGATCGTGCGAGATAAAGACGTATGAGAGCCCCATCTCCTGCTGCAAATCCATCATCAGGTTAAGCACCTGCGCGCGCACGGAGACGTCGAGCGCCGAGACCGGTTCGTCGGCGATCAGCACGTCGGGTTCGAGCATCAGCCCGCGCGCGATGGCGATACGCTGACGCTGGCCGCCAGAGAACATATGGGGATAGCGATCGTAATGCTCGGTTTTCAGGCCGACCTTCGCCATCATCTCCAGCGTCTTCTCTTTACGCTCCGCCTTGCTCAGCGCGGTGTTAATCAGCAGCGGCTCCTCAAGGATCTGGCTGACTTTCTTACGCGGATTAAGCGAACCGTAGGGGTTCTGGAACACAATCTGGATTTTCTGACGACGCAGCTTCTGCGCCTGCGGATCGTGCTTCAGCAGATCCTGACCGTGCCAGAAGAGCTGACCTTCGGTCGGCGTTTCAATCATGGTCAACAGGCGGCCGAGCGTCGATTTGCCGCAGCCGGACTCGCCGACCACCGCCAGGGTTTTGCCGCGCTCCAGATTAAAAGAGACGCCGTCCAGCGCTTTTACCAGGCGCTCCTGGCCAAAAAGGCCTTTCTTCACCGGGTAGTGTTTTTTCAGGTCAATCGCCTGCAGCAGGTAATCCTGCCTGGTATTATCAAGACTCATAGGTCGGTCTCCCGGCATCATCCAGCGGATAGTGACATTTGGACTGACGCCCCGGAATGTCGCGTAAGGCAGGTTCTTCTTTACGGCAGCGATCGGTGGCGTAGGGGCAGCGCGGATTCAGCAGGCAGCCCATCGGACGGTCATATTTGCCCGGCACCACGCCCGGCAGCGACGCCAGACGCGCCTTATCGGCGGCGAATTCCGGCAGCGCGCGCAGCAGCGCCTGCGTATAGGGGTGGCGCGGCGCTTTAAAGATATCGCCTGCCTTGCCGCTCTCGACCACCTGACCCGCATACATCACGATGATGTGGTGCGCGGCTTCCGCCACCAGCGCCAGATCGTGCGTAATCAGGATCAGCGCCATATTCTCCTGCTGCTGCAGCGCCAGCAGCAGCTCGATAATCTGCGCCTGAATGGTCACGTCCAGCGCCGTGGTCGGCTCGTCGGCGATCAGCAGCTTTGGACGACAGGCGATCGCCATGGCGATCATCACGCGCTGGCTCATGCCGCCCGACAGCTGGTGCGGATAGACATCCAGTCGCGACGCCGGATCGGGGATGCCGACCTGCGTCAGCAGGTCGATAGCGCGCTGACGGCGGGTGCGGCGGTTGCCGCCCTGATGCACCTTAATCGCTTCCATGATCTGGTAGCCGACGGTGTAGCAGGGGTTCAGGCTGGTCATGGGATCCTGGAAAATCATCGCCACTTCCGCGCCCACCAGCTGGCGGCGCTCTTTCTCGGAGATGCGTTTCAGGTCGCGCTGATTGAACTCCAGCTTCTCCGCCATCACTTTGCCGGGAAAGTCGATCAGGCCCATAATCGCCAGCGAACTGACCGATTTGCCCGAGCCGGACTCGCCGACGATCCCCACGACCTGCCCCTGTTCAACCTGATAGCTGATGCGGTCGACCGCGCGGAACGGTGTCTTATCGTCGCCAAAATGCACCGATAATTTATCTACATTTAATAACGCCATCTCGGTGCCTCTTACTGCTTGAGTTTCGGGTCGAGGGCGTCGCGTAAGCCGTCGCCCATCAGGTTAAAGGCCAGTACGGTGAGCAGAATGGTCAGACCGGGAAAGGTCACCACCCACCAGGCGCTTTGCGCATACTGCAGTACGTCGGAGAGCATGGTGCCCCACTCCGGCGTCGGCGGCTGCGCCCCCATACCGAGAAAGCCCAACGCCGCCATATCGAGAATGGCGTTGGAGAAGCCCAGCGACGCCTGCACGATCAGCGGCGCCAGACAGTTAGGCAGAATGTTGACGAACATCTGACGCAGCATGCCCGCACCCGCCACGCCGGAAGCGGTGACGTAGTCGCGGTTAACCTCAACCAGTACCGCGGCGCGGGTAAGACGGATATAGTGCGGCAGCGCGACAAAAGTCAGCGCGATAGAGGCGTTGACGATCGACGGACCGAAGATTGCCACCAGCACCAGCGCCAGCAGCAGGCTCGGCAGCGCCAGCATAATATCCACGATGCGCATGATAATGGCGTCCACTACCCCGCCGAGGTAGCCCGCCAGCAGGCCGAACACCACGCCGAGAATCAGCGACAGCACCACCACCATACAGCCCACCAGCAGCGACAGGCGCGCGCCATACATCAGACGCGACAGCACGTCGCGGCCCACATCGTCGGTGCCAAGGATATAGCTCCAGCTGCCGCCTTCCTGCCAGACTGGCGGATGCAGCAGCGCATCGCGGAACTGCTCTGCGGGCGCGTGCGGCGCCAGTGCCCCGGCGAAGATGGCGATCAGCAGCATCAGCACCACATAGACCAGGCCGATAACCGCGCCTTTATTGCGTTTAAAATAGTGCCAGAACTCCTGAATGGGGGTCATCGGCTTGGGTGCAGCGGGTACGCTTGCGGGATCAACAACAGACATGACGCCCCCTTATTTCTTATGTCGTATGCGCGGATTGACCACGCCGTACAGCAGATCAACCAGCAGGTTGACCAGGATAATCAGCACCGCCGTCAGCAGCACGCCGCCCTGCACGACCGGATAGTCACGGCGTTGCAGCGCTTCGATCAGCCAGCGGCCGAGGCCGGGCCAGGAGAAGATGGTTTCCGTCAGGATGGCGCCCGCCAGCAGCGTGCCGACCTGCAGGCCGATCACCGTGACCACCGGCAGCATGGCGTTGCGCAGCGCATGAACCACGATAACGCGCATGCGCGTCAGGCCTTTCGCGCGCGCGGTGCGGATATAATCTTCGCCCAGCACTTCCAGCATCGCCGAACGCGTCATACGCACAATCACCGCCAGCGGGATGGTGCCGAGCACGATAGCGGGCAGGATCATATGCATCACCGCATCCTTGAAGTCACCCGCCTCGCCCCAGAAGAAGGTGTCGATCAGCATAAAGCCGGTGAGCGGATTGCTGTCGTCCAGGAAGACCGTGTCGCTGACGCGCCCGGAAACCGGCGTCAGGTTAAGCTGTACCGACACCAGCATGATCAGCATGATACCCCACCAGAAAATGGGCATGGAGTAGCCGGTCAGGGAGATGCCGACCGCGGTATGATCGAAGACAGAGCCGCGCTTCACCGCGGCAATAACGCCTACCGGGATGCCCACGGCGACGGCGAAGATCATCGCGCAGATGCCCAGCTCCAGCGTGGCTTTGAAGCGCGGTACGAACTCATCCCATACCGGGATGCGGCTCTTGAGCGAAATGCCCAGATCGCCATGCAGCACGCCGTAAATGTAGTGAACGTACTGTTTCCACAGCGGCTGGTCGAGGCCAAAGGCCGCCATCAGCTGGGCATGACGTTCCGGGGTGATCCCGCGCTCGCCCGCCATGATCAGCACCGGATCGCCGGGGATCATATGCACGAATGCGAAGGTCAACAGGGTAATGCCGATAAATGTCGGGATGACAAGTCCCAGACGTCGGAGTATGAACTGCAGCATAAGCCGGATTCTCAGTCTTTTCCCGCCGCGATAAGCCGCGGGATCTATTGCTCACAACTCGCTCCCGAAAAAATCGCGGGCGCGACGCAAAGGGCGTTAACCGTCATCTTTCGCTACGCAGGCGCGAGAGCCCTGGCCCGACGTTTACCGCGGCAAATGTCGGAGACTGGTCGGCTCGCCGCTTTCCTGCAGCGCGAAGATGTTGGGTTTTATTCGAAGAAGTTAGCCGAAAATGCGCGTCAACCGAGCGGGCAAGCGCCCGCTCAGGGGCCGAACAGGTCGGCCCTTATCACAGACGTTATTCCTGGATATCGACGTTTTCGAAATGGTGTTTGCCTAACGGATCGACCACGTAGCCAGAGACTTTTTTACTCACCGGCTCAAACACCGTAGAGTGCGCGATAATCAGCGCCGGCGCCTGGTCATGCATCACTACCTGCGCCTGCTTATAAAGCTCAATACGTTTATTGTGGTCTGACTCGGCGCGCGCCGGCTGGATCAGATCTTCAAACGGCTTGTAGCACCAGCGCGAGTAGTTGGAGCCATCTTTTGCCGCCGCGCAGCTAAACAGCGTGGCGAAGAAGTTGTCCGGATCCCCGTTGTCGCCGGTCCAGCCCATCATCACCGACTGGTGTTCGCCCGCTTTCGCGCGCTTCAGGTATTCACCCCACTCGTAGGTCACGATTTTGGCTTTCACGCCGATTTTCGCCCAGTCAGCCTGAACCATTTCCGCCATACGGCGCGCGTTCGGGTTGTAAGGACGCTGTACCGGCATTGCCCACAGGTCGATAGAGAAGCCATCCGGCAGACCCGCTTCTTTCAACAGCGCTTTGGCTTTTTCCGGATCGTAGGCGTAGTCCTGAATCGCGTCGTTGTAGCCCCACATGGTCGGCGGGATCAGGTTCTTCGCGGCCTGGCCTGCACCCTGATATACGGCATCGATAATCGCCTGCTTATTCACCGCCATGGTCAGCGCCTGGCGCACCTTGACGTTATCCATCGGCTTCTTCTCGGTGTTGAACGAGAGGTAGCCAACGTTCAGGCCCGGCTGCTCCATCAGGTTGATTTTAGTGTCTTTCTTCATGCTGGCGATATCGGCCGGATTCGGGTACGGCATCACCTGGCACTCGCCCTTCTGCAGCTTGGCGTAGCGCACAGAGGCATCCGGCGTGATAGAGAAGACCAGACGATCGATTTTCGGTTTGGTGCCCCAGAAATCCGGGTTGGCCTTATAGAGAATGCGCGAATCTTTCTGGTACTGCTGCAGCACGAACGGACCGGTACCGACCGGGTTCAGATCGAGCTTCTCCGGCGTACCGGCTTTCTGCATCTTGTCCGCATACTCTTTCGACAGAATCGACGCGAAGTCCATGCCGAGGTCGGCGAGGAACGGCGCTTCCGGACGCGTCAGGGTAAAGCGCACGGTGTAGTCATCGACTTTCTCGATTTTGCCGATCAGCTTCGGCATATCCATGCCTTCGAAATATTCGTAGCTGCCGCCAGAAACGTTGTGGAAGCTGTTGTTTTTATCCAGCTGGCGCTCGAACGAGAACACGACGTCGTCGGCGTTGAATTCACGCGTCGGCTTAAACTCTTTGGTGGTCTGCCACTTCACGCCTTTACGCAGGTGGAAAGTGTAGGTTTTGCCGTCATCACTGACGTCCCACTTTTCCGCCAGGCCAGGCTGCAGCTCGGTGGTGCCGATTTTGAACTCAACCAGACGGTTATAGATTGGCACGGAGCTGGCGTCATAGGTGGTGCCAGAGGTGAACAGCTGCGGGTTAAAACCTTCCGGTGAGCCTTCTGAACAGTAAACGAGGGTTTTTGCCTGAACACCTGCGGCGACGGTCATAGCAATCAGGCTCAGACCGACCTTCAGCATCCTGGATTTGGCCAGGGAGTTGATCATGCTTTTGCTCCATTGTGATGTGATGTTGTGTGTATTGCCCGACCTCTGTTTTTTTTATGCGGTTCAGGCGGACCACGGACGTGGTCGAAAGTGCGGAGCGTTCTTGTTGTGTTTTCCCGACGTCGTGGAAACTGCCGGATCACGCCGCTTCTGCAACTTTATTGACGCATCAATTTGTCAACAGTTGCAATGAACGTCAATACAGCCGCGAGTTATTTACACAGAGTGTGAGGAATAGCAAGCAACGGTAAAAAAAGCTTTCTGGCTTAATTGCCAGATATTGCACAGCGCTTTTCACTGACAGACCTTATAACTCACTAAGCCGGGCGATAATTGACAGTGATTCTCACCGCTAAAAAACATCGGCACCTGCGTGATAAATGTTGAATAACTGAACGAATTAGCGTGCGTTATCGCGTCCAGGTAGTGGAAGATGCTGGGATCCAGGCATAAGCAATCCGCATGAAGATAAAAAAGGTCATAAGAAAAACGCGATGCGAAATAAGCCTCTGAGCCAGACGCGGCGCGCGTTAGCACGTTGAAAACGGCAATAATCAGAGGAAACCCGCCTGAACGGTGGCGATGAGGAATTTGGTCAGGTTTTTAGACAAAGTGTGGGAAAAAGTAGAAACAATCACAGGCGATATTATATCGGAAAAAGAGCCGGGGAAATTGCTGGATACGCGCGGCTGGCGCCTCACAAAAACTTATGCGAATGACACTTCCAATCGCGCCTGTTTTTATTAGACGGCGCATTCATGCAGGAAGTAAATCTTATTAAAACAGGCGCAAACATGCTGCCCTAAAGGTCTTATACGATATATTTTTCAAACAGGCCGCACCCAGGCTTAAACGCGGATGGCATGGACGGAGGAGCAAAGCGTCCTGTGCCACATGCCTGAAGCGCTGCCAGTCAGGCAGCCAGCCCTTAGCTAAAACACGGATGGCATGGACGGAGGAGCAAAGCGTCCCGCGACAGGGATGTCGCGGGCCGAGCGCGCATGGATGCCTTGAGCGACTTTGCGATCCGTCCATGCTATCCGCGTAAGCACGAGCCTTACAGCATCGTTTTTCTGCAGGTGAAAAAAACCTGCTTTTTCAAGCAGGTTTCTTATGCCATATGCCTGAAGCGCCGCCAGTTCATTAGCTAAAACGCGGATGGCATGGACGGAGGAGCAAAGCGTCCCGCGACAGGGCTGTTGCGGGCCGAGCGAGCATGGATGCCTTGAGCAACTTTGCGATCCGTCCATGCTATCCGCGTAAGCACGAGCCTTACAGCATCGTTTTTCTGCAGGCGAAAAAAAACCTGCTTTTTCAAGCAGGTTTCTTAAATCTGGTCGGTGAGAGAGGATTCGAACCTCCGACCCCTTCGTCCCGAACGAAGTGCGCTACCAGGCTGCGCCACTCACCGATGGGGGCGCATGTTACTGCGCCCGATTGTCAGCGTCAACCGCTTTTTAGTGGTTTAGCCGCGTTCGCCTGGAAAGCAGCCTGCCCGCCAAAATTCTGGTGCTTCTCAGTCACATCCCGCGCCTCGCTGTGCGACGAAACCGGCGCCTGACACCAGTTATTCGCCGCTTTAATCCCGCCGTTCGGCGACGTATAGCCCAGACAGCCCAGAATCGTATCGAACAGCTCTACGTGGCGATGCGTCTTCCCGACGCGCTGCTGCGCCTGCAAACGCTCGAAATTAGCGCGGTTATTGGCGTCGGCCAGATACTTATCTGACGCCCACACCATCATCGGCACGCGGAACTGCTCCGGCGGTGCCAGCTCGCGCGGCGTACCGTGCAGGTGCATATTCTCGCTAATCGACTCACCGTGGTCGGCAGCATAAAACACAATCGCCTTCTTATCGCGCAGCTGATCAAGCACGCTATCGAGCATGCTATCCACGTAGAGAATCGAATTATCGTAGGCGTTAATCAGCTGCGCCTTGCTGCAGGTCTCATCGACGCCCATACACTCCGGCTGATAGCGCGCGAAACTGCGCGGATAGCGCTGCGAATAAAGATAGTGCGAACCTTTGGTATGCAGCACCACCAGATGCTTGCCGTGCGGATAGCGATCCAGCGACGCCTTTAGCTCCGGCACCAGCAGCATATCGTCCACCGACTTGCCTGCGTTGCGCGGCTCCGAGCCAATCTGCTCGCGGAAGGCGAAATTATTGACCTCTGCATTATCGTAAAACCAGACCTCGCTCTGCATGGCGAACAGCTCAGACGAAAAGCCCAGCTCCTTCATCACGGCAAAAATATTCTTCTCTTTCAGCGTGCGTCCCGGGCTATCCTCGGTGCCGCCTTCGCGCACAAACATACAGCGCAGCGACAGCTTGGTAGCGGTATCGCACGACTCGCCGCGGAACGCCACCAGATTCTTCTCTTTAGAGAGCTTCGGCGTGGTATCGCGATCGTAGCCCAGCATGCCCATATGATCCCAGCGCGTGGTCTCGCCGATCACGAACACCACATAGGTATCGTCGATGCCCGGCGGCGCGACATAGGTAAACTTCTTCGCCGGGTCGAGCAGCTCCTGACTGTCCAGCGTCTCATCGATGCGCGTCCAGGCAAACAGCCCTACCGCTGCCAGCCAGTTCGACGGCAGATAAGAGTGCGCCACCACGCCGCCGTAGCTCGGCAGATCGATATTGGTAATCTCTTCATTGGCCTTTTGCAGCTTATCGAAATAGCGGATCGGCAGCCACACCAGCGCCACACACAGCAGCAGCAACAGCGCAGGCTTAAGGCGCTGTCCCGGCGTGCGCAGCTGCTCCATCAGCGTCTGGCTAAGATTATTACGCCAGATCATCAGCAGCGGCAGCGCGCTGACGCCGATCATCCAGAGCACAAAATGCAGGCCGACCACCTCTTTCGACAGGTCGACGTCGGTGGTCATCACCGAGGCGACAATGCCATAGCCGATGACCACGTTAAAAAAGGCCATATAGTAGGCTGCGGCGACGGAAATCAGTACCAGCAGCGTCGCGAGAACGCGATAGAGCCGCTTGCCGCCCAGCGACAGCAGACGCATCAGGAAAAAAGTCAGCACGACGATCGCCATCACTTCCGTGAAAGCGGTCAGCCAGTTGGTGGGTGTGGATTTGGTAAGGAAGCCGTCAAAACGACGGTAAAAAATCGGCAAATTCAGCAGGATGCCGATGTATAACGCCAGCAGCAGCGACAGCTTTTGCTGCGTTATGGTCTTAATATAATTCATCTTAAAGGGTTTTCCCGGGACTTAAGCACGAAGTTGAACGCTATTGTGACTATCGCAACGCGGAAGAGTTCGCTTGATTAGCGCAGAGACATGACGATTGGCGGGCGAACAGGAAGAATCTGAACGGGATCGGACGGCTCTTTCACGAGGCTGCACAGTAGAACATAAAATAACCAGGCTGACCAGAAAAGACGGCACCGAACAGGCACCGGGAAATGCGGGAAAAACGAAAACGGGCCCACTGCCGGGCCCGTAAAACTTAGCGAATGATATTCAGCGTCACGTCGATGTTGTTGCGCGTGGCGTTAGAGTACGGACAAACGATATGCGCGGCATCAACCAGCTTCTGCGCTTCCGCTTCGTCCATCTCCGGCAGGTGAATATTCAGTTTAGCCTCAATGCCGAAACCGTTCGGAATCGGACCGATACCGACTTCGCCCTCAATCCATGCGTCTTTCGGCATAGCGATTTTGTCGCGGCCCGCTACAAACTTCATCGCGCCGAGGAAACAGGCGGAATAGCCGGCAGCGAACAGCTGCTCCGGGTTGGTGACTTCGCCGCCGGCGCCGCCCATCTCTTTCGGCACGCCCAGCTTCACATCCAGCACGCCGTCAGAAGAGGTTGCACGACCATCACGGCCGCCGGTTGCTTTGGCTTTTGCGGTATAAACAACTTTCTCTAAAGACATAACTTCCTCTCTTTATAAACGATTTAATCGTACGCGATTAATAAAAGTGTAGCAGGTGTTTTGACGGGCGCGAGCGCCCGCTAAATCTTCAGCGCGACCGGTTAAGATTGTCGCGCAGTAAATCAAGCTCGTTCTTCAGCGCCAGCAGCGTCTTATCATCGCAGGCCGTGGCGCACTGAATCGCCTCTGGAATGGCGCTCGCCTGGCTTTGCAGTTCGCGGCCCTGCTCCGTCAGCGTGACCACCACCTGACGTTCATCCTGACGCGAACGCTGGCGGTTAATCAGTCCCGCGCTTTCCAGCCGCTTCAGCAGCGGGGTCAGCGTGGCGGAGTCAAGAAACAGCTGCTCGCCGATTTCAGAGACGGTAAGATCGTCCTGCGCCCACAGCACCAGCATCACCAGATATTGCGGATAGGTGAGGTCGACCTGCGACAGCAGCTGTCGATAGACTTTATTCATCGCCAGGTTGGCGGAATAGAGCGCGAAGCAGAGCTGTTGATTGACCAACAGTGGCGCTGTCTTCACTTTTTTGTCATTTTGGTTACTGTTCATGGCGTCCAATATAAATAGTGCGCTAGATAATTGCAAGAAACTTTTTAACCGGGAGGGCTTTTGCATGCTGGAATCGCTGGAAGAGCAGGCGCGACGCTACGCAACGCGCGCTCATGCTGAAGCCGGTCAACGACGCAAATATACTGACGAGCCCTACATCGTTCATCCTACCGCCGTGGCAGAGCTGGTGCGCAGCGTCAGCACAGATGACGCCCTGCTGGCGACCGCCTGGCTGCACGATACGGTAGAGGATACCGACACGACGCTGGCCGACATTGAATCGCATTTCGGTGCGCGTGTCGCACAGCTGGTGGGGATGCTGACCGACAGCGCCCAGCCGCAGGCGAAAAACCGCGCTGCGCGCAAGCTGGCGCACTTTCGCCATACCGCCGAGGCGTCGCCCGAGGCGCAAACCGTCAAGCTGGCCGATATTATCGATAACACGCGCGCCATCGTACGTTTTGATCCTCACTTCGCCCGTATCTATCTGGTAGAGAAACGCGTTCAGATCCAGCTGCTGAAGCAGGGCGACGCCCAGCTATGGCAGCAGGCCAGCGCCATAATCGAACAGGGGATCGCGCAGCTCGGCCAGCCGCCCTACAGCGTGCCGGAAAGCTGGTTCGTTAAACAGGCGGCGAAATATAGCGGGCTGAGCTAAAAAAAACCCGCCGGTGGCGGGTTCTCTTTTTTCTGGTTTTAGTCCAGTAACTGCCGTCCGAGGTAGGGATTGGCATGCAGCAATTTCATCAGTTTCTGTGCCGTCGCGGAAGGACGTGTACGGCGCGCTTCCCAGCTTTTTACCGAGGAGACGCTGACGCCCATCACTTTGGCAAATTCATCTACTTTCATTCCGGTTAACTCACGCAGGCGCTGCGGCTCTGGCATGGCGGGCTGAAGCTGAATTTCAGTTGTGGCAGGTGTTGCATCACGTGTCAGTACAATCTGCTCAAGGCTGCTGAGCAATTCAAAAACAGGATCTTTTACTTCCATAGAGAACTCCTTAAAACTCACTATGAATCACGTGAAAGTAGAGGTAAAAACCAAATGGTTCACACACCGATCTTTGCAGGCTGTATCCCGCAAGGGTTTATGGTTATCGTTAGTGAAACCCCTACGGGACACAGCCTGATGCCCACTGTCTGATAAGTTTGTCAGAGCAATGCGCTATCTCGCCGGGATTCTAAGTATGGATAGAGACCTGACGATTTGCTGCGTGAATATCGATTATTTTTTTAGCTAACGCTGTCCTTTTTGCTATAAGCAAAATAAGCCCTTGATCACAAAAGGCAAACCCGCCGCGCTGCGCTTAAAAAAAGCGCAAAAATTGCAAAAAATGCGCACCGTTTACACTGCTACTGTAAACCTTTCTGTTTAAAAATAAGGCAAAAATCGCGCCAGGATACAAAACCTGTGATTTTTTCTTATTTCACCTCTTCGCTGGCCTGCGACAGGATAGACACTGCACCACCTCGGCGCATCGTTATGGCGCAGCTGCACTCTGCTAAGGAACGGGAAATGCAATCTGAGTTCGATTTTCACGCCAGCTACGCGTCCCATCGCGTGCCGGTGATGGGCCGCAACGCGGTGGCCACGTCTCAACCGCTGGCGTCGCAGGCGGGTCTGCGTATGCTGCTGCAGGGCGGCAATGCGGTGGATGCGGCCATCGCCACCGCCATGGCGCTGACGGTGCTTGAGCCGACCGGCAACGGCATCGGCAGCGACGCCTTCGCTATGGTGTGGGACGGTAGCCAGCTACATGGGCTGAACGCATCCGGCCGTGCGCCGGCAGCCTGGCATCCAGGACGCTTCATCGGCCGCAGCCGCATGCCGGAAATTGGCTGGGAAGCGGTGACGGTGCCAGGGGCGGTATCGGCCTGGGTAACGCTGGCACAACGCTTCGGCACCCTGCCGCTGACCACGCTGGCGCAGCCTGCCATCGACTATGCGCGCAACGGTTTTCCGGTCTCGCCGCTGATCGCCGAACTCTGGCAGCGCGGCTTCGACAAGCTCCAGCATCAGCCGGGCTTTCGCGCGTGCTTTGCGCCCGATGGCAGGCCGCCGCGCGCTGGCGAACTGTTTCGCAATCCAGCACAGGCCGACACGCTGCAAGAGATCGCGGAGAGCAACGGAGAGAGTTTTTACCGCGGCGAGCTGGCGCAAAAGATGGTCGCCTTCGCCCGCCAGCATAATGCCGCGCTGACGCTGGAGGATCTTGACCGACATCGCGCCAACTGGGTCAGCGTGCTGTCGCAGCCGTTTGCCGGCGGATCGGTACAGGAGTTGCCGCCCAACGGCCAGGGGATCGCCACGCTGATTGCGCTGGGCATTCTCGAGCAGCTCGACATCGGCCGCTACGCGCCCGACTCCGTTCCCTGGCTGCACCTCTCAATTGAGGCGATGAAGCTGGCGCTGGTGGATCTGGCACGTTATGTCAGCGATGAGGATCACCTTGAGTTTCCGGCGCAGCGGCTGCTGAGCGAGCGCTATCTGCGCCAGCGCGCGGCGCTCATCGATCCTCAACGCGCGGGCAACTTCGTCTTCGGCGCGCCGCAGCAGAGCGGCACCGTTTACCTCAGCGCCGCCGATGCCAGCGGCATGATGGTTTCTTTTATTCAGTCGAACTTTATGGGCTTTGGCTCCGGCGTGGTGGTGCCTGGGACTGGCATCAGTTTGCAGAACCGCGGCGCGGGCTTCTCGCTCGATCCCGCCCATCCCAACGTGGTGGCGGGCGGCAAGCGCCCTTTCCATACCATTATCCCGGCTTTCGCGCTCGACGCGCAGGGCGCACCGCTTATGTCATTTGGCGTCATGGGCGGGCCGATGCAGGCGCAGGGCCACCTGCAGTTGGCGCTGCGCATTATGCTGCACAAACAGAATCCACAGGCGGCAATCGACGCGCCGCGCTGGCGCGTGGAGCAGGGGCCTCAGGTAGTGTTTGAATCCTCGCTTGAGCGCAATACGCTGGCGGCGCTGCGTCGGCTGGGGCATCAGGTGACGCTGGAGGATCCGCTGCAGGGCTATAACTTCGGCGGCGCGCAGGCGATCGTTCGCGACCCGCAGGGGTTCTATATCGCGGCAACAGAGAGCAGAAAGGATGGTCAGGCGGTAGTCTTCTAACGACACATGGGGCAGCAGCGCTGCCCCGTCACGCGACTCAGGCGGCCAGAACCGGCCGTACCCCCAGCGTATGGCAAATGGCGTAGCTCATTTCTGCACGGTTCAGCGTATAGAAGTGGAAATCCTTCACCCCTTCGCGCGACAGAATTTTCACCATATCCATGGCGATATTGGCGCCGACCATTTTGCGCGTCTCCGGGTCGTCGTCCAGTCCCTCGAACATCGCATTCATCCAGCCCGGCACGCGCACGTTGGTCATGGTGGCGAAGCGCGTCAGCTGTTTAAAGTTCGATACCGGCAGAATGCCCGGCACAATCTCGACGTCGATGCCGGTGGCGACGCAGCGATCGCGAAAGCGCAGGTAGCTCTCGACATCGAAAAAGAACTGGGTGATCGCCCGGCTGGCACCCGCATCAATTTTACGCTTCAGGTTGATGAGATCCGCCTGCGCGCTTTTCGCTTCGGGATGCACTTCCGGGTAGGCAGCCACGGAGATATCAAAATCCCCGACCTCTTTCAGCAGCGACACCAGATCGCAGGCGTACATATCGGGTTTGCCGCTGTTCGCTGGCAGATCGCCGCGCAGCGCTACAATGTGGCGAATGCCGTTGTTCCAGTAATCTTCCGCAATCACGCGCAGCTCGTCGCGCGTGGCGTCAATGCAGGTGAGGTGCGGTGCAGCTTCGAGGCCGGTGCGATCTTTAATGCCTTTAATAATGCTGTGGGTGCGATCGCGCTCGCCAGAGTTAGCGCCATAGGTCACAGAGACGAATTTCGGCTTCAGGCTGCTGAGACGATCGATTGAGTGCCACAGGGTCTCTTCCATTTCGCTGGTGCGAGGCGGAAAAAACTCGAATGAGACATTAATTTGCCCGTTCAGCTCCGCCAGGCTCTGATTCAGCGCTTCTCGCTGGTTGGCATGAAAGAAACTCATCCTGCTTACCTCATCAAAAACGTCAGGTTAATTTGCGGCCTCTGAACATCCATACGTTTAGACGTCCAGATGCACAAAATGAACCAATCTCAGGCAGGCGTCAACTGAAAAGTGATAAAGCGGCGTGACAAATTTTCAAACAGAGTGAGGGAACGTCATGCGGAGAAAAAAGCAGCGTTGCGCGCCTGCCGCCGGGACAGGCGCGCCAACGGTTACAGCAGTTGTGCAAGCCGATGAATATCTGACTGAATAGCGCCAGCGGTAACGTCGCGCCCCGCGCCAGGGCCGCGGATCACCAGCGGATTGTCGCGATACCAGCGGCTTTCAATCGCGAAGACGTTATCGCACGGCAGCAATGACGCCAGAGGATGCTCCGGACGCACCGCTTCGACGCCAACGCGCGCTTTGCCGCTGGCGTCGAAGCGCGCCACGTAGCGCAGCACCAGCCCCATCTCCTGCGCCGCTTCCAGCCGCTGTAGCATCTGCTCGTTAAGCGCGTCGCCATGTTCGAAGAAATCGTCGATCGAGCCCGCCTCACAGCCGGTCGGCACCAGCGACTCGACGCGCACCTGGTCAGGCTCGATGTTGTATCCCGCTTCGCGTGCGAGGATCACCAGCTTGCGCTTCACATCCTGACCCGACAGATCGACGCGCGGATCCGGTTCGGTCAGGCCCTGCTGCCACGCCTGGTCTACCAGCTCGGTAAAAGGCACCGTGCCGTCAAACTGCAGGAACAGCCAGGAGAGCGTGCCGGAGAAGATGCCGCTGATGGCCAAAATAGTGTCGCCGCTGTCGCGCAGATCGCGCACCGTATAGTTAATCGGCAAACCGGCACCGACCGTGGCGTTATAGAGCCAGTGTCGTCCGGTCTTGGTAAAGGCGTCGCGGATCTGCCGCCATGTCTGGCTGTCGGATGCCCCGGCAACCTTATTCGCGCTAATAACGTGGAAGCCGTGGCTGGCGAAATCGAGATACTGCTGCGCCAGCGGCGTGCTGGCGGTAACGTCAAGCACCACCAGATCGTCGAACGGATGCGCGCGCATCCACAGGAACAGCGACTCTTCGTCGCGCTCCTCGGCCTCGTCATCAAAGAAGGCGAGCGCCCGGCTGGCGTCAAGCCCTTCATAGCTCAGCAGGCTGCGCCGACTGTCCGCCACGCCCGCCAGCACATATTCAAAGCCGGTGCGCGCCGACAGCGCTTCCTGCTCGCGCGCGAACAGCTCCAGCCAGCGCGAGCCGATATTGCCTTTGCCGAACAGCATCAGGCCAATGCGCTTTTCGGCGCGAAACAGCGACTGATGCAGCCCCTGCACCAGCGACTGCGTCGGGCCGACGCGCAGCACCGCCACCAGGCTGATGTGATCTTCCGACTGCCAGACGAATTCGACCGGCTGGTCCTGAATCTCCTGCCAGAAACGGTGGCTGTGCAGCGGGTTGCGCGTAACGCCCGCGCCGACCAGCGCCACCAGCGCCAGCCCTTCGCGCAGCTGCAGATGAGCAGGCAGGCCCGCATCCTGCAGCAGCTTAAACACGCTGTTGACCACTTCGGCGGTATAGCAGAGCTGCAGCAGCTGGCGATCCGGATGTACGCCGGTCGCCAGCGGGCGCAGCTGCGCCCGGTTGAGGTGAAGCTCGACCTCTTTATGCAGCGCCGCGAAATCGTGCCGATCCGGCACCTGAACCTCAATCAGGCAGACATCGTCATGGCTGGTGACGATGCGTGCGCCTGTACCGGACGCCAGCACGCGCTCGATGCGCGTTGAGCCCTGCTCCGGCTGATAGCTGCAGCGCAGTTGCAGATCGATATCGCTGCCGGAAACCGGCTGCAGCGTGCGCGTATGCAGCACCGGCGCGGCGAGGCGCGCCAGCTCGCTGGCTTCGTCGAGGCGCAGCAGCGGCAGCAGACAGGCGTCGGAGACTTTGCGCGGATCGGCGCTGTAGACGCCCGCGACGTCGCTCCAGATAGTGACGCGGCCGACGCCTGCCAGCGCGCCGATCTGCGTGGCGGAGTAGTCGGAGCCGTTGCGCCCCAGCAGCACGGTTTCGCCCGCGTCGTTGCGGCTAATAAAGCCAGTTACCACGATACGCTGGTGCGGATGCTGCGCCAGCAGCGTTTGCAGCAGCGGCCAGGATTTGCCTTCATCGACCTGCGGCTGCGCGGCGCGCTCCGCCCGCAGGAAGTCACGCGCGTCGAGCCAGCAGGCGTCAATCTCGCGCTGGCTCAGCACCGCCGCCATCAGCCGCGCCGACCACACTTCGCCGTGGCCGACCACTTCGGCGTAGACCGCGTCGCTGATGGCGCCGTCGAGCAGCGCGGCGAGCTTTTCCAGATCGCGAATAAAACTCGCTATCAGCGGCTCGGCATATTCAGCCGGCAGCAGTCCGGCGATCAGTTCACTGTGATAACGCCGTAAAGCCTGTTGCACCTGATGCGCGGCCAGGCGATCGCTCTGGCTGAGCTTTAGCCAGCTAATTAACTGGTTGGTCGTCGAGCCTGCCGCCGATACCACCATGAGATCGCCCGGCTGGCTGTAATCCGCCATGATGCTGGCGACGCGCTGGTAACAGCGCGCATCCGCCAGGCTGCTGCCGCCAAATTTATGCAACTGCTTACTATTCGGCGTTGCCGCGCCGGCTGAAATCGTCATTTTTAACCCTCGGATGCCGTCCGGAACGCATTGTCCAGATCGGCAATTAAATCTTCATGATCCTCAATGCCCACCGAGACGCGCAGCAGCGTCTCGGAAATGCCCGCCGCCGCGCGCGCTTCCGCCGACATGCCGGCGTGCGTCATGGTTGCCGTGTGGGAAATCAGGCTTTCTACGCCGCCGAGCGATTCCGCCAGCGTAAACAGCTGCAGCGCCTTGAGAAAACGGCGCAGCAAGGCTTCGTCGCCGTCCAGCTCGAAACTCAGCATCGCGCCAAAACCGCGCTGTTGACGCGCCGCGTATTCGTGCCCGGCGTTTTCCGGCAGCGAAGGATGATACAGCTTTTTCACCAGCGGCTGCTGTTGCAGATAGCTCACAATCGCCAGCGCGTTACGCTGCGCCGCCGCCATACGCGGCGCCAGCGTGCGCAGGCCGCGCAGAAGCAGGTAGCTGTCGAAAGCGGCGCCGGTGACGCCGATATTATTCGCCCACCATGCCAGCTCAGTCACCTGCGCAGGATCTTTGGCAATCACCGCGCCCGCCACCACGTCAGAGTGGCCATTGAGATATTTGGTGCAGGAGTGGATCACCAGGTCTGCACCCAGCGCCAGCGGATTTTGCAGCGCCGGGCTAAGGAAGGTATTGTCAACCACGCTGACGGCACCAGCGCCGCGCGCCGCCGCGCAGATGGCGGCGATATCCACCACGCGCAGCAGCGGATTGCTCGGGCTTTCCACCAGCACCAGCTTCGGTTTTTCCGCCAGCGCCGCATCCAGCGCCGCGCGATCGCCTTGATCGACGAACTTCACGCGGTAAGCGCCGCGCTTCGCCATGCTGTCGAACAGGCGATAGCTGCCGCCATAGCAGTCGTGCGGGGCAACAAGCAGATCGCCCGGCTTCAGGAACACCGTCGTCACCAGATGGATCGCCGACATGCCGGTATTCGTCAGCACCGCGCCCGCCCCGCCCTCCAGCTCCGCCAGCGCGCGCTGCACCACGTCGCGCGTCGGGTTGCCGCGGCGCGAATAGTCGTGCGCGCGCGGTTCGTTAAAATCGAGGAAGTTATAGGTGCTGGAGAGGTGAATCGGCGGGACAACGCAGCCATATTGCTCGTCATCATTCAAACCGCTGCGGACTGCGATGGTTGCCTGTTTACGCGTCATGGTGCTTTTTGTTCCTGAAGAGAGTAATAAAGAGGCATCAGGATAACACCCCATAATTAGACGTCAATACATCTGGACATCTAAATGTCTTTGCGTATAGATTGAGCAGAATGCTATAACCCGCTAAAATCACGCCTCATTGCCTGCATTTTGCGTCTGCTTTCGCGGCCAGGATGAAGAAACCCCGCAGTTCAAGAGGTCAGGCACGGTAAAATCGGGCATAATCCACGGATTTCCCACTTTCAACTTTTGATTAAGGTAACCCATGGCTGAATGGAACGGCGAATATATCAGCCCCTACGCTGAACACGGTAAGAAGAGTGAGCAGGTCAAAAAGATCACTGTTTCTATTCCGCTGAGCGTGCTGAAAATTTTAACGGATGAGCGCACTCGTCGTCAGGTGAACAACCTGCGTCATGCCACAAACAGCGAGTTGCTGTGTGAAGCCTTTCTGCATGCCTTCACCGGCCAGCCGCTGCCGGACGATGTCGATCTGCGTAAAGAACGCAGCGATGAGATTCCGGAAGAAGCAAAAAAAATCATGCGCGAAAAAGGCGTCGACCCCGACACCTGGGAATATTGATAGCTGTGCCTGCCGCTGGCAGCAGATTATCGTTTGAGACTCTGCTGCCATAGTTTTCTTCTGCTGATGCTTAGACCTGGCCTTTTTAATACTTCTCTCTGGTACTGACCCGGCACGATTCGCCAATGTTGAATGGCCAGAAAGATAAAAAACGATCAAACAGTTTGGGCAAGTCTGCTGCCAGATAAAGCCAGTGTGTCAGCGTGCGCTGCGCGTGCAGGTAGTTAGCGGGTATTATGCAAAGAAGAGAGTCAGAGAGGTTGTGCGGAGAGGGTATAGCAGAGCGGAATGACCCTGCGCCAGGCGCGAATCATTCCGCTCAGAAAACTTATTTTTTAGCGCCCGGTACGCTGAAACGCTTGTTGAAGCGGTCAACGCGGCCACCGGTGGCAACTTCACGCTGCTTACCAGTATAGAACGGGTGACATTTACCGCAGACGTCCAGGTTCATGTCGTGAGCCATAGTAGAGCGAGTGTGAATCACGTTACCGCAGGTGCAGGTGATGGTCACAGCTTCGTATTTCGGGTGAATACCTTGTTTCATGGGAGAACCTCATAAAAGGCCGTGTCGCTCTCCGTGCCAGGCTAAAACCTGCACAGCACCACACGCGGTTGAACATTAATGTTTAGGCTCTGGCGAGACCTTTCTCACCAAAGGCGGCATACTATACAGAAAATAACCGCTTTTGGCAAATCTTCTGCAAGATACCCGCTGGTCGCGCCAGCGTGTACACTAGGCGTCCCGCTATGAATCGTTGAACCGGAAAGAGATCGCCATGCCCGTCGTTCAGGTTGCCCTGCCCGTTCCGCTCCCCCGTCTGTTTGACTATCTGCCGCCGCACGGCGCGCAGCCGGTACTGGGCGGGCGCGTCAGCGTGCCGTTCGGCAACCGGAAAATGGTCGGCGTCGTGGTGAGTTTTCGCGACCAGAGCGATCTGCCGGAGGCGCAGCTCAAGCGCGTCGCCGACGTGCTGGACAACGAGTCACTCTATCCCTCTTCGCTATGGCGACTGCTCAACTGGGCGGCGGGCTACTACCACTCGCCCGTGGGCGAGGTGCTGAGCCACGCGCTGCCGGTGCTGCTGCGCCAGGGCAAACCGGCGCAGGACGCGCCGCTGTGGCAATGGATTATCACCGAACAGGGCCAGGCGACCGCGCCAGAGAGCCTGAAGCGCGCGCCGAAACAGCAGCAGGCGCTGGCGGCGTTGCGTCATCAGCCGCTCTATCGCCATCAGGTCGCCGAGCAGGATCTTACCGAAACCGCCTTTCAGGCGCTGCGCGCGAAAGGTTTGTGCGACCTGCGCGAACACCAGCCGCAGCGGCTGGACTGGCGCACGCGCTACGCCGTCAAAGGCGAGCGCCTGCGGCTCAATACCGATCAGGCGATGGCGGTCGGCGCTATTCGCAGCGAAGATGAGCACTACGCTGCCTGGCTGCTGGCTGGCATCACCGGCTCCGGCAAGACCGAAGTCTATCTTAGCGTGCTGGAAAATGTGCTGGCGCGCGGCAAGCAGGCGCTGGTGCTGGTGCCGGAGATCGGCCTGACGCCGCAGACCATCGCCCGCTTCCGCGAGCGCTTCGACGCGCCGGTTGACGTGCTGCACTCTGCGCTCAACGACAGCGAGCGACTGGCCGTCTGGCTGCGCGCGCGCCAGGGCGAAAACGCCATTATCATTGGCACGCGGTCGGCGCTGTTTACGCCGCTGGCGCGTCCGGGCGTGATTATTATCGACGAAGAGCACGACAGCTCTTATAAACAGCAGGAAGGCTGGCGCTATCAGGCGCGCGACCTGGCGGTATTCCGCGCGCGCGAAGAGAATATCCCGATCGTGATGGGCTCGGCGACGCCCGCGCTGGAGACGCTGCACAACGTGCGCAGCGGCAAATATCGCCAGCTCGACCTGACGAAGCGCGCCGGGAATGCGAAGCCAGCCCTGCAGCAGCTGGTGGACCTCAAAGGCCAGCAGCTTATCGGCGGGCTGGCACCCGCGCTGATCGGCAAAATGCGCCAGCATCTTCAGGCGGATAATCAGGTGCTGCTGTTTCTCAACCGCCGCGGCTATTCGCCCGCGCTGCTCTGCCATGACTGCGGCTGGATTGCGGAGTGTCAGCGCTGCGAACGTTACTATACCCTGCACCAGCAGCAGCGCCAGCTGCGCTGCCACCACTGCGACAGCCAGCGACCGCTGCCCAATCAGTGCCCGCAGTGCGGCTCAACGCATCTGCTGCCGGTCGGCGTCGGCACGGAGCAGCTGGAGCAGCAGCTCGGCACCCTCTTCCCCGGCGTGCCGATATCGCGCATCGACCGCGACACCACCAGCCGCAAAGGCGCGCTAGAGCAGCATCTGGCCGACGTCCATCGCGGCGGCGTGCGCATTCTGGTCGGCACGCAGATGCTGGCGAAAGGCCACCACTTCCCGGACGTCACGCTGGTGTCGCTGCTGGACGTCGACGGCGCGCTTTTTTCCGCCGACTTCCGCGCCGCCGAGCGCTTCGCACAGCTTTACACGCAGGTGGCAGGCCGCGCTGGCCGCGCCGGCAAACAGGGCGAAGTGCTGTTGCAGACCCACCATCCGGAACATCCGCTGCTGCAGACGCTGCTGCACCAGGGCTATTTCGCTTTCGCTCAGCAGACGCTGCTGGAGCGCCAGTCGGTTATGCTGCCGCCCTGGACCAGCCACGCGCTGTTTCGCGCCGAGGATCACGACAACCAGCAGGCCGCCGAATTCCTACAGCAGCTGCGCAATCTGCTCGACGCCAGCCCGCTGAAGGATAGCGCTATGTGGCTTATGGGCCCGGTGCCGGCGCTGCAGCCAAAGCGCGGCGGACGCTGGCGCTGGCAGCTGCTAGTGCAGCACGCCTCGCGTAAGCGGCTGCAGCAGCTGCTTGACGGCTCGCTGCCGCTGATCGCGACCCTGCCCGCCGCGCGCAAAGTCAAATGGACGCTTGATATCGACCCCACCGAAAGCTGAGCCTGCGAGCCAGATCGAAAAAAGTCGCACAAGTCACAATTTTTATGCAAATTAAGTAACAACCCGGCCGCGCAATCGTTAACAATGTGCGCGGCGTGGCTTTTTTCAGCCACAACTATCCTTTGAATGCGTCAGGAGTAGAGTGTTGGAGCAGAACCCTCAAGCGCCCGCCACTATGAAAGATGTGGCTGAAAAGGCCGGCGTTTCGACCGCCACCGTCTCACGCGCGCTGATGAATCCTGAAAAAGTGTCGGCGGCGACGCGGCAAAAAGTTGAACAGGCGGTGATCGCCGTCGGCTATGCGTCCCACGGCCTGACGCGCAACGCCCGCCGCGGCGACACCCAGACCATCCTGGTGATTGTTCCCGATATCTGCGATCCCTTCTTTAGCGAAATTATACGCGGCGTCGAAGTGACGGCGGCGCAGGAAGGCTATCTGGTGCTGATTGGCGACTGCGCCCACCAGAATCAGCAGGAGAAGACGTTTCTCGATCTGCTGCTGACGCGCCAGATTGACGGTATGGTGCTCCTCGGCTCGCAGATCCCGTTCGACCCTGTTCACGAGGAGCAGCGCAATCTGCCGCCGATGGTGATGGCGAACGAGTTCGCCCCGGAGATGGCGCTGCCTACCGTGCATATCGACAACCTGACGGCCGCTTTCGAGGCGGTCAACCATCTGCTGCAGCTGGGCCATCGCCAGATCGCCTGCATCGCCGGGCCGGAAGCGATGCCGCTGTGCCAGTACCGCACCCAGGGCTATATTCAGGCGCTACGCCGCAGCAATCTTACCGTCGATCCCACCTATATCGTGCGCGGCGACTTTAGCTTCGAAGCGGGCGCGCAGGCGTTGAAACAGCTGATGGCGCTGCCGCAGCCGCCGCGCGCGCTCTTCTGTCACAGCGATATGCTGGCGCTCGGCGCGATGAATCAGGCTAAACGCCTCGGCCTGCGCATACCGCAGGATCTCTCCATTGTCGGCTTCGATGACATCGAGCTCTCACGCTACTGCGAGCCGCCGCTCACTACCGTGACACAGCCGCGCTATCAGATTGGGCGCGAAGCGATGCTTCTTCTGCTGGATGAGCTGCAGGGCAAGCGCGTGAATAATGGCTCGCGTCTGCTGGACGCCGAACTCACCGTGCGCGGCAGCACGGCACCAGAGAAGAAGCGCGAGAAATAGCCCCTCTTTTAGGGTATTTTCAGTAGATTCTTAAGGCGAACACTGCTGGTCAAAGTTCTAACCCTTAAGTAACATGGCGGACTCCTTGCCGGGCGGTCTTTTCAGGCGTTTTCGCCCCGTTGGCACGATTTTTTGAAGGGTATCAGAACGAGAGTGGCACAGAGAGATTACGTAGGCCGCGGGCGTTCAACAGGGACGCGTCGCAAAAAAAGCAGCACCAGCCGTGGAAAGAAAAGCAAAGGCGGTTCAGGTGTTTCCAAACTGATGATAGGGCTGGCCGTCGCGGTGCTGGTAACCTTTGCCGGTGGTTTATGGTTCCTCGCGCATCATAAAAAAGAAGATGTGCCGGTGATCCCGGATCATAAAGCCAACGGCAACGGCCTGCCGCCGAAGCCTGAAGAGCGCTGGAAATATATTAAAGAGCTGGAGAACCGTCAGGTCACGGTGCCGACGCCGACCGAACCGTCGGCGGGGGGCGAGGTACAGTCGCACACCCAGCTTACCGATGAACAGCGCCAGCTGCTTGAACAGATGCAGGCGGATATGCGTCAGTCGCCAACGCAGCTGAATGAAGTGCCGTGGAACGAACAGACGCCGGCGCAGCGTCAGCAGACCCTGCAGCGCCAGCAGCAGCTTCAGATGCAGTCGCGTCAGCAGCAGGCAACGCAAAGTGCGCCAGCGCGTCAGCAGACTACGCAGCCGAGCCAGCCTGCGCGTCAGACGCAAACCACGCATCAGCAGCAGCCGAGCACGCGTCCTGCGCCGCAGCCGCGCCAGACTCAGACGCCGCAGCCCGCGCCCGTTACGCGCGAACCTGCGCAGGAGACGGCGAAGAAAACGGCGGAAAAACCAGCCTCTTCGCAGCGCTGGATGGTGCAGTGCGGCTCGTTCAAAGGCGCCGACCAGGCGGAATCGGTGCGCGCCGGTCTGGCGTTCGAAGGTTTCGAAAGCCGCACTACCACCGGCGGCGGCTGGAATCGCGTGGTGATAGGTCCATTTAAGGATCGCAGCGCCGCCGACAGCACCCTGAAGCGGCTGCGCGGCAACGGCCATTCAAACTGTATTCCGCTCGCCGTCGGGGGTTGAAACCCGCCAAAGCCGCCCCATATCTGGTTGCATGATGCGCCGCGCCTTGCCGCGCGGCGCTTTTTTTCTACTGCAACAAGGGGTCTGCCCGTGACAACAATAGTAAGCGTACGACGCAACGGACGAGTCGTTATCGGCGGTGATGGCCAGGCAACACTCGGCAATACCGTGATGAAAGGCAACGTAAAAAAAGTGCGTCGTCTTTACAACGATAAGGTAATTGCCGGTTTCGCTGGCGGTACTGCAGATGCCTTCACGCTCTTTGAACTCTTCGAACGTAAACTGGAAATGCATCAGGGCCACCTGGTGAAAGCCGCCGTTGAGCTGGCGAAAGACTGGCGCACCGACCGTATGCTGCGCCGTCTTGAAGCGCTGCTGGCGGTCGCCGATGAAAATGCCTCGCTGATCATTAGCGGCAACGGCGACGTTATCCAGCCTGAAAACGATCTTATCGCCATTGGTTCCGGTGGCCCCTTCGCTCAGGCGGCGGCGCGTGCGCTGCTGGAGAATACCGAGCTGGGCGCGCATGACATCGTCGCGAAATCCTTAGATATCGCAGGCGACATCTGCATCTACACCAACCACAATGTCAACTTCGAAGAACTGCCGTCCAGGGCGTAAGGATTAAAGATGTCTGAGATGACTCCCCGCGAAATCGTCAGCGAACTGAATCGCTTTATCATTGGCCAGGACGGCGCAAAGAAAGCTGTCGCCATTGCGCTGCGTAACCGCTGGCGTCGTATGCAGCTCGACGAAGAGCTGCGCCACGAGGTGACGCCGAAAAACATTCTGATGATCGGCCCGACCGGCGTCGGTAAAACCGAAATCGCCCGTCGCCTGGCGAAACTCGCCAACGCGCCGTTTATTAAGGTGGAAGCGACCAAATTCACCGAGGTGGGCTACGTCGGTAAAGAAGTCGACTCCATTATTCGCGACCTGACCGACGCCGCCGTAAAAATGGTGCGCAGCCAGGCGATCGAAAAGAACAAATACCGTGCCGAAGAGATGGCGGAAGAGCGCATCCTCGACGTGCTGATCCCGCCCGCCAAAAACAACTGGGGTCAGCCGGAGCAGAGCAGCGAGCCTTCCGCCGCGCGTCAGTCGTTCCGCAAGAAGCTGCGCGAAGGCCAGCTGGACGATAAAGAGATTGAGATTGATCTGGCGGCCGCGCCGGCTGGCGTCGAAATCATGGCGCCTCCAGGCATGGAAGAGATGACCAACCAGCTTCAGTCGATGTTTCAGAATCTGGGCGGCCAGAAGCAGAAGCCGCGCAAGCTGAAAATCAAAGACGCGATGAAGCTGCTGATTGAAGAAGAAGCGGCCAAGCTGGTCAATCCGGAAGAGCTGAAGCAGGATGCGATCGAAGCGGTAGAGCAGCACGGCATCGTGTTTATCGACGAGATCGATAAAATCTGTAAGCGCGGCCAGTCGTCCGGACCGGACGTGTCGCGCGAAGGCGTACAGCGCGATCTGCTGCCGCTGGTAGAAGGCTGCACCGTGTCAACCAAGCACGGCATGGTGAAAACCGATCACATTCTGTTTATCGCCTCAGGCGCGTTCCAGGTCGCCAGCCCGTCGGATCTGATCCCGGAACTGCAGGGCCGTCTGCCGATCCGTGTCGAGCTGCAGGCGCTGACCGTGAACGATTTCGAGCGCATTCTCACCGAGCCGAACGCCTCTGTGACCGTACAGTATAAAGCGCTGATGGGCACCGAAGGGGTTAACGTCGAGTTCACCGAGGACGGTATTCGCCGCATCGCTGAAGCGGCATGGCAGGTTAATGAAACCACCGAGAATATCGGCGCGCGTCGCCTGCATACCGTGCTGGAGCGTCTGATGGAAGATATCTCCTATGACGCCAGCGATCGCCACGGCGATTCCGTCACCATTGACGCGGAGTATGTCAGCAAGCATCTGGATGAGCTGGTGGCGGACGAAGATCTCAGCCGCTTTATCCTGTAATTCCGTTTTTCTATGCGCTTGCGCAAAGCCCGGCCACTGAGCCGGGCTTTTTTTTATGCATGCTGCTGATGCAGAAACTTTTTTTTCCGCTGATGATTTTGCCAACAATCCGCAACTGGCGGTATACTTACCGCTCCTGTGGCAAACAGATGAACCCATCATGAAATACGATACCTCTGAACTCTGCGACATCTACCATGAAGAAGTGAACGTTGTTGAACCGCTTTTTTCAAACTTCGGTGGCCGCACCTCATTTGGTGGTCTGATAACCACAGTGAAATGTTTCGAAGACAACGGCCTGCTCTACGATCTGCTGGAAGAGAACGGACGGGGCCGCGTGCTGGTGATTGACGGCGGCGGTTCGGTGCGTCGCGCGCTGGTGGATGCGCAGCTGGCGCGTCTGGCGGTGGAAAGCGAATGGGAAGGCTTAGTGGTTTACGGCTCTGTACGTCAGGTCGATGACCTGGAGGAGCTGGAGATCGGCATTCAGGCGATTGCCGCGGTGCCGGCGGGCGCGGCGGGCGAAGGCATTGGCGAGAGCGATGTGCGCGTGAACTTCGGCGGCGTCACCTTCTTTTCCGGCGACCATCTCTACGCCGACAATACCGGCATTATTCTCTCTGAAGATCCGCTCGATATCGAATAACGCCGAAAACGAAAACGGGAGCGACGCGCTCCCGTTTTTCATTTTTATGAGGCGCTTACACCTCTTCCATTTTTCCCAGCAGCGCACGCAGACGATCCTGCCACAGATGCTGCTCTTCCTTTAGCTGCTGGTTTTCGCGCACCAGCGAGTCATGATTGCCCGCCGCCTGCTGCGCTTCGTTTTTCAGCACGTTGTTCTGCTCTTTCAGCTCTTCGATTTCCATCTGCAGCAGGGTGATGGTATCAATCGCCTGCTGTACTTTCGCTTCCAGTTTCTCGAATACTTCAAATGACATCTTTCTGACCTCTCCTAAATTCTCGCAGGGCGTTGATGATGCCAGCCTTAGCGCATGACGCCCTGTATCAGCCAGGCCAGCAACAATGTTTCCGATTGTATGTAGCCTGATAGCGCAAGTCCAGCGACGCGGGCACTGCGGGCGCAGTCTGTAACACTTTTCGGCTTATACCTGGCCACTCGCCGCTGCGCGCGGTCGCCGCGAAAAACGCGGCGGCTAAAAAGTGGAAATGAGGTTCTATGAAAGCAAAAAGGCGCGAAAACGCGCATTTTTTTGACTCAGCACACAGATTTAGATTTCGCTATTTCTCGTTTATGCTCGTTAACGATAAATTTACACCAGCCCTACAAGAGAGCTGGGTGACTCATGGATTGAGAACAAAAACTGATAAAATTTAACCTCGCTTCAGGAATACCATTATGAGTCAGACATCGAACACACTGAAAGGGCAGTGCATCGCCGAATTCATCGGTACCGGCTTGATCATCTTCTTTGGCGCAGGCTGCGTGGCCGCGCTGAAAGTGGCCGGCGCCGCCTTCGGGCAATGGGAAATCTGTATTATCTGGGGACTCGCCGTCTCCATGGCCGTTTACCTTACCGCTGGCGTATCTGGCGCCCATCTTAACCCTGCTGTCACGGTGGCGCTCTGTCTGTTCGCCAACTTTGAAGGCCGTAAGGTGGTGCCCTATATTCTGGCGCAGGTGGCTGGCGCATTCTGCGCTGCCGCGCTGGTTTACGGCCTTTATTACAATCTGTTTTTCGATTACGAACAAAGCCACCAGATGGTGCGCGGCACGGTGCAAAGCCTGGATCTGGCCGGCGTCTTCTCAACCTACCCTAACCCGCATATCAGCGTAGGACAGGCGTTCCTGGTTGAAATGGTGATCACGGCGGTACTGATGGCGGTGATTATGGCGCTGACTGACGATGGCAACGGCGTACCGCGTGGTCCGCTGGCACCGCTGTTGATCGGCCTGCTGGTTGCCGTTATCGGCGGCGCGATGGGCCCGCTGACCGGCTTCGCCCTGAACCCGGCGCGTGATTTCGGACCCAAGCTGTTCGCCTTCTTTGCGGGTTGGGGTAACGTGGCCTTTACGGGCGGTAAAGATATCCCCTACTTCCTGGTACCGATCTTTGGCCCGTTAGTGGGAGCCTGTCTGGGTGCCTTCGGCTATCGCGCGCTGATTGGCCGCCACCTGCCTGGCGCCGTACTGGCCAGCAGCAAAACAGAAAAACCGGTCGCACGCGCTGAGCAGCGTAAAGCGTAAGTTTCACCTTTTCATCGGGAATGCATTATGACGACTACCACTGATAAAAAATATATTGTTGCGCTCGACCAGGGCACCACCAGCTCACGCGCCGTCGTGCTGGATCACGATGCCAACATCGTTGCGGTATCGCAGCGCGAATTTACCCAGATCTACCCGAAAGCGGGCTGGGTTGAACATGACCCGATGGACATCTGGGCATCGCAAAGCTCGACGCTGGTTGAAGTGCTGGCGCACGCCGACATCCGTTCCGACGAGATCGCCGCGATCGGCATCACCAACCAGCGCGAAACCGCCATCGTCTGGGACAAAGAGAGCGGCAAGCCGATCTATAACGCCATCGTCTGGCAGGATCCGCGCACCGCGGACTACTGCAACAAGCTGAAGAAAGAGGGGCTGGAAGAGTATATCCAGCACACGACCGGCCTGGTGATTAACCCCTACTTCTCCGGTACCAAGGTGAAGTGGATCCTCGACCATGTAGAAGGCGCGCGCGAACGCGCGAAGCGCGGCGAGCTGCTGTTCGGCACCGTCGATACGTGGCTGGTGTGGAAAATGACCCAGGGACGCGTGCATATTACCGATCACACCAACGCCTCGCGCACCATGATGTATAACATCCACAAGCTGGAGTGGGATCAGCGTATGCTGGAGATCCTTGATATTCCGCGCGAAATGCTGCCGGAAGTGAAAGGCTCTTCAGAGGTGTACGGTCAGACCAACATCGGCGGTAAAGGCGGCACGCGTATTCCTATCGCCGGTATTGCAGGCGACCAGCAGGCGGCACTTTACGGTCAGCTCTGCGTTCAGCCGGGCATGGCGAAAAACACCTACGGCACCGGCTGCTTTATGCTGATGAACACCGGCACCGAAGCGGTGACCTCTTCGCACGGCCTGTTAACCACCATCGCCTGCGGCCCGCGCGGCGAAGTGAACTACGCGCTGGAAGGTGCGGTGTTTATCGGCGGCGCCTCAATTCAGTGGCTGCGTGATGAGATGAAGCTCATCAGCGACTCGACCGACTCAGAGTACTTTGCGCTTAAGGTGAAGGATACCAACGGCGTTTATATGGTTCCGGCCTTTACCGGCCTGGGCGCGCCCTACTGGGATCCCTATGCGCGCGGCGCCATTTTCGGCCTGACGCGCGGCGCTAACGCCAACCATATTATTCGCGCCACGCTGGAGTCTATCGCCTACCAGACGCGCGACGTGCTGGAAGCGATGCAGAACGACGCCGACACCCGCCTGCAGTCGCTGCGCGTGGACGGCGGCGCGGTGGCGAACAACTTCCTGATGCAGTTCCAGTCGGACATTCTCGGCACGCGCGTTGAGCGTCCGGAAGTACGTGAAGTCACCGCGCTGGGCGCCGCCTATCTGGCAGGTCTGGCAGTGGGCTTCTGGGGCGACCTGGAAGAGGTACGCGCCAAAGCGGTTATCGAGCGCGAATTCCGTCCGAGCATCGAAACCACCGAGCGCAACGTTCGCTACGCCGGCTGGAAAAAAGCGGTGGCGCGCGCGCAGGCGTGGGAAGACCACGACGAGTAACAGGCACGTGTGCCAGCAACGCTGGCACACCTCTCAACCTTCCAGGCCCGCGACGCTGTCGCGGGCTTTTTTTTGCCCTTCCCCGCTATGCTACACTGCTCTTTTTTCAGCAGGTGCAGGCTATGAAACGAGAACTCGCCATAGAATTTTCCCGCGTGACCGAAGCGGCGGCGTTAGCCGGCTATCGCTGGCTGGGACGCGGCGACAAAAACGGCGCCGACGGCGCTGCCGTTCACGCGATGCGACACGTCCTGAACACTATCGATATTGACGGTCAGATTGTGATCGGCGAAGGCGAAATCGACGAAGCGCCGATGCTCTATATCGGCGAAAGCGTCGGCAGCGGGCGAGGCGACGCGGTCGATATCGCGGTGGATCCGATCGAGGGCACGCGCATGACCGCGATGGGCCAGGCCAACGCGCTGGCGGTGCTGGCGGTCGGCGACAAAGGCAGCTTTCTGCACGCGCCAGATATGTATATGGAGAAGCTGATAGTCGGCCCGGCAGCGCGCGGCCATATCGATCTCAATCTGCCGCTGGAAACCAACCTGCGAAATATCGCCGCGGCGCTGGGTAAGCCGCTGGCGCAGCTAACGGTCTCTATTCTGGCGAAACCGCGCCACGACGCGGTTATCGCGCAGCTACAACAGCTTGGCGTGCGCGTCTTCGCCTTCCCGGACGGTGACGTAGCGGCCTCTATCCTGACCTGCATGCCTGACAGCGAGGTCGACGTGCTCTACGGCATCGGCGGCGCGCCAGAGGGCGTGGTATCGGCCGCGGTGATCCGCGCGCTGGATGGCGATATGCAGGGCCGTCTGCTGCCGCGTCATGAGGTAAAGGGCGAGAGCGAAGAGAATCGCCGCATTGGCGAGCAGGAGCTGGCGCGCTGCGACGAGATGGGCATTAAAGCGGGTGAGGTATTGCCGCTGGCGCGAATGGCGCGCAACGACAACGTTATTTTCGCCGCCACCGGCATTACCAGCGGCGACCTGCTGAAAGGCATTACGCGTCAGGGCAATATCGCCACCAGCGAAACCCTGCTGATCCGCGGCAAATCACGCACGATTCGCCGCATCCAGTCGATCCACTATCTGGACCGCAAAGACGCGGCGCTGCATCCCTTTATCCTGTAACCGTGCCGCTCTGGCCTTCTGGCTGTCGCGACAGCGGCAGCCAGCAGAGCAGCATCACCAGCGCGGTAGCGAACATCAGCATGCCCAGGCTGAACTGATCGCGCTGCGGCAGCAGCGCAGACGCCCAGGCGACCACGCCCGACCCCAGGTTTTGCAATCCCCCAATCAGCGCGCCGGCGCTGCCAGCCAGCCAGGCATAGGGCTCCATCGCACCTGACGTCGCCAGCGGGAACAGCATACCCGCGCCGAAGAAGAAGAGCGCGGCGGGCACCAGCAGCGTCCAGATATTCATTATGCCGAACCACGCCGGGATCCACATCAGCGCGCCCGCCAGCAGACAGCTGTTGACGCCGGTCCACATCAGGCTATGCCAGGCGCGCGCCTCACGTCCGGCAAACCAGGCGCCGAAAAAGGCGGCGGGGATGGGCAGAATAAACAGGATGCTGACGGTAAAGGCATCCAGTCCCAGCACGCCGCCCAGCAGCACCCCGCAGCTCGCTTCGAAGACCGCAATGCCCGCCAGCGCGCCGATCAGCAGCACAATAAAGCGTACAAAGCTGGCGTCGCGCAGCAGACGCTGATAGCGGCGGAAAAAAGGGGTGACTTCGCCGCCCTGCGGACGCGTCTCCGGCAGCCAGCGCATCATCGCGCCGGTCACCGCGACGCAGAGCAGCAGCAGGAAAGCGAAACAGGCGTGCCAGCCGAACAGCTTCGTCAACAACGCGCCGATAACCGGTGCCAGCAGCGGACTAACCAGCAGCCCCATATTCAGCAGGCTGTTAGCCTGGCGCAGCGCGACACCCGCATAGAGGTCGCGCGGCATCGTACGCGCCATCACGCCCGCCACGCCGGTGCCCAGCCCCTGAATGGCGCTGCCCAGCACCAGCACGTTCAGCGACGGCGCGAGCATCGCCGTCACGGCGCCGATCATAAAGATCGTCATGCCGGCGAGGATCACCGGACGGCGACCGATGCTGTCGGAGAGCGGGCCGTAGATCAGCTGCGATCCGCCATAGGTCATCAGATAGGCCGCCATCACGCGCTGCAGCGTGCCGTCGTGCACGTTGAGCGCATCCGCCATTTCGGCCATCGCCGGGACATAGATCGTCTGCGCCATCTGCCCAACCGCCAGCATTAAAATCAACATCAGCAACAGCGGTCGATTTTCCATCTTCTTCATCGACATCTCAGTCTGGGAAATAAAGTTAATTCAGCAGCAAAATGCGCTGCACCGGGTTAATGGCGGGAAAAATATCAGGATTACGTGACAAATCGAGAGAGGAACGTAAAGAGGCTGGCGTAAAGGCGTCAAGTTTTCGCACCACCTTGTCAACCGCGGGCAACGGCGTGTTGAGACGTGCGGTGCATTTGTCGATTAGAGCCAAAAATCTGGCGCGCGGGTGGAAAAAGCGCCGTGCAGCCGCGATGATAACACTGTGCCTGAAAAATCAACGACCAGGAGAGTAACGATGGCTGAATGGGTCAATGCGCAAGTAAAGGAAGTGAAGAACTGGACGGACGCGCTGTTCAGTCTGCGGGTGCATGCGCCGATCGATGCGTTCACCGCCGGTCAGTTCGCCAAGCTGGCACTGGAGATAGACGGCGAACGCGTGCAGCGCGCGTACTCCTATGTAAACGCGCCCAGCGATCCTCTACTGGAGTTCTATCTGGTCACGGTGCCGGAGGGCAAGCTGAGCCCGCGTCTGCAGGCGCTCAGGCCGGGCGACACCGTGATGATCACCAAAGAGGCTGCCGGCTTTTTTGTGCTGGATGAGATCCCGCCGTGCAAAACGCTATGGATGCTGGCGACCGGCACGGCGATTGGCCCTTACCTTTCCATTCTGCAACAGGGTGAAGGACTGGATCGCTTCGATGATATCGTGCTGGTGCACGCGGTGCGCTACGCCGCCGATCTCAGCTATCTGCCGCTGATGCAGTCACTGCAGCAGATCTACAACGGCAAGCTGCGCATTCAGACGGTAGTGAGTCGCGAAAATGCAGCGGGATCTCTCACCGGCCGCGTGCCAGCGCTGATCGAAAGCGGCGAGCTGGAGCGCGCGGTGGGCCTGCCGATAGAGGCGGAATCGGGCCATATTATGCTGTGTGGTAACCCGCAGATGGTGCGTGATACCCAGCAGATGCTGAAAGAGACGCGCGATATGCGCAAGCATCTGAAGCGTAAACCTGGCCACATCACCAGCGAGCACTACTGGTAAACCGTGCGGTGATAAGGTAATTCTTATCGACGGACAAATTTTGCCCGTCGCGCTTTTGACTTTCGCAGGTAAAACCCGTTTTAATCTGGCGCAAAGTTTACTGGTCGAGCCTACGAAATGAAGAATTTGCCCGGCGCGCTGCTGCTCAGCCTTGCGCTAACGGCCCCGGCATTTGCCGCCGATCCCACGCTGCGCGCGCGCAGCGAATCCTTACCTGCCGCCCCCTACGTGCTGGCGGGTGCGCCGACCTTTGATATGACCATCGGCCAGTTCCGTGAAAGGTATAACGCTGCCAACGCCGAGCTGCCGCTGCTGGAGTATCGCGCCATCGACAGTCGAAACGACAGCAGCCGCCTGACGCGCGCGGCGAGCAAAATCAGCGAAACGCTCTACGCCTCCACCGCGCTGGAGCAGGGAACCGGGAAAGTGAAGACGCTGCAGCTTACCTGGCTGCCAGTGCCAGGACCGGAGCAAAAAGCGTCGCAGGAGAAAGCGCTCGCCTACATGACGGCGCTGCTGCGCTTTTTTGTGCCGGGTCTCTCGCCGGACGAGGCGCGGCAGAAGCTGAACGCGCTGCTGAGCGAAGGCAAAGGCGCGCGCTATTTTTCCCGCACTGAAGGCGCGCTGCGTTTCGTGGTGGCGGACAACGGCGACAAGGGGCTCACCTTCGCCGTCGAGCCCATAAAACTGGCGCTGCCGCCTGCCGATCAGGGCGGCAAAAATGACGAAAAGCAAAGCCATTGACCTGATAGATCTCTATACTGTCTGGCAGTCTACGCTGCCCGACGGCAGTGCAATTTAATGAATCGCGTAACGCGGAGGATAGAATGCGACATCCATTGGTTATGGGTAACTGGAAACTGAATGGCAGCAAGCAGATGACAGGCGAGCTGATCGAAGGCCTGCGCAAAGCGCTCTCCGGCGTTGACGGTTGCGGCGTGGCAATCGCCCCGCCAGCCATCTATCTCGACCAGGCAAAACATGCCATCTCCGGCAGCCACATCGCTCTGGGCGCGCAGAACGTCGACGTCAACCTCTCGGGCGCCTTCACCGGCGAAACCTCCGCGGACATGCTGAAAGATATCGGCGCGAAATATATCATTATCGGCCACTCTGAGCGTCGCACCTACCACAAAGAGAGCGACGAGTTCATCGCGAAGAAATTCGCCGTGCTGAAAGCGGCTGGCCTGGTGCCGGTACTGTGCATTGGTGAAACCGAAGCGGAAAACGAAGCGGGTCAGACTGAAGAAGTCTGCGCGCGCCAGATCGACGCGGTGCTGGAAACTCAGGGTGCGGAAGCCTTTAACGGCGTGGTTATCGCCTATGAGCCGGTCTGGGCGATCGGCACCGGCAAATCAGCTACGCCGGCGCAGGCGCAGGCGGTACATAAGTTTATTCGTCAGCACATCGCGAAGAAAGACGCGGCGGTCGCCGAGCAGGTAATCATTCAGTACGGCGGTTCTGTAAACGACAAGAACGCGGCTGAACTCTTTACCCAGCCAGACATCGACGGCGCGCTGGTCGGCGGCGCCTCGCTGAAGGCTGACGCCTTCGCCGTTATCGTTAAAGCGGCGGCAGAAGCGAAAAAAGCGTAACGTCTGATACACATCGAAGGCGGCCGAATGGCCGCCTTTTTTATTGCCGCAAAATCTCGCAGCTGTGGTCCTGCAGCTCCTCAGCCGATCCCCGATTTAGCAACAGCCAGTTGCGCTCGATCGCCATTGCCGCCAGACGTCCGTCGGGCAGCGACGCCAGCGCCAGCCCATACTTGCCCATTTCGCCGCGCGCGTCAGGGATCTCGTTGGCCACGCGGATAAACAGGCTCTGCTGTGTCAGCTCCGGCAGGGTTAGCGCGCGTATCTGGTAGGCGTGCTGGCGCAGCTGTTCCGTCTGCCAGCGACTGGAGAGCGCGGGGGCAAGGCGGTCCAGCGCGCGACGTACATCGGGACGCAGGCAGGAGATATGGATATGCAGCTGGTTTTGAGTGCGACCATACTCGGCGTTGATCGCCAGCGACAGGGCGCTATCAGCAATGGGCGCGCCGCGCTTTACCGCCAGCTGCGCGCGCGCCTGCCAGGCGAAAGCGAAGAAATCAGGCGTTGCGGGATTGAGCAGCGCCGGGCTTTCCATGCCGCTGATTTTCGCCAGCGGGATCAGCAAATACTGCAGCGGTCCGTTCAGATCTTTAAGCAGCGCATAGCCTTGTGCAAGGTCGACGCGCTGACAAGGCGCGGGCGCGCCCGTTGTACGCTGATTTGGCTCGCACTTTTCGCTGACGATGTGCCACAGCGCATCGCTGTTTTTGTGCAGGTGGAAAGCGGCAATAACCAGGCCGCTTATCAGTATCAACAGCAGCAGCGCAATCACTCCCAGCGCTCGGCGACGTCCCTGCATAGCAAGGCTCCTCTTTCCGCTTTTTCCCGCATCCTCGCCTGGCCGTCGCGCAATGTCACGCACAAACAAAAACGGCCAGCATGTGGCTGGCCGCTTTTTACTGCGCTTACGCCATTAAGGCTTCATCACCTGGTCATAGGTGCCGCCATCGGCAAAGTGCGTTTTCTGCGCCTGCGTCCAGCCGCCGAACTTATTATCGATAGTAAACAGCTTCACCGGCGCGAAGGTATTCGCAAATTTCTTCGCTACCTCCGCATCGCGCGGGCGATAGTAATTTTGCGCCGCGATGGTCTGGCCTTCCGGTGAGTAGAGATATTTTAGATAGGCGTCCGCGACTTGACGTGTGCCCTGGCTGTCCACCACTTTATCCACCACGGAAACGGTCGGCTCAGCCAGAATCGATTCGCTCGGCGTAACGATTTCAAATTTGTCTTTGCCCAGCTTATCGACCGCCAGATAAGCTTCGTTTTCCCAGGCAATCAGCACATCGCCGATACCCCGTTCGACGAAGGTGTTCGTTGCGCCGCGCGCGCCGGAGTCCTGAACCTCGACGTTTTTAAACAGCGCTTTTACATAAGCCTGTGCCTTCACCTGATCGCCGTTGTTTTGATCCAGCGCCCAGCCCCATGCCGCCAGATAGTTCCAGCGCGCGCCGCCTGACGTTTTCGGGTTTGGGGTAATGACGGAGACGCCCGGCTTAATCAAATCCGGCCAGTCGTGAATGCCTTTGGGATTGCCTTTACGTACCAGGAAAACGATGGTTGAGGTATAAGGCGCGGAGTTGTCCGGCAGACGCTTGAGCCAGTTTTTATCAATACGGCCGCGTTCGGCGATGGCATCAACATCGGATTGCAGCGCCAGCGTTACGACATCGGCGCGAATGCCGTTAATCACCGAGGTCGCCTGCTTGCCTGAACCGCCGTGCGACTGGCGGATCACCACGTTATCGCCGGTTTCCTGCTTATAGTGCGCCGCAAAGGCTTTGTTGTACTGCTCGTACAGCTCGCGCGTCGGATCGTAAGAGACGTTTAACAGCTGGTAATCCTTTGCCAGAACGCTGGCAGAGGCCAGCAGAAGGGTAATCCCGATACTCCACTTGTTCATTATGCACGCTCCCGATGTCATTATGCCGGTAGCGTGACATAAACTATTTTAGAGCTAAAAGAATTAAAAACGAGCATTTATAACTGGCAGGAATATGGATAAATAAAATAAAAGCGCGTCTGAGAGACGCGCCTGAAGCCTGTTTGGGATCAGTAGAGTTTTTTCGCGGTATCCAGCCAGTCGCGCTTAAACGGACGCTTCATGTTTTCAATAGCGTCGATGATGTCGTGATGCACCATCTTCTCATTCTGGATGCCAACGCAGCGGCCGCCGTAGCCCTGTAGCAGCAGCTCAATAGCATAGGCGCCCATGCGCGACGCGAGGATACGGTCGTAAGCGCAGGGCGCGCCGCCGCGCTGAATATGACCGAGCACGGTCGCGCGCGTTTCACGTTTGGTTTCCGCTTCGATGTACTTCGCCAGGTCGTCGATATCACAGATATGCTCGGTGATCGCCACGATGGCGTGCTTTTTGCCTTTGGCGATACCCGCTTTAATCTCCATCACCAGCTCTTCGCGGGTGTAAGGAATTTCCGGCAGCACGATAAATTCGCAACCGCCCGCAATCGCCGCCGCCAGGGTCAGATCGCCGCAGTAGCGGCCCATCACTTCAACAATTGAGATGCGCTGGTGCGAAGAGGAAGTGTCGCGCAGACGGTCAATCGCCTCGACTACAGTTTCCAGCGCGGTAAAGTAGCCGATGGTGTAGTCAGTGCCCGCGACATCGTTATCGATAGTGCCCGGCAGACCAATGCAGGGAAAACCCATTTCGGTCAGACGCTTCGCGCCCATATAAGAGCCGTCGCCGCCGATGACAACCAGCGCGTCAATGCCGCGTTTTTTCATATTCTCAATCGCGACCTGGCGCACTTCATCATTGCGGAATTCGGGGAAACGCGCCGAGCCCAGGAAGGTGCCGCCGCGGTTAATCATGTCCGATACGCTGTAGCGGTCAAGATTGATCATCCGATCTTCGTACAGTCCCAGATAGCCGTCATAGATACCAAAAACTTCCAGTCCTTCGCTCAGCGCTGATCGCACAACGCCGCGAATGGCTGCGTTCATGCCGGGGGCGTCGCCGCCGCTGGTCAATACACCAATTTTTTTGATCATGACAACCTCTGGATTGTTAAAACGAAAAGTTAATCCTGCCTGTCGTGCGCCGCTAAGCGGCATACCCTATGCGCGACCCGTGATGGCAGATAGTATATCAAAGGCTTGCTGCTGAATTGATTCAGGTCAGACAAGTTTTCACTAAATTTTTTGCGGTATTGTTAGCGCTTCGTCATTTTAAATAGATTAAATTGGTTCAATCCGGTTAAAAGCCAGCTGAATTCTGCTGTTCAATCGGCACGACAGAGCAGGGATCCTGATGAATAATCACGTCCGAGCCGGGGAAACGCTGACGCAGCGCCTTCTCTACCTGATCCGCTACACGATGTGCCTGTACCAGAGGCAACTCGTCGTTAAGCTCCAGATGTAGCTGAATAAATTTAGTCGGGCCCGACTGACGCGTGCGCACGTCATGTACGCCTTCCACGCCTGGCCAGTTCAGCGCCAGCTCAAGAATGATGTTGTGCTCCTCCTCCGGCAGCGCGCGATCCAGTAACGACTGCACGGCGTCATAGCCCATCCGCAAGGCGCTGTACAGGATATAGATGCCGATGCCTAACGCGAACAGCGCGTCTGCGCGAGCGAAGCCGTAGCTGCTTAATCCCAGAGCGATCAGGATAGCGCCATTCATTACCACGTCAGACTGATAGTGCAGCATATCGGCGCGAATCGCCTGGCTGTGCGTGTGGCGCACGACCCAGCGCTGAAACGCCACCAGCAGCAGCGTCGAACAGAGCGCCACCACGGTAACCACCACCCCAACCAACGGGGCGCGCAGCGTATTCGGCGAAGCCAGATGCTGGATGCCGGTCAAAAACAGGAACAGCGCTGACCCAGAGATAAACATGCTTTGCGCCAGTGCCGCCAGTGATTCCGCCTTGCCGTGACCAAAAGTATGGTTGGCATCGGCAGGCTGCAGCGCATAGCGCACGACTAAAAGGTTAGTTAACGAGGCGGCGATGTCCACCAGCGAGTCGACCAGCCCAGCCAGCAGGCTGACCGAACCGGTATACCACCAGGCAAATATTTTAACGATAAGCAGGCTGGTCGCCAGGATGGTCGCCGCCAGCGCCGCGCGCTTGACCAGACGAGCATAGGTGGGTTGCATAATGTGCTCCCTCAGCCACTACAGGCATGCACCCGAAATAAAGGAATGGCTAAAGTTTAACATCCACATTGTCGCTGCGCATAAACCCTGCATCATCAGAAGAGAAAGGCTGGTAGCCTGCCAGAAAAAACAAACCCCGCCCTCATAGAGGACGGGGTACCGTTTCCCGCTGGGGAAACGCACGGTTTACCGCTCAGCTCTAAACTTGTCAGGAAGAGCTACGGCCGCCGCCGTGGTTGCTCTGACCGCCTTTTTTGCCTGCTTCAGAGGCTTTTTCACGATCGTTTTTAAAATTACCGCTACCGCCGCTGCTTTTTCCGCCTTTTTTACCGGCTTCAGAGGCTTTTTGCGGGTTGTCTGCGAAATTGCCTGAACCACCACGATGTTCTGCCATAACTTACTCCGTTAATATATTCAGATTGATTACGTAATGTGGTTACTGCACTCCATTTAAAATTCCCGGGGTGTGCACTTTCCTTGCTGCGACAAAATTAAGTGTAGAAGTAAGCTTCAGGAATTCAAGAAAATGAAAAAATAATTAACTTAATGATATTATTGAGTTTTAAATAAAGCAGAAAAACTTATTTTCTTCTTATCATATATTTAAATAAAAAGTCGCTTCGCTTTTTTATTTTACCCGCCTCGTTTGTGGATATATTTACGCGGCATTACATATTCCTCATAGAAAAAGCAACAAAATGGAAAAGAAGGCTGTTCTGTTAAATGCCTGAGGATTTAAGGGGTTAGTGCTTTACTTAAATAGAGTGTTAATGCTGAAGAGAGAGCGGTCTGTCAACGTTGACACTGCGGCTCGAATAGCGCAAAAAAGCAAAAAAAACCCCGCCATCATGGCGGGGAAGACAGGGATGGTGTCTATGGCAAGGAAAACAGGGATACTATGTTACTGGTTACTGCTGGTACTACTCACTGCTTGCAGCGATGAAGCCGACTGCAAAGTTGAGAGCTTGCGCAGCTCGGCGAGCCGCCGCTCATAATTCTTCTGCAACGCGGCCTGCTGAGCCGGCGTAAGCAGGTGATACATCTGGTTGCGAATACGCGCCATCTCGACATGCTGTTCGATTTGCGCCTGAGCGATTTTCTCAGCCTGGGCGCGGATAGCCGCTTCGTTAAAAGTGTCCGCCGTAATCAGTCCATGCATGTTTTCGATATCGCCGATGCTGACAGGGGAACGTTCGTATCGCGCCTGCGCCATCAGGTCTCGCATCTGTTGACGCTGCTCTTCCGTCAACTCAATGCCGTCGAACATGTGGCTTTGCGGATTTTGCGTCATACTGCCTGTCGTCAATCCGCCGTGATGCATTTCGTCAATCGTCGTCGTGTCTGCCACTCCTGCGCTGGCGTGATTGAGAACCATCGCTGAGGCAATGACGACGGCGGTTACTGTGCGCATCATTTACTCCAGTCCGTTCCGTTTTGCGATTCAACGAGGACCAGTGTACGGCGACAGCTGCAAACATCCGTCAGGGGGTGTAAAACTACGTAAAGCGTTGGATTGACAAGTCAGGAACACGGTATTTTGCCTGCGGAGGGCAATAAAAAATGAATAAAATCCTGTTGGTTGACGATGACCGCGAATTGACTTCGCTGCTTAAAGAACTGTTAGAAATGGAAGGGTTTGAAGTAGTGGTAGCCAGCGACGGCGAACAGGCGTTAAGCCTGCTGGATACCTCTATTGATTTGCTTTTACTCGATGTGATGATGCCAAAAAAGAATGGTATCGACACCTTGAAAGAGCTACGCCAGCAACATCAGACGCCTGTTATCATGTTAACCGCGCGCGGAAGCGAGCTGGATCGCGTGCTGGGGCTCGAACTGGGTGCAGATGACTATCTGCCTAAGCCGTTTAACGATCGTGAGCTGGTGGCGCGTATACGCGCGATTTTGCGCCGTTCCAACTGGAGCGAACAGCAACAGCAGCACGACAGCAGCTCGCCGACGCTGGAAGTGGACTGCCTGCGCCTGAACCCAGGCCGTCAGGAAGCGAGTTTCGACAACCAGACGCTGGATCTGACCGGCACCGAGTTCACCCTGCTCTACCTGCTGGCGCAGCATCTCGGCCAGGTCGTCTCGCGCGAGCACCTGAGTCAGGAGGTACTTGGCAAGCGTCTGACGCCGTTCGACCGCGCTATCGATATGCATATCTCTAACCTGCGTCGCAAACTGCCTGAGCGCCGCGACGGCCATCCCTGGTTTAAAACCTTGCGCGGCCGCGGCTATTTGATGGTTTCGGCTTCATGATTGGTAGCCTCACCACCCGCATCTTCGCCATTTTCTGGCTCACCCTGGCGCTGGTGTTGATGCTGGTATTGATGGTGCCCAAGCTGGATTCCCGCCAGATGGCCTCACTGCTCGATAGCGAGCAGCGCCAGGGCACCATGATTGAACAGCATGTCGAACTGGAACTGGCGCAGGACCCGCCCAATGATTTGATGTGGTGGCGCCGGCTCTCGCGCGCTATCGACAAATGGGCGCCCCCGGGTCAGCGCCTGCTGCTGGTCACCAGCGAAGGCCGCGTCATTGGCGCGCAGCATAATGAAATGCAGGTGATCCGCAATTTTATCGGACAGTCCGACAATGCCGATCATCCGCAGAAAAAGAAGTATGGCCGTATTGAAATGGTCGGTCCCTTCGCAGTGCGCGACGGCGAAGATAACTATCAGCTCTATCTGATTCGACCGGCGAACAGCTCGCAGCTCGATTTTATCAATTTGCTGTTTGACCGGCCGCTGCTGCTGCTGATCGTCACCATGCTCATTAGCTCGCCGCTGCTGCTTTGGCTGGCCTGGAGCCTGGCGCGTCCGGCACGCAAGCTTAAATATGCGGCGGATGAAGTCGCCAGCGGTAATTTGCGCCAGCATCCGGAACTGGAGTCGGGGCCGCAGGAGTTTCTCGCCGCGGGCTCCAGCTTCAACCAGATGGTGAGCGCGCTCGAACGCATGATGACCTCGCAGCAGCGTCTGCTGTCAGATATCAGCCATGAGCTGCGCACGCCGCTGACGCGTCTGCAGCTGGCCACGGCGCTGCTGCGCCGCCGTCACGGCGAAGGCAAAGAGCTGGAGCGGATCGAGATGGAAGCGCAGCGTCTGGACGGCATGATCAACGATCTGCTGGTGCTGTCGCGCACCCAGCACAAGAACGCGCTGGTCAGCGAGGCGATGAAGGCAAATCAGCTCTGGAACGACGTGCTGGAAGATGCAAAGTTCGAAGCTGAGCAGATGGGCAAGCAGCTTGATGTGCCCTATCCGCCCGGCCCATGGCCGCTTTACGGTAACCCGCATGCGCTGGAGAGCGCGCTGGAGAACATCGTGCGCAATGCGCTGCGCTACTCGCACTCGCATATCAGCGTCAGCTTTTCGGTGGATATCAGTGGCCTGACGGTGCACGTTGACGATGACGGCCCGGGGGTCAGCCCGAAAGATCGCGAGCAGATATTCCGTCCCTTCTACCGCACCGACGAGGCGCGCGACCGCGAGTCAGGCGGCACGGGGCTTGGTCTGGCGATTGTCGAAACCGCTATCCAGCAGCACCGCGGCTGGGTGAAGGCCGACGATAGCCCGCTCGGCGGCCTGCGCCTGACGCTCTGGCTGCCGCTCTACTCCTCCAGCCGTCAATAATTTGCTATGCTTCGGCCCCTGTTATCGGGGGCCTTATGCTTAACATCGTCTTATTTGAACCAGAAATCCCGCCGAATACCGGCAATATTATTCGCCTCTGCGCCAATACCGGCTTTCAGCTGCATCTGATTGAACCGCTTGGTTTCGCATGGGACGACAAGCGGCTGCGCCGCGCCGGTCTCGACTATCATGAATTTACCGCGATTCAGAAGCATGCAGGCTATGAGGCGTTTCTGCGCGCCGAGCAGCCCGCACGGCTGTTTGCGCTCACCACCAAGGGCACGCCAGCGCACAGCGCAGTGAGCTACCAGGCGGGCGACTATCTGCTGTTTGGGCCGGAGAGCCGCGGACTGCCCGCCGGGATCCTCGACGCGCTGCCGCCCGAGCATAAAATTCGCATCCCGATGCGTGCGGAGAGCCGCAGCATGAATCTGTCAAATGCGGTATCGGTGGTGGTGTATGAAGCCTGGCGCCAGCTCGATTACGCAGGCGCGCGGCTCAGTTAGATTCCGTCGCCGAACTCAAAACCCGGCACGGTGCCGTTGAAGTGTTGATCCATGTCCATTGAGGGTTTGTCGCTGGCCGGTTTGCCGACGATGCGCGCCGGCACGCCTGCAGCGGTGGTATGCGGTGGCACAGGCTGCAATACCACCGAGCCTGCGCCGATCTTCGCGCCGCGTCCGACCTCAATATTGCCGAGGATCTTCGCCCCTGCGCCGATCATCACGCCTTCGCGGATTTTCGGATGGCGGTCGCCGCTGGTTTTGCCGGTACCGCCCAGCGTCACCGACTGCAGGATCGAGACGTCGTTCTCCACGACCGCCGTTTCGCCGATAACGATGCCGGTGGCGTGGTCAAGCATAATACCGTGGCCGATGTTCGCCGCCGGATGGATATCCACGGCGAAGGAGACGGAAATTTCGTTCTGCAGATAGACCGCTAAGGCGCGACGCCCCTCGTTCCACAGCCAGTGGCCAATGCGATAGGCCTGCAGCGCATGAAAGCCTTTCAGATAGAGCAGCGGCGTGGAGTATTTATCGACCGCCGGATCGCGCTGGCGTACCGCCTGGATATCGAGCGCGGCCGAGGCGATCATCGAAGGATCCTGGCGATAGGCCTCTTCGACGATTTCGCGAATGGCGATAGCGGGCATAATGGGATTGGCGAGCTTGTTGGCCAGCATATAGCTCAGGGCGCTGCCGAGATTTTCGTGTTTCAACAAAGTCGCATGATAAAAGCTGGCCAGCATCGGCTCGCAATCGGCCAGCGCGCGCGCTTCCGCTTTGATGTTGTTCCAGACCAGCTCTAACTCATCAGACGACATTGCAGTTTTCTCCCAAAAAAAAGCGCCTGAATGGCGCTACAGGTGACGATGCTGCGCATCCCGCATCAGCCTGAACCGTTTTCATCCTTCCTTGTACGGCCTAACAGGCTCAATGCTGCCTCTCGCGCTGGCTTTCCGCAATAGAGCACCTGATAGATTTGCTCGGTAATTGGCATTTCAACGCCGACACGCTCTGCCAATGCCTTGACTTCCTTGGTGTTTTTATAGCCTTCTACAACTTGTCCGATAATGCGTTGCGCATTGTCCACCGCTTCGCCCTGGCCCAGCATCAGGCCGAAACGGCGGTTGCGCGACTGATTATCGGTACAGGTCAGCACCAGATCGCCTAAGCCGGCCATGCCCATGAAGGTGGTGGCATCAGCGCCCAGCGCGGCGCCGAGACGACTCATTTCCGCCAGGCCGCGCGTGATCAGCGCGGTACGCGCATTTGCGCCAAAGCCGATGCCGTCGGAGATGCCTGCGCCGATGGCAATGACGTTTTTCACCGCGCCGCCAAGCTGCACGCCGATAAAGTCAGGATTGTTGTAAACGCGGAAGCTCTTGCCGCAGTGCAGCTTTTGCTGCAGCTCTTCGGCGAAGGTAGCATCGGTCGCTGCCAGCGCGATCGCGGTCGGCAGGCCCGCCGCCAGCTCTCTGGCGAAGGTCGGCCCCGAGATGACTGCGAGCGGCGTCGCGTCGCCAAGGATGTCACGCGCCACATCCTGCAGCAATCTTCCGGTCTCTCTCTCCAGCCCTTTGGTCGCCCAGACGATGCGCGACTCAGCGCGCAGATGCGGTTTAATCTGCTGCAGCACGTCGCCAAACACATGGCTCGGCACCACCACCAGCAGATCGCGGCTGGCCGCAATGGCGCGGGCCAGGTCGGGCTCAAGCTCAAGGTTGTCGGGGAAAGGTACGTCGGGGAGAAAAGCGCTGTTGCAGCGTTCGGCCTGCAGCTGCGCCAGATGCGCGGGATTGTGACCCCACAGCAGCACGGGATGGCCGTTGCGGGCTAAGGTAATGGCCAGAGCGGTGCCGTACGAGCCGGCACCGATGACGCTAATCGAAGCGTGTGTAGTCATCAGGCATCCTGATGTTGTTCGGCACCTTCGCCTTGCTGCTGCAGGTAGTTCATGAACAGCGCGTCAAAGTTTACCGGCGCCAGGTTAAGCTGCGGGAAGGTGCCACGTGACACCAGGCTGGTAATGCATTCGCGCGCGTACGGGAACAGGATGTTCGGGCAGTAAGCACCCAGGCAGTGCGCCATCTGCGTGCCTTCAATGCCGCTGATGGTGAAGATGCCCGCCTGCTGAACTTCGCACAGGAATGCGGTTTCTTCGCCAACGCTGGCGGTCACGGTCACGCGCAGTACCACTTCATAAACTTCGTCAGCCAGCTGTGATGACGCAGTATCCAGATCCAGCTTCACTTCCGGCTCCCACTCTTTCTGGAAGACCTGCGGCGCGTTCGGCGCTTCAAAAGAAACGTCTTTGGTGTAAACGCGTTGAATCTGGAATTGCATTTCGTTGGTGTTTTGTTCTGACATCTGACTAAGTCCTGTGAGTTGAAAAATCCTGCGCCGCTCTTACGCCTGCAGTAGCGGATCCAATCCTTCACGACTGTCCAGCGCGTAAAGGTCGTCGCAGCCGCCAATGTGCTGCGCGTCAATGAAAATCTGAGGCACGGTGGTGCGGCCGCTGCGTTTGATCATCTCTTCGCGTTTCGCGGCGTTCCCGTCGATCGGGATCTCCTGAAACAGCACACCTTTTTGACTCAGCAGCGCCTTCGCCCGGTGGCAGAAAGGACAGGTCGCCTTGGTGTAAATCTCAACGTTAGCCATGTTACGTACCTCGGTAGATGTTATTTTCCGCGCACCAGCGGAAGGTTGTCTCCGCTCCAGCCGCTGATGCCGTCTTTCAGAACGGTCACCTGGCTAAAGCCGGCGGCGCTCAGTTTTTCAGCCGGCTCGCTCGCGCTCTGGCCGGTGGCACACACCACAATTATGGGCTGAGCTTTATGCTTTTCCAGCTCGCCGAAGCTGCCTTTTTTGATGTCTGCCGCCGCAACGTTCAGGGCGCCCGAAATATGTCCTCTGCGGTAATCGTCACGCGACCGCACGTCCACTACTACCGCCTCTTCTTTGTTAATCAGGCGGGTCGCTTCGCCGCGGCTGATAACTTTCACTTTAGAAAACATGCCCTTAAAGGTGGTAACAATCACCAGCACCAGTAAAACGACCCATGCCAGACTAAGGATGGTGTGATTGCTTGCAAACTGCATAATTTCTTGCATGAGGGGTAAAGACTCCAGACCGGGCTAATTAAGCTAAAAACAAGGGTTCTGAGTATACCTGCGCCACTTCTCATGTACAGACGCTAAGCGGCCAGAGTGACGATTTGTGCGTCATTTTCCAAAAAAAATTGCCGTACCGCAAAAATGGCACAACCCTTATTCGGTATCAGGATAAAGACCGACATCTTTGGAAAAGGAAATCCCGTGGCGTTGCGCTGGTAAGCGGCTGTTCATCGTGGAATAATCACTGGCCTATGAAGGGAAAAGCGACTGTTTTAGCCAAAAGGACTCGTCACAGCGGAAAGAAACGCCCGTTGCCTGCACACCTGTCCACCCTCATCTTCAGCCTGCTTTGCGCGGGCGTTCTGTTATTGCCTGCGGCCGCGCACAGCGCCGATGACAGCAAATCGCAGCTGAAATCCATTCAGCAAAATATCGCCGAAAAAGAGAAAAGCGTTAAGGCGCAAAAGCTTGCGCGCAGCAAACTGCTCGATCAGCTGCAGAGCCAGGAAAAGATCATTGCACAGGCCAGCCGTCAGCTGCGCGAAACCCGCAACAGCCTGAACGCGCTCAGCCGCGAAGTCAGCCAGCTCACCGCCTCGATCGCGCGGCTTGAAAAGCAGCAGGCGCAGCAGGAAACCCTGCTGGCTCAGCAGCTGGATGCGGCTTTTCGCCAGGGCAAGCATAACGGCGTACAGCTCCTGCTGGGCGGCGAAGAGAGCCAGCGCAGCGAACGTATTCTCGCCTACTTCGGCTACCTCAACGACGCGCGCCAGCAGAGCATCGATGCGCTGCAAAAAACGCGTCAGACGCTGGGTGAGCAAAAAGCGTCGCTGGAGCAGAAACAGCAGCAGCAAAAAACGCTGCTGGCCCAGCAACAAGGTCAGCAGGAGAAGCTGCAGCAGGCGAGCACGGCGCGCAAGAAAACGCTGAGCGAACTGGAAAACGCGCTGGAAAAAGACCAGGCCGATCTGGTGGAGATGCGGCAGAACGAAAGCCGCCTCCAGGATAAAATCGCCCGGGCCGAACGCGAGGCGCGAGAGCGTGCGGCGCGCGAGGCGCGGGAAGCAGAAAAAGTGCGTCAGCGTCAGGCGCAGGCGAAAGCCAAAGGCTCAACTTACCAGCCTACTCAGAGCGAGCGCGAACTGGTGGCGCGAACCGGCGGCCTCGGCCGCGCAGGCGGCCAGGCGCTGTGGCCGGTGCGCGGTCGTATCGAACATCGCTTCGGCGAACAGCTTCAGGGCGAACTGCGCTGGAAAGGGCTGGTAATCGATGCACCGGAAGGTGCTGAAGTCAAAGCGATCGCCGACGGCCGCGTGCTGATGGCCGACTGGCTGCAGGGTTACGGGCTCGTCGTGGTGCTGGAGCACGGTAAAGGCGATATGAGTCTCTATGGCTATAACCAGAGCGCGCTGGTCAGCGTTGGCGCCCAGGTGAAGGCAGGACAGCCTATCGCCCTGGTGGGCACCAGCGGCGGACGCGGTACGCCGTCGCTCTATTTTGAAATCCGACGTCAGGGACAGGCTGTTAATCCACTCCCGTGGTTAGGAAGATAAGTGTTTTTTCAACGTCGCCATCTCGCCGCCGCTATCGGCGGACTGCTGTTAAGCTGCGCTGCCCATGCGGGCAAACTTGCCATCGTTATCGACGACTTCGGCTATCGCCCTTCTGAAGAGAACAAAGTGCTACAGATGCCCGCCGCGATCTCCGTCGCGGTGCTGCCTGACGCGCCCGGCGCGCGCCAGATGGCAACGAAAGCGCATCAGGGCGGCCATGAGGTACTGATTCACCTCCCTATGGCGCCGCTCAGCAAACAGCCGCTGGAAAAGGATACCCTGACGCCGGAGATGAGCAGCGAAGAGATCGCGCGCATCCTGCGCAGCGCGGTCAATAATGTGCCTTACGCCGTCGGCCTGAACAACCATATGGGCAGCAAAATGACCTCCAGCCTGCCGGGCATGGTAAAGATGATGCAGGCGCTTAATCAGTACAATTTTTACTTTCTCGACAGCATGACCATCGGCAACAGCCAGTCGGTGCCCGCTGCGCAAGGTACGCACGTGAAGGTGCTGAAGCGTCGCGTCTTTCTGGACGACAGCCAGGATATCAACGCGATTCGCCAGCAGTTTACGCGCGCCGTGAAGCTGGCTCAGCGCGACGGCTATGCCATCGCTATCGGTCATCCGCATCCCAATACGGTGCGCGTGCTGCAGCAGATGCTGCCGACGCTGCCTGCCGATATTACGCTGGTGCGCCCGAGCCAGCTGCTGAACGAACCGCTGCATGGCGCGACGTCGCCAGCGAAACCACAGCAGCCGCCGCGTCCGCATAAACCTGGCTTCCAGCCGCCAGGCATATGCAAAGTGCAGCCGCAGCCGGTTCCGGCGACCAGGGCGCTTGATGCGGTGTGGGAGAGCGCGAGTCAGAGCGTAGTGGTAACAGGACTGAAACAGCTTTTTTAACACGCTATTTCGCGTGGTGTTTCAGCCTTAACATTCTTTTCCGATCAGAAATCACTATAATCCGGTGCGAGCGACGCAGACCGGGTATAAGGATTTCTGTCAGGATGAGGACGGCGAAACAAAAAATTATGCTGCTGGATAACGGCAGAGAATGGGGCGGCGGCACCAACAGTATGCTGGAGCTGCTTAAGCGCATCGACCGCGACGCTTTCGATATTACCTGCTGCTTTTACCATAATTACGCGCGCGGTAACGGTGAAACCATCGAATCGGTGCTGAACGCCATCGCCATACCGGTCATCTTTATTCCCCAGAAAAAGCAGCCCGGCTGGGCGAAGCTCGCGAAGGAAGCAGCACGCGCTCTGCTTTTCTTCAATCGCCGTCTGAAAAAAGAGGCGGTCGACGCTATCGACGCGCGCTGGCGCGTCCGGCCAAACGCCCACAAGCTGCGCGCGCTGCTGCTGCAAGGCCGTTACGATACGCTCTATATGAATAATCAGCCCAGCACCAATGTTGAAGGCTACCTTGCCGCACAAGACCTTGATATCGCCGTGGTACAGCACTGCCGCATTGAGCCGCTGATGAATGCCCGCCTGGCAAAAATGGTCAATGACAGGTGCGATGCCGTTATCGCCGTTTCCCACGGCGTGAATCAGACCTTGCGCGACGGCGGCGTTGAGGCGTCGCGCTGTTTTACCGTCTCCAACGCGATCGACATCCACCAGCCGTTGCCTGAGCGCGCGGCGGTGCGCCAGCGCTTAAACCTGCCGGCGGAGACTTTTATTTTCGGCACCATCGGCTCGCTCATCCTGCGTAAGTCGAACCACCATGTTCTGCAGGCGCTGAGCCACTTCAAGCAGGCCTGTCCCGAAGCGGACTGGAAACTGATCGTGGTCGGCGATGGGCCGGAAGCGGCTGCGCTGCGCCAACAGGCCGCCCGGGAGGCGATTCTCGATCGGGTTATCTTTACCGGCTTTCAGAATAACGCGCTGGATTACCTCGCCGCTTTCGACGTCTTTATCCTGGCTTCCCGCAGCGAGGGGCTGCCGCGCGTGGTGCTGGAAGCGATGCTGGTCAATACGGCGGTGATTGGCTCACGCGTAGTCGGCACAGAGGAGCTGATTAGCCCTGACGACACCGGCCTGCTGTTCGAATATGGCGACGTGGCGCAGTTAACTCAGCATCTCATTACGCTCTGGCAGGACGAGGCCTTACGTCAACGCTTAACACATGCCGCGTCGGCGCGTGTTCGATCACAGTACGCCATTGAAAACTATGTAAACGGCGTAGAAACCATTCTGAAAAGCGTCACAAGGAAGAAGCATGCTTAACTTTCTCAATCCCCGTTTTCGTCACGTGCGCACACGTCATAATCTGCCCTATGCGCACTCCGACGTGCAGGGCACCATCCCCGTGACCTCTATCGTCATCCCCTGTACCGGAGAGGATTATGTTGAAGAGGCAAAGCTCAGCGCGCAGTTTGCCGAACGCTTTGCCACCGCGGCGCAGGAGATCGTTATCGTTAGCGACCAGCCCGCCGCCGCATTTGGCGAGCTGACGCGCAAAACGCGTATTGTGACGCTGGAGGTGCCGCATCGCGAAGCGGCCTATCCCTACAAGCAAATTTATCGCAGCCGGCTGATAAAAATGCAGGCGCCGCTGCATGCGCAGGGCGACGGGATCCTGATGATCGATTCCGATCTCAACCTGCTAAAAATGCCTGAGATTTACATGAAAGACGGCCATTTTTACTCCAGCTTTCGCCAGGGCAAGATGATTGCCAAACTGGCTGGCGCGGCGCAGGAGACCATCCCCGCCTACTATCAGCTCAGCGTGCGTCCCTACCTCGAAGATCACGTTAACGGCGCCTATCTGGCGGCCACGCGTCAGACCTGGCAGCGCGTCTGCCCGCTCTGGCTGACGCTGTTCGACGACACCTGGAAATTAATGAACGACAGCCAGCCGCCGACCGATCAGCTGCCGCTGGCGTGCCTGCTGGATCTGCTTGACCTGCGCACCGTCAACCTGGGCGAGTGGGCGAACTGGCCGGTATCCAAGCGCATCGGCGGCAAGCCGGGCGTCATACCACCAGAGGTGGTCGGCGCACACGGGGGCTTCCCGCTTGCCGAATGGCAAAAATATCTGGCCGACCCTCGTCAGCCGCTGCTCTTTAAAGGTCAGGACTACACCCGCAAAGTGCGCTACCTGACGGATGCGGAGAAGCAGCAGCAGTAAACCAAAGCCGCCCATGCGGCTTTTTTAGTCCCAGCTCAGTACCACTTTCCCTGAACGTCCAGAGCGCATCTCATCGAAGCCCTGCTGGAAGTCGTCGATAGCGTAGCGGTGCGTGATCACGGGCGTCAGGTCGAGCCCTGACTGAATCAGCGCCGCCATCTTGTACCAGGTTTCAAACATTTCGCGGCCGTAGATGCCTTTAATAAATAGCCCCTTGAAGATCACCTGATTCCAGTCGATCGCCATCTCGCCCGGCGGGATGCCCAGCAGCGCAATACGCCCACCGTGGTTCATTACCTCCAGCAGGGTGCGAAACGCCGGCGGCGCGCCGGACATCTCCAGCCCCACGTCGAACCCTTCCGTCATGCCCAGCTCGCGCATCACCGCGCGCAGATCGTCATGCGCCACGTTGACCGCGCGCGTCACGCCCATGGTGCGCGCCAGCTCAAGGCGATAGTCGTTGATGTCGGTGATCACCACGTTGCGCGCGCCGACATGTTTACACACCGCCGCCGCCATAATGCCGATAGGGCCGGCGCCGGAGATCAGCACATCTTCGCCCACCAGGTCGAACGACAGCGCGGTATGCACCGCATTGCCGAAGGGATCGAAAATCGCGGCCAGCTCGTCGGAAATATTGTCGGGAATACGGAAGGCGTTGAAGGCGGGGATCACCAGATATTCAGCAAAGCAGCCCTGTCGGTTGACGCCGACGCCAATCGTATTGCGGCACAGGTGGGTGCGGCCGGCGCGACAGTTGCGGCAGTGTCCGCAGGTAATATGCCCTTCGCCGGAGACGCGATCGCCGATGCTGAAGCCGCGCACCTCCTGGCCGATGGCGACGACTTCGCCGACATACTCATGGCCGACGATCATCGGCACCGGAATGGTTTTGCGCGACCAGTCATCCCAGTTGTAGATATGGATGTCGGTGCCGCAGATGGCGGTTTTGCGGATCTTGATCAGCAAATCGTTATGGCCCGGTTCCGGGATCGGCGCATCGGTCACCATCCAGATGCCTTCCCGGGCGTGAAGTTTGGCTAACGCTTTCATGCAGAGCTCCTCAGGCGATCGCGCCAAGCTGTTGTCCAATGCGGGTAAAAGCCTCGACCGCACGCTCCAGCTGCTGCTGGGTATGCGCCGCCGAAATCTGCGTGCGGATACGCGCCTGGCCACGCGGCACCACCGGGTAGAAAAAGCCGGTAACGTAAATGCCCTCCTGCTGCAGCAAACGGGCGAATTCCTGCGCCACGCTCGCCTCGCCCAGCATCACGGGGATAATGGCGTGATCGGCACCCGCCAGGGTAAAACCGGCCGCCGTCATCTTGTCGCGGAAGAAGCGGGCGTTGTCCCACAGGCGCTGCCGCAGACCGTCGCCCTCGCTCAACAGGTCGAGCACGCGGATGGAAGCGGCAACGATCGCCGGCGCCAGCGAATTAGAGAAGAGATAGGGACGTGAGCGCTGGCGCAGCCATTCCACCACCTCGGCGCGAGCGGCGGTATAGCCGCCGGATGCGCCGCCCAGCGCTTTACCCAGCGTGCCGGTAATAATGTCGACGCGATCCATGACGTCGCAATATTCATGCGTGCCGCGACCGGCCGCGCCGACAAAGCCCACCGCATGGGAGTCATCCACCATCACCAGCGCATTGAACTCGTCGGCGAGATCGCAGATGCCGCGCAGGTTGGCGATCACCCCGTCCATAGAGAAGACGCCGTCGGTGGCGATAAGAATATGGCGCGCGCCTTTCTCCCGCGCCTCGACCAGACAGGCGCGCAGCGCCTGCATATCGTTATTGGCGTAGCGATAGCGCTGCGCCTTACAGAGCCGCACGCCGTCGATAATCGAGGCGTGATTGAGCGCGTCGGAAATAATCGCGTCTTCCGCGTCGAGCAGCGTTTCAAACAGGCCGCCGTTGGCGTCGAAGCAGGAGGAGTAGAGAATGGCATCTTCCATGCCGAGAAACGCCGCCAGCTTTTTCTCCAGCTGCTTATGCGTGTCCTGCGTGCCGCAGATAAAGCGCACTGAGGCCATGCCGAAACCGTGCGTTTCCATGCCCTCTTTCGCCGCCTGAATCAGCGCCGGATGGTTTGCCAGCCCTAAGTAGTTATTGGCGCAGAAGTTAATGACCTGCTGCTGGCCGACCTCAATATCGGTTTGCTGCGCGGAGGTAATAATGCGCTCCTGTTTGAACAACCCTTCCTGGTGCGCTGTGTCCAGCTGCTTGCGGATCTGCTGATAAAACTGCGCTGTCATCATTGTTCTCCTCAGATGGCATAAATTCGGCACATCTTACTGAAGAAGAAGGGTGCTAACGATAAATCCACCAGGAGAATGTTAATTTTGCAGCATAGTTCACGTCAGAGAGTGCGGAGGCGGCGGCGTGTCGGAGTCATCTGGCTGTCTGCTCCGTGATGAAATGTTATGATGTGAGACATTAGCGCGTGAAACCGCCTGTTTCATGCCCCAACGTTTAAAGGTAGAGCACATGATTATCGTCACTGGCGGCGCAGGAATGATTGGCAGCAATATCGTCAAGGCGCTTAACGATCGCGGCATCAGCGATATTCTGGTCGTCGACAACCTGAAAGACGGCACCAAGTTCGTCAATCTGGCCGATCTGGATATCAGCGACTACATGGATAAAGAGGAGTTTCTGACCTACATCGCAGCGGGCGAGGATTTCGGTCCGATCGAGGCGGTATTCCATGAAGGCGCTTGCTCCGCCACCACGGAGTGGGACGGCAAGTACATGATGGACAATAACTATCAGTACTCAAAAGATCTGCTGCACTACTGTCTTGAGCGCGAAATTCCTTTTCTTTACGCCTCCTCCGCCGCCACCTACGGTGGCCGCAACGATAACTTTATCGAGAAGCGCGAATATGAGCAGCCGCTGAACGTCTACGGCTACTCTAAAATGCTGTTCGATCACTATGTGCGCCAGATCCTGCCTGAAGCGGATTCGCCGGTGTGCGGCTTCCGCTACTTCAACGTCTACGGCCCGCGCGAAGGCCACAAAGGCAGCATGGCGAGCGTGGCATTTCATCTCAACACGCAGATCGCCAACGGCGAAAACCCTAAGCTGTTTGAAGGCAGCGAGCACTTCCAGCGCGACTTTATTCACGTAGACGATGTGGTCGCGGTCAACCTGTGGTGCTGGGAAAACAAGATCTCCGGTATCTATAACTGCGGCACCGGCCGCGCCGAATCGTTCCAGGAAGTGGCGGACGCAGTGCTGAAATTCCACCAGAAAGGGCAAATTGAGTACATTCCCTTCCCGGAAAAACTAAAAGGCCGCTATCAGGCCTATACTCAGGCGGATCTTACCAGCCTGCGCGCCGCCGGATATGACAAGCCGTTTAAAACCGTTGCGCAGGGCGTGGCCGAGTATATGGCCTGGCTGAACCGCAGCGCATAAGGAACGCGTACCCGCGATGAAAATTCTGGTTATTGGCCCATCGTGGGTCGGCGATATGATGATGTCGCAAAGCCTCTATCGCACTCTTAAGGCTCAGCATCCGGACGCCGTGATTGATGTGATGGCGCCGGCCTGGTGCCGTCCGCTGCTGTCGCGCATGCCGGAGGTGAATCAGGCGCTGGCGATGCCGCTTGGGCACGGCGCGCTGGCGCTCGGCGAGCGTCGGCGCATCGGCAAATCGCTGCGCGCCAGCGGCTATGATTGCGCCTATGTGCTGCCGAACTCATTTAAATCCGCACTGGTCCCTTTTTTCGCCGGAATCAAACGCCGCATCGGCTGGCGCGGCGAGATGCGCTATGGCCTGCTGAACGATGTGCGCGTGCTGGATAAGGCGGCGTTTCCGCTGATGGTGGAGCGCTATATCGCGCTGGCCTGCGACGCGCCGGTCGCTTCAGCGCAGCAGCTGCCACAGCCGCTGCTCTGGCCGCAGCTTCAGGTAGACGACCAGGAGAAAATCGAAACTTCCGCTCAGTTTCAGATCCCGGCGGAGCGGCCGCTGATCGGCTTTTGCCCGGGCGCGGAGTTTGGTCCGGCGAAGCGCTGGCCGCACTATCACTATGCAGCGCTGGCGCAGCAGCTGATTGCCGAAGGCAAACAGGTGGTACTGTTTGGTTCAGCAAAAGATCGCGAATGCGGCGAAGAGATTATCGCGGCGCTGCCCGCTGAGGCACGCCACTACTGCCGCAATCTGGCAGGCGAAACGCAGCTTGAGCAGGCAGTTATCCTGATTGCGCGCTGCGACGCCGTGGTCAGCAACGATTCGGGCCTGATGCATATCGCCGCCGCGCTTAACCGGCCGCTGGTGGCGCTGTACGGCCCAAGCAGCCCAGATTTCACGCCGCCGCTTTCAAAGCAGGTGCGCATTATCCGCCTGATTACCGGCTACCATAAGGTGCGCAAAGGCGACGCCGAACAGGGCTACCATCAAAGCCTGATCGACATCCAGCCGCAGCGCGTTTATCAGGAACTGAGCGAACTGCTGGCTCATCCGCAGGAGAGGGCATGCACGTCCTGATCGTTAAAACGTCGTCGATGGGCGATGTGCTTCATACGCTTCCCGCTTTAACCGACGCCATGCAAGCGATCCCCGGCATTCGCTTCGACTGGGTAGTCGAAGAGAATTTCGCCCAGATCCCCTCCTGGCATCCGGCGGTGGATAAAGTCTTGCCAGTTGCCATTCGCCGCTGGCGCAAACACTGGTTCGGCAGCCAGCAGCGCGAAGAGCGGGTGCGCTTCAAGCAAGATTTGCAGTCGCGTCAGTATGATGTGGTGATCGACGCCCAGGGGCTGATCAAAAGCGCCGCGCTGGTGACCCGCCTTGCCAAAGGCGTCAAGCATGGCCAGGACAGCCGCAGCGCGCGCGAACCCTTCGCCAGCTGGTGGTACGACCAACGCCATGAGATTGACAAAAAGCAGCATGCGGTAGAGCGCACGCGCGAGCTGTTCGCGAAGAGCCTTGGCTACGAGAAGCCGCAAACCCAGGGCGACTACGCTATCGCCGCCCACTTCCTGCGCGACGTGCCGCAGGAAATCGCTCCCTATCTGGTGTTTCTCCATGCCACGACGCGCGACAACAAACACTGGCCGGAAAGCCACTGGCGCGAGCTGATCGGGCTGTTGCAACCTGCGGGGCTGCGTATCAGGCTGCCCTGGGGCGCCGAGCATGAGCATCAGCGTGCGCAACGTCTGGCGGAAGGCTTTGATTATGTTGACGTGTTGCCAAAAATGACGCTGGAAGCGATAGCGCGCGAGCTGGCCGGCGCAAAGGCGGTGGTATCGGTAGATACTGGCTTAAGCCATCTGACTGCGGCGCTCGATCGCCCCAATATCACGCTCTATGGGCCGACGGATCCGGGACTGATCGGGGGATATGGTCAGAATCAGCAGGCGCTGTGTCCACCTCAGGGCAACAGCATGTCAGATATTAGTGCGCAAGCGGTCGCCGAAAGGCTGGAGACATTTTTAGGATGAAAAAGCTCCACATTATCAATCTCGGCAAGATGGGCGGGGTCGAGCGTCTTTTTCTTCAATACATCAATGACTTTTCTGATGGCAAAGATGATGTTATCTGCATCAGCAATGAGATTGACGAAGATATTCGGCGTCAGATGCCGCAGCAAAAGCTCCTGTTCGCTAACCGGTTAGTGAGCGGCCTTAAGCTCAAGGCGCCCCAGTTTCTCAGGAAGTATCTGCTGCAAAGGCGGGTTGAAGCCAGCGATGCGCAGGTGATTGTCGTCTGGGACCTGGTGCCGCGACTCACTGCCAGGCCGAAACGCGCAAAGCTGGTCTATTACGATCATGGCTGTTCCTGGCGCTATCCAGAGAATCATAAAACCCTGAGCTTTATGCGCATGCTGGATGGCGTTATCTCCGCTTCGTCAGCCTCTTCTCAGGTGATGAAGCATCGTTTCAACCTGCCCTGCCCCCATTATGTGGTCATTAACCGCATCATGACGCCGCCCGGCATACGGCCGGAACCGCGTGTGCTCACGTCGCCGATCAAAATCGGCACCGCCTCGCGTCAGGTCAGCCTGAAAGGCATAAGCGTCACGCTGCTGACGCTAAAAGAGCTGCTGCGCCGTGGCCATAATGTGACGCTTGAGATCGCCGGCAAAGGGCCCGATCGCGACGCCTTTATCGCGCTGGCCAGCAGGCTGGGCATTGAGGATAAGGTCACCTTTAGCGGCTTCCAGCAGGATATCGCGCCCTTTTTCAACCGCATCGATATCTATATAAGCACGCCGGTAACGGAACCTTTCGGTCTCTCCTGTATGGAGTCTCTCTATTTTGGCGTACCGGTTATTTATCCCCTGGTTGATGGACAGCCTGAAGTGATAAAAAACGGTGTGTGCGGCATTGGCCTTACGCCTTCCGTGTCGATTGAAGAGCATGAAAAGCTGACAGGAATACGCGTCGACTTTCCTTACGACGTCTACGATCCCGTACGGAATATCATGACCCGGCCGCTGCTGCTTTCTCATGTCGCCTGCGCGGATGCGGCAGAAACCTTATTTGATCAGCAAACCTATCAGCGCTTTAGTCAACAGGCGAAACAGTGGACAAAAGAACATTTTGATTACGCCGCTTTCAGGACTGAATTCAACGGCGCATTGAGCGCTATAACGGGTAGTAACGATGAACAGTAAGCTGACTCTATTTCGACAGGATACGCCGCATCCCTATTTTAGCCTGCTCATTTTCGCCGGCTGTGCGCTCGCCTTTTTGACCGCGCCCTTCGGCGGTTCATTCGGCAGAAACGTTTTTTACCTCACCAGCTATCTGGCGCTGGCGGGATTTATCATCTATGCCAGATACTATCTGCAAGAGAAAAAGCATCTGGTGTTGCCGGTTTCCCTTTTACTGGTCGGACTGGTGAGCATTCTCTGGACGGCGATTTATAAACAGCCGGGCGATTACATCACGCTCTACCGCCAGTATCAGTCAACCGGCAGGCTACAGATTGCCGCCTCGTTTCTGCTGCTGGTTACGCTGAATGACCAGCGCATCCGCCAGCGAAGCGCGCTGGTTGCCGTTATGATTACAGGACTCGCGGTAAACGCCTATGCGCTGTATCAGGGTATCCATCTCGAGATCGGCCGCGTTGAGCTCAATTACGATCGTGCCACCATTGCCGCCTATATCCTTACCGCAGTGAACCTGGTTTTTATTAAATCCGCGCTGCTATTCAGAACGCGGCATAAGGTCTGGCTGTTTGCCCTGCTGTTTATGGTGACTTATATCACCATCATTCTGACCGGAACGCGCGCGGCTATGCTGGCTTATCCCGTTCTGGTGCTGATTCAGGTGCTGTTTACCAAAGATGCCATACAGCGTAAGCATAAAATCATCCTTTTCACTGCTCTGCCTGTATTGCTGGTAATTAGCGCACTGGTGTTTCAAAGCAAAATTCAGGCCCGGATCCAGGATCTCAAAGATAATATTGCGATGATGCACGAGATGCAGGGCGAGAACTCGGTTATCTCCCGCCTTAGCATGCAGACTGTTGCTATGAAAACCGGTGCCACCGCTCTGGCAGGGCAATCGGCTGAAGAGCGCGGTGAGAAAGCGGAAGCCCTTATCAAACAAAACCCCAGCCTGTATGGCGCACGGATCTATCTCACCGTACATATGCATAATGAAGTGCTGGAGAACTTTTCAATCAAAGGTTTGTTCGGCACGGTTTCGCTTATCGGTCTCTATCTGAGCCTGATTTATAGCGGCTTCAGGCCACTGCGCAACCCGGCGCTACTCTCTGTCGGGATCTCGCTCATTATTTATGGCCTGAGCGACGTTATTTTCTTTAGTACGGAAGGAACGCTGCTTTATTGTCTGGCAATTATCTTCAGCGTCATGATCGTGAAGCAGCCTTATCCATCCGAGGATCGTCACTAATGGCAGAAGAGCGCTACCTGCTGAGCGTCATTGTGCCTTTTCACAATGACGAGGCGTTTATTACCGCCTGCCTGACTTCGCTACTGGCCCAGGCTGATGACGATATGCAGATCGTTATTATCGATGATGGTTCGACCGACGGCTCAACGCAGCAGGTTACCGCGCTGGTGGCGCGCTACGCTCACTGCCATATCACCTTTATCCGCCAGCAAAATCAGGGTATTGCGACAACGCGCAATGTGGGATTACGGCATGCGCACGGCGAGTTTGTGACCTTTCTGGACGGCGACGACCTGGTCAGCAGCAACTACTATGCGGTCATTAAGCCCGTGCTGCTTGCAGGCAACGATGACCTGATTGATTTTAACTATGCACGCTTTGACGAGGCGCCGCCTGTGGCGCCGCTGAGCGAAACGGCGCAACATACGCCCTACGATTTTTCTTCGCAGGGCCTCGCTTGCCTGCAGCCGCTGTTTCAACGCGCGATGTGGCATTTGTGGAATCGCATCTATCGCCATACCCTACTGGCTGATGAGCGTTTCGAAGATGGCCGCCGCTATGAAGATGTTATTTTCACGCCCTTTCAATACTTCAAAACGCGCCGAATTGGCCATCTGGAGAACACGCTCTACTATTACCGCGACAACCGCCGCGGCATAACGCGCAACGTTCGCCCGAGCGATATCAGCGACATGCTGTTTGCGCTGGAAAAAATAAGGATGATGGCTGAAGCGAGACGCGGCGAGCCTGATTTTCAGAGGCTGGCGACGGGCATGATGCTGAACTGCTTTAGTGAAGTAAAAAGCATGTCGAAGGCGCTGTATGGTTACTACCACTACTCCGCCGATACCCGAAAAGCGCTAAAAGCCGCCGCTGTGCTGTGTCGAGGCTATTGCAGGCCGAAGAAGTACTGGCAGATGCGCTATCCCGGCCTGGATACCTTTTTCTCTTCACTGCGCCGCATGGGCAAAAAAAAGCCCTCTGCGGCACTATACCGCCGGGAGTAACTGCTGCTTTTTCTGCTCGGCAAACGTTGTCAGCGTCATGCCCTGAGTGCGGCTCTGCAACCAGCTAAACAGCTGCTCTAGATCGTCATACAAACGCTCGATATCCGCCTCATTTTTAAAGGTCGGGCTGCCGTCGGGCATAAACTCGGAAGAGTGCAGCATAAACTCTACATAGTCGCTACCCTGATTTAAGCTCTGCTCAGCCACCTGCTTCATCTGCGCCACATTGCCGCCGACCGGCCGGAGCCAGTTGACGGAAGGCCCCCGTCGTTTGCCGCGCAGGCCATCCCAGGCTTTTTTCAATCGGCTGGCGACAACGCCGTGCCGATACTGGATGCTCATAGGCACTTCCAGCAAACCTGACTGGCCAGGCTGCGAAATATCGTTGAGATCGAGGAAATAAGCGTGGTCAGGAAAACGGCTGTAGTCGGTGCCGCCCTTGCCCTGCGGCGCGCCGGCGGACCCGCGCCAGTCAACGCGCGGCGTCACGGAACAGTCGACAAGATAGCCGTTATCCACCAGCGCCTGCGCATAGATTTCGTTAAACGCCCAACGGCCTGCGCGATGGCTGCGCATTTTGGTCTGAAACGTCTCTTCCAGCAGATCGGTCATAAAGGCGATCTTGTCGCGCAGGATCGGCTCAGGATATTCAATAAGGTAGGGCTGATAGCGCCAGTCATCAGCGGTCAGCGCGTGCGCGGGCGGACTATGCCAGGCATGCAGGTGCATACCTACTTCGCCTTGTCCGCGCGCCAGTAAATCGCGAGCAAAATCGACATAGGCAGGATCGCTCGCCATCTCATAATTGGTCAGCCAGGTCGGTTTAAAACCATATTTTTCACAGAGCGCCTGAAAACGCGGCAGAAAACGGACGTTATGCGTCGTGACCTGACCGCTGCGGTTGCGCCACAGATTATCGCCTTCAGTGTCGAGCGTAATTAAAAATGCTGGTTTTTCCATGACTTATCCGTAATGCGAAGTGTCGCTATAAAGCGCTATGTTACGCAGGCTAAGTACAACTCGCAAAAAAATTCAACCGCAGCCGGCTTTGTTTCTCCGATAGCAGAGCATCTTTGGTTAAACTAAACTTATTTACGCTGTAATTTCTTGCACCTTGTTAAGTTAAGGTTATGAAAAACAAGGTTAGGCTTTTCTATAGCGGCTCCCTTAAAATCGAGCCACTAAAGAGGCTGGTGTTCACACACTTTTGCTGCCAGGTCGAGACAGCCTTGGGTTTTACTTAATACAGGCTGGCATATTGAGGTAGGTATTTTGTCAAAGCGCATTCTGATGATCATTGATGGCTTGCCTGGCGGAGGCGCTGAAAAAGTCGTGCTGACGCTGGCGGAAGGGCTGGTGGCGTTGGGACATCGCGTCTCGCTCTTCTCTTTGCGTAGCGTTTGCGACTACCCAATTCCTGAAGGTGTCGATTACAGGGTGATTAAAGATAGCTGTAAGCTACCCTGGCGTAAACTCACCGAAACGCATCGTCGCGCACGCCTGCTCGATGAGGCCGTTAACCGGGCGCAAAAAGCCGAAGGCGCGTTCGGCCTGGTACTTTCGCACCTCCATAAAACCGATCGTATCGTTAAGCACTCGCGCGTGCTGAATCCTCGCAAAACCTGGTATTGCCTGCACGGCGTCTTTTCAGCCTCTTATTTGTCACGTAAGTCGGGGTTTTCGCTATGGCTAAAACGCTTAAAAATCCGCCACGTCTATCAAAACCGCCAGCTGATTGCCGTCTCGCCTTACGTACTTGAAGATTTAGTTGAAAATGTCGGCGTGCGACCGAGCCGTACCCAGGTAATCGCCAATCCATTCGATTTCGACCAGATCACAGAGCTGGCGGCGGAACCCTGCCCACTGGCTGGCACTGATTTCATTCTTCATGTGGGTCGCTTTCACGAAACCAAACGCCACGACAGGCTGCTTGAAGCCTATGCACAAAGCGGTATTCAGGTTCCGCTGGTGCTGCTTGGCCAGGGCAGCCCTGAACGTGTGGCGCAGCTGCGCCGCCTGGCGGATAGCCTGGGTATTGCAGAGCGGGTGATATTCCAGGGATTTCAGGCCAATCCCTATCCCTGGATACGCCATGCCCGGCTGCTGGTCGTCAGTTCCGATAGCGAAGGATTCGGCAACGTACTGGTCGAAGCGTTGATCTGTCAGACGCCGGTGGTCAGCACGCGCTGCCCGGGCGGACCGGCAACGATTCTGACGCACGATTTGGCGCGTGGACTTGCTGAGATGAACGCCGCCTCCCTGGCGGAGAAAATGCGTGAAATTTATCATTACCCGCCCGAGTTGCATCATCTCGACCTAAGCATTTATAGTCTCTCCGTTATTTGCGAGCAGTATCTACAGCTTGCGCAGCGGCCGCACACGGAATTATCTGCCGCTCCGCAGCTTACGAGCTAAAAAGGTCTCCCTTTCGGCGTGACCGGATAAAGGGAAAATATTTTGAATTACGTAATACTTTTTCTGCTGTTTCTGCCGGTCAAGTGGGTGATGAAGCTGCTGCATCCTCGCACGGGTAAAAATCTGGTGATTCAGACAGCAAAAATCGGCGATTTCGTAAATATCACGCCGCTGCTTGCCCATCTGCAAAAAAGCGATGCGCTATTAAGCCGCAGCGTTGCGCCGTTGGCGGAACGCGACGATACGCTGGAGACTCTCTGGTATATCGAAGATCACAAAAGCAGCCTGATAAAGAAGTTCAGGCTGATATGGCAGTTGCTCAATCGTTACGACAATATCTACCTGCTGCATCCCAATAACCTGAATTTATTTATCGCCGCCTGCTGCAACGCCAGCAATAAGCAATTTTTAACCACCTACAAGCGCAAAGCCTATCAGGGCATTTTTTACCTGACCGCCAGCGGCGTGGTCAGCCATGCAAAAAACACGCTAACGGTAGAGAATTATTTAAAACTGGCCGACCGCTCTTTTACTAAAGAGAGCTACCCTACTCACGCTACCCGCCCGCTCTGGCAACCAGAGAGGCTGCCGGAAGAAATTTATTTGAGTCAGGGTGTTAAAATCGGCTTTAGCATCACCGCTGGCAACCAGGCTAAAACCATTCCTCCCGTCATCTGGAAAACGCTGTTTGATAGCCTGGACGATTTACCCTGCACTTTTTACGCCTTCGGCGCCCCTAATGAGCAGACTCGCATGCAGGAGCTCTTCAAGGTAACCGGCGAGCGAGAGAATATTGTTAGTCTCATCGGTAAACTTCCGCTGGAGAGCCTGCCGGCCGCTATTAGCGAAATGGACTTTTACGTTGCCTCAGACTCCGGGAATATCTATATCGCGGACGCGCAGCAGGTGCCGGTGATCCTGATATACGGGCCGTGCAGCGTTGAGGAGCAACGCCCTCTTGGCGACGTGCTGTTGATAGGCCCGGACCACATAGCCCCCTCCTCGTTTGTCTTTGAGGCGCTCTATCAGTTTCATCATCCGGCTGAGCAGCTCTATAAGCTGGACGCCCGCAAGCTTAACGATATCCACGATTTTATTTCTGCCAGACTGGACAAGCAGCTGGCGCGACGGAAAAACCAACGAACAATATGACAGGACAGCCCGATTCTTCCCCTTTGCTCAGCATCATCTCTCCCATGTACAACGCGGGTGAGATGTTCGATGCCTTTATGCAGTCGCTGCTGGCGCAGACGCTGACCTCGCTGGAAATCATTATCGTCGACGACGGCTCCACCGATGATTCCGGCGCGCGCGCCGAGGCGTATGCCGCGCAGCATGCCCATATCAGGGTTATTCATCAGGAAAACGGCGGCGTATCGCGCGCGCGTAATGCCGGACTGCGCGTCGCGCGCGGCAAGTACGTCACCTTTCCCGATTCAGATGACACCATGCGGCCCGAGATGTATCAAACGCTGGTAGAGATGGCGGAACAGGACGATCTCGACGCGGCGCAGTGCAACGCCGAATGGTTTTTCCAGCGCGACCAGCGCACCAAACCGATGATCCCGCTGGAACGCCTGCGCAGTACGCCGGTGCTGGGCGGCGCCGCCTGGCTGAATACCGCGCTGAAAACCCGGCGTTACCTGCATGTGGTCTGGCTGGGCATCTACCGCCGGTCGCTGATCGAGCAGAAGCAGCTCTGGTTTGAGCCAGGCTTGCATCATCAGGATATTCCCTGGACCACCGAATTTATGTTCAACGCGCGGCGCGTACGCTATACCGAACAGGTGTTCTATCGCTACTACCTGCACGACGCCTCGATCAGCAACCGCAAGCGTACCGGCCAGCGCAACGTGGAGTATCAGCGCCACTACCTGAAGATCGCCCGCATGCTGGAGGAGATTAACGCGCGCTACAAAAAGAGCGTGACGATCTACCCGGCTTTTCATGCGCAGATCACGCACGAAGCGCTGAGCGTCTGCCACTGCGTGCGCCGCGAACCCGACCCGGCCGCGAAACAGGCGATTATCCAGGATATTTTTGCCAGCAAGACGCATCTGCGTATGCTGCGCAACGCACGCGGCGTTAAACAGTGGTATCAGCTGCTGCTGTGGCTGAGTCGCCTCTGGCGCTGGCGAGACAAATAACCGCCGCCGCAGGTTTCCCCTCCGAAGGGTTTGCCCTACAATCGCCTCACTGAAAATTAAGAGCATTTGTGTATGGCAAACCCGACTCACGCAGACGTTACCCCACACAATATTTTGCTAATCAAGCTGCGCCACCACGGCGATATGCTGCTTACCACGCCGGTTATCAACGCGCTGCGCCAGCGCTATCCGCAGGCCAATATCGATGTGCTGCTCTACAAAGAGACGCGGCCGATGCTGGAGGCGCATCCGGCGATTCGCCAGCTGCACGTTATCGACCGCAAGTGGAAGCAGGAAGGAAGCTGGCGCAAACTGTGCCACGAGCGCGACCTGCTCGCCGCCGTACGCGCCAGCCATTACGATATCGTTATCAATCTCGCCGACCAGTGGCGCAGCGCGCTGATTACCCTGATGAGCGGCGCGCCGCTGCGTATCGGCTTCGCATTCAATAAGCGCAACAACGCCTTCTGGCGGCGCTGCCACAACTGTCTGGTACCGACCCGCAACCATAATCAGCTGCATACGGTCGAGCAGAATATGACGGCGCTGACGCCGCTCGGCATCTCGCCGCAGGGCGCGCGCGCCTCTATGCACTACAGCGCCGTCGACGGACAAAAAGTCGATGCGCTGCTGGCTGAGCAGGGCGTCGACGCGGCGTTTATCGTCTTTCAGCCCACCTCGCGCTGGAACTTTAAGTGCTGGGAGGAGGAGAAGGTCGCCGCGACCATCGACCAGCTGGCGCAGGCGAACCGTAAAGTGGTGCTGACCGCCGCGCCCGACCAGCATGAGATGGCGATGATCGCGCGCATTCAGGCGCTCTGCACGACGCCGCATCTGGTGACGCTGGCGGGACAGCTCACGCTGCCGCAGCTGGCGGCGCTGATCGATCGCGCCCAGCTCTTTATCGGCGTCGACTCCGCGCCGATGCATATGGCCGCCGCGCTCGACACGCCCTGCATTGCGCTGTTTGGGCCAACCAAACTGCAGTTCTGGCGACCATGGGGCGACCATAATCGCGTTATCTGGGCAGGCGATTACGGCCCGCTGCCCAATCCCGATGACATCGATACCAACACCCGCGAGCGCTATCTCAGCGCCATTCCTGTTAACGATGTGGTCGAAGCCGCAAGGGATTTTCTGCATGACTAAATTACGCCTGGCGATCGTCCGACAGAAGTATCGCCCCGACGGCGGCGCCGAACGCTTTATCTCGCGCGCGCTGGAGGCGCTCGGCAGCGAGCAGCTCGATCTCAATATCATCACGCGCAGCTGGCAGGGCACGCCGAATCCCGACTGGCATCTGCACATCTGCAATCCGCCGAAGCTGGGACGGATTTCACGCGAGCGCGGCTTTGCGCGTGCGGCGCGCGCCTGCTGGGAAAAAGAGCGGTTCGATATTGTTCAGAGCCACGAACGCATCGCAGGCTGCGATATTTTTCGCGCTGGCGACGGCGTGCACCGCGTCTGGCTGGAGCAGCGAGCGCGCATCGTCTCGCCGTGGCAGCGCATAAGCGCCGCCCTGAGCCCCTATCATCGCTACGTGCTGCAGGCGGAAGCGGAGATGTTCAACGATGCATCCCTGAAGGCGGTCATCTGCAACTCGGAGATGGTGAAGCGCGACATTCTGCGCTGCTTTTCGCTGAGCGCGGAGAAAATTCACGTCATTCATAACGCCATCGACGCTCAGCGCTTTCAGCCCGCCAGCGAGGCGAGCCGCCGTGCGACGCGCCAGCAGCTGCAGCTGCCGGAGAAGGCTACGGTGCTCATCTACGTCGGATCCGGCTTCGAGCGTAAAGGGTTAAAGGCGGCGATCGAGGCGCTGGCGAACAGCGACCGCTATCTGATTGTGGTCGGCCAGGACAAGCAGCTGTCGCGCTATCAGCAGCTCGCCAGTCAGCTCAACTGCCTCGACAGGCTGCGGTTTGTCGGCGTGCAGCAGGATGTGCAGCCCTTTTACCACGCCGCCGACGGCCTGCTGCTGCCGACGCTTTACGATCCCTTTCCGAATGTCGTGCTGGAGGCGATGGCCTGCGGCCTGCCGGTAATCACCAGCACCGGCTGCGGCGGCGCGGAATTTATTACCGCTGGTCAGGAAGGCTTCGTTTGCGATGCGTTAGATATCAAGGCGTTGAACCAGGCAATTATGGCGATACCGGCGCTTTCGGTTGATTCGCGTTTCGGCGAAGCTGCAAGGCGCAGAATCGAGCCTTACGGGCCTCAGCGTCTGGCGCAGTCGCTGACTTCGCTTTATCAGCAGGTCCTGCTGCGTCGCTGACAAAGTGGTGAGCGTATTTAGGCTTTCTGGTAACATAGATTGATTTATGTGAAATTTTTTCTGCCAGGCTGTCGAAACGATAACTATGACAACCCTCTATACCGTTCTGCTCTACCTCATCCAGCCGCTCATCTGGCTGCGCCTTTGGCTGCGCGGTCGTAAAGCGCCGGCGTACCGTAAACGCTGGGCTGAGCGCTACGGCTACTGCACGGGAAAAGTGGAGCCGGATGGCATCGTGCTGCACTCGGTCTCCGTCGGCGAAACTTTGGCAGCCGTTCCGCTGGTGCGCGCGCTGCGTCATCGTTATCCGACCCTGCCGATCACCGTGACCACTATGACGCCGACCGGCTCGGAGCGCGCGCAGTCGGCGTTTGGTAAAGATGTACATCACGTTTATCTGCCTTACGATCTGCCTGGCGCCATCAACCGCTTCCTCGATACGGTCAATCCGCGGCTGGTGATCATCATGGAAACCGAGCTGTGGCCCAATATTATCCGCATCCTGCATCAGCGGCAGATCCCGCTGGTCATCGCCAACGCGCGCCTGTCGGAGCGTTCTGCGAAAGGCTATCGCAAGCTGGGCGGCTTTATGCGCGACCTGCTGCAGCGCATTACCCTGATTGCCGCGCAAAATACGGAAGATGCCGACCGCTTCCTTGCGCTGGGGCTGAAACGCTCGCAGCTGGCGGTGACCGGCAGCCTGAAATTCGACATTTCCGTCACGCCTGAACTGGCCGCCAGAGCGATAACGCTGCGTCGTCAGTGGGCGCCGCGCCGTCCGGTCTGGATCGCCACCAGCACCCACGAAGGCGAAGAGGCGATCGTGCTGGACGTCCATCGCCGCCTGCTGCAAACCTTTCCCGATCTGCTGTTGATTCTGGTGCCGCGCCATCCAGAGCGCTTTACCGATGCGCGCAACCTGACGCAGAAACGCAACTTCAGCTTTATCCTGCGCAGCAGCGGCGAAATTCCTTCCGGTTCGACTCAGGTGGTAATTGGCGACACCATGGGTGAGCTGATGCTGCTTTACGGCATCGCCGACCTCGCTTTCGTTGGCGGCAGCCTGGTCGAGCGCGGCGGACACAATCCCCTCGAGCCGGCCGCCCATGCCCTTCCAGTGCTGATGGGTCCCCATATCTGGAACTTCAAGGATATCTGCGCCAGGCTGCAACAGGCGCAGGGGCTGATTACCGTCACCGACATAATATCGCTGGAGAAAGAGGTGACCAATCTGTTGCAGGATGAAGATTACCGTCTGTATTACGGCCGTCACGCGGTCGAGGTGCTGCACCAGAATCAGGGCGCGCTGCAGCGTTTGCTGCAGCTGCTTGAACCCCATTTACCGCCGCGGGCCCACTGATGAGCGCTCGCCAACGCCTTTCCGTGGTGATGATCGCCAAAAACGAAGCGGCGCTGCTGCCCGACTGTCTCGCCTCCGTCAGCTGGGCGGACGAGATTATCCTGCTGGACGCTGGCAGCAGCGACGAGACCGCCGAGATTGCGCGCCAGGCTGGCGCTAAAGTCTATCGCGCCGAGGCGTGGGCCGGATTCGGCAAACAGCGCCAGCGCGCGCAGCGCTACGCTACCGGCGAGATGATTCTGATGATCGATGCCGACGAGCGCGTGACGCCGACGCTGCGCGCCAGCATTGAAGCGGTACTGACGCAGCCGCCTTCCAGCACCGTCTACAGCCTGAACCGCAGCAACCTCTTTCTCGGCCGCTTTATGCGCCACAGCGGTTGGTACCCGGATCGCGTTATGCGCCTCTATCCGCGCGCGCTGAGCTATAACGACAATCTGGTACACGAATCGCTGGAGACGCAGGGCGCCCCGGTGGTGCGGCTGCAGGGCGACCTGCAACATCTCACCTGCCGTGACCTGATCGTTTTCCAGCAGAAGCAGCTGGCCTACGCCGCCGCCTGGGCGCAGGAGCGCCATCAGCGCGGCAAGCGCTGCGGCCTCTTCTCGATCTTTTCCCATACGCTGGGCGCCTTTCTGAAAACGCTTTTGCTGCGCGCAGGCTTTCTCGACGGCAAACAGGGCTGGATTCTGGCCGTGGTTAACGCCCAGTACACCTTCAACAAATATTCCGCGCTGTGGGCGCTGAATCATGCCGCAGAAAAAGGCCGTCTATGAGCACTAAAGCGATTTATCCCGGCACTTTCGATCCCGTTACGCTTGGCCATCTCGATATCGTGACGCGCGCCGCGCAGATGTTCGATCGGGTGGTGCTGGCGGTCGCCGCCAGCCCGAGCAAGAAGCCGATGTTTAGCCTGGACGAGCGCGTCGAGCTGGCGCGAAACATGGTGGCGCATCTGCCGAACGTCGAGGTGGCGGGATTTAGCGATCTGATGGCGAACTTCGCCCGGGCGCAGCAGGCCAACGTCCTGGTGCGCGGCCTGCGCGCGGTTTCCGACTTCGAGTATGAGATGCAGCTCGCCCATATGAACCGCCATCTGCTGCCGACGCTGGAGAGCGTGTTTCTGATGCCGACCGAGGGCTTCTCTTTCGTCTCCTCTTCGCTGGTCAAAGAGGTGGCGCGCCACGGCGGCGACGTCAGCGCCTTTCTACCGCCGCATGTGCTGCAGGCGTTGCTGGCGAAGCTGGCCTGATTAACGCTGGCAGTGGGGGCACCAGAAGGTGCTGCGCTGCCCATGCTTGCCGCTGACGATCGGCGTACCGCAGGCGCGACAGGGCTCGCCGGCGCGGCCGTAAACCTGTAGCTCCTGAGCGAAATAGCCGGGCTTGCCGTCGCTCTGTAAAAAGTCGCGCAGCGTGGTGCCGCCCTGCTCTATCGAGCGCAGCAGCACCGCCTTGATGGTCGCGGCCAGACGCTGCGCCTCTTCATCGCTCAGGCTCATCGCCGGACGATCGGGCAGGATCCCAGCCGTGAACAGCGATTCGCTGGCGTAGATATTGCCGACGCCGACCACCACCTTATTATCCATCAGCCACTGTTTAACCGCCGTACGCTTGTCGCGCGACTTCTCATAGAGATAGCTGCCGCTAAAGGCGTCGCTGAGCGGCTCAGGCCCCAGGTGCGCCAGCACGTTGCTCCCTTCGGGGTCGGTGCTCCACAGCCAGGCGCCGAAGCGGCGCGGATCGGTGTAGCGCAGCACTTTGCCATTGCTCATCACTAAATCGACATGATCGTGCTTTGCGGCGGGCTGCTCTTCCGGCAGCACGCGCAGGCTGCCGGACATACCGAGGTGGATAATGATCCAGCCGTGCGGCAGCTCCAGCAGCAGATATTTGGCGCGGCGCTGCACGCTCAGCACAGGCTGATCGCTGAGCGCATGGATCTCCTGCGACACCGGCCAGCGCAGGCGGCCATTGCGCACCACCGCATGTAAAATTTTTTCGCCCACCAGATGCGGTTCTATGCCGCGTCGGCTGGTTTCAACCTCGGGTAATTCCGGCATGTTCTCTCCTCATAAAGCGGCAAAAACAAAAAACCCGGCCGAAGCCGGGTTTTTCACAGAACACCAAAATTATTTAATTTTGGCTTCTTTGTAGATCACGTGCTGACGTACAACCGGATCGAACTTTTTCAGTTCCAGCTTCTCAGGTTTAGTACGTTTGTTCTTCGTGGTGGTATAGAAGTGACCTGTACCAGCAGAGGAAACCAGCTTGATCTTCTCACGAATACCTTTAGCCATGATTCAGTTCCTTAGTACTTCTCACCACGGGCGCGGATTTCGGCCAGAACCGTATCGATGCCCTTTTTATCAATAACACGCATACCTTTAGCAGATACACGAAGAGTAACGAAGCGCTTCTCGCTCTCAACCCAAAAACGGTGTGAGTGCAGGTTCGGAAGGAAACGGCGTTTCGTCGCGTTCATTGCGTGGGAACGGTTGTTACCGGTCACCGGACGCTTTCCAGTTACCTGGCAGACTCGTGACATGTCTATTCTCCAAAAATCAAATCAGCTCGAGCTTTAAAAACTAGGTCTTGGCCGCCTCGTCAGGCTCATAGCCCGCCAGGCGAGTTCCATGTGAACCCGCTAAGCTGGCCCAAACGCCAAACCCGAGATTCTCAAAGGTGGCGTAGTATACGCCGCTCAGCGCAAGTGCTCAAGTCCCGAACAGATAAAGATCCCTGAAGATCGTGCAAAAACCCGCCATCTGCACCTGCAGGCCCTGGCTTTTTACAGCCAGCCACGCTCCGCAAAAGAGACATATTCGCCGTGACCGATCACCAGATGATCGAGCAGGCGTATATTCAGCAGGGTGCAGGCCGCGCTGACCTTATGCGTAATATGGCGATCGGCGCGGCTCGGCTCCGCCATGCCGGAAGGGTGATTGTGCGCGAGAATAAGCGCCGCCGCGTTAAGCTTCAGCGCCTCGCGCACGATTTCGCGCGGATGTACCTCGACGCTGCTAATAGAGCCCATAAAGATCTTCTGCGCCTGCAATACGCGGTGCTGGTTATCAAGAAACAGCGCCATAAAGATTTCCCGCTCCTGATGCGCCAGTACGCTCTGCAAATAGTGTCGCGTGACCTGCGGGTTCGCCATCACATCTTCCCGCGCCATCTGGCTGGCGAAAAAGCGCCGCGCCAGTTCGGCGATGGCGTGCAGCTGCGCCAGCTTGGCGGCACCGACGCCTTTTATCTCGTCGAACTCCGCCGGCGCCGCGGTCATAAGGTGGTAAAGGGAGCCAAACCGCTGCAGCATCTGCTGCGCCAGCGTGATGACATTCGCACCGACCGTGCCGGTGCGCAGAAAGATCGCCAGCAGCTCGACGTCGCTTAACGCCTCTGCGCCCATCAACCGCAATTTTTCCCGTGGTGTTATATCGTCCATAAATGCCTCCTGCCGTTGACGACATCATGGTCAAATACTGTATACTTAACCAGTAACCTCTGCCGGATTTACGAGGCGGCTCGCAAACGCAGGAGGTGAAAAGGCGCGGGGTCGGCTTTATGATACAGTCCTGCCACCCGGCCGCGCCTGACGCGGCATCCAGCGAAATGAGGCCTACAGCATGATGGGATTAGCCGGAAAAAAAATTCTGCTTGGCGTGAGCGGCGGCATCGCGGCATACAAAGCGCCCGAGCTGGTGCGCCGCCTGCGCGATCGCGGCGCCGAGGTGCGCGTGATGATGACGCCCGCCGCCAAAGCCTTTATTACGCCGCTCAGCCTGCAGGCCGTTTCCGGCCATCCGGTATTCGAAGACCTGCTCGATCCCGCGGCTGAAGCGGCGATGGGCCATATCGAACTGGCGAAATGGGCCGATTTAGTAGTGCTGGCGCCGGCGTCGGCCGACCTTATCGCCCGCCTGAATGCCGGCATGGCCAACGATCTGGTGACCACCGCCTGTCTCGCCACCGCCGCGCCCGTGGCGGTGGTGCCGGCGATGAATCAGCAGATGTATCGCGCCGCCGTCACGCAGCATAACCTGCAGCAGCTTGCGGCGCGCGGCCTGCTGATTTGGGGACCCGACAGCGGCAGCCAGGCGTGCGGCGACGTAGGCCCTGGCCGCATGCTCGACCCGCTGGCGATTGTCGACCATGCCATGCAGTGGGCGTCGCCCGTCAACGATCTGCAACATCTCAACATTATGATCACCGCCGGTCCAACGCGCGAGGCGCTCGACCCGGTGCGCTATATCAGCAACCACAGCTCCGGCAAGATGGGCTTCGCCATTGCCGCCGCCGCCGCCAGCCGCGGTGCCAGCGTGACGCTGGTGAGTGGTCCAGTGAGCCTGCCAACGCCGGCGGCGGTTCGCCGTATCGACGTGACCTCCGCGCTGGAGATGGAGGCCGCCGTCATGGCGGACGCGGCGAAACAAGACATTTTTATCGCCAGCGCCGCGGTAGCGGACTATCGCGCCGCGACCATCGCGGCGGAAAAGATGAAAAAGCAGGGCGGCGAAGATGATGCCGTCACGCTCCAGCTGGTGAAAAATCCGGATATCGTAGCGGGCGTCGCCGCGATGCCGCAGAACCGGCCCTACGTGGTTGGATTTGCCGCAGAAACCCAGAATGTGGAAGAATACGCACGACAAAAACGGGTAAGAAAAAATCTGGACCTGATCTGCGCTAACGACGTAGCGAAAGCCGGGCAGGGATTTAACAGCGATACCAATGCGCTTCACCTTTTTTGGCAGGAGGGAGAAAAGCGCTTACCGCTCAGCGATAAGACGCTCCTTGGCCAACATTTATTAGACGAGATTGTCCGCCTTTATGATGAAAAAAATCGACGTAAAGATTCTTGATGCGCGCGTGGGCGCGGAGTTTCCGCTGCCAACCTACGCAACTTCTGGCTCCGCCGGGCTCGATTTACGTGCCTGCCTGGAGAGCGCGCTGGAAATCACGCCCGGTATGACCACGCTGGTACCGACCGGTCTGGCGATCCATATCGGCGATCCCAGCCTGGCGGCGGTTATCCTGCCGCGCTCCGGCCTGGGACATAAGCACGGCATCGTGCTGGGCAATCTGGTAGGCCTGATCGACTCTGACTATCAGGGCCAGCTGATGGTATCGGTCTGGAACCGCGGCCAGCAGAGCTTTACGCTGCAGCCAGGGGATCGTCTTGCGCAGCTGGTCTTCGTACCGGTGGTTCAGGCTGAGTTCAACCTGGTGGAAGATTTCGACGCCAGCGCCCGTGGGGAAGGCGGCTTCGGTCATTCAGGCCGTCAGTAACGCCCATTTTTGCTTAACCATCTGTTTATTTCCACTCAGCCTTAGGCCTCGCGCCTGGGGCTGACAGGAAGGTGTGCCTGTTTAAGGTGAATTTCAGGGGTTTTTAAGGTCATGGCAGAAAAAAAACTCGCCAAACGGAACCGTCGCGAAGAAATTTTGCATGCGTTGGCGCAAATGCTGGAATCCAGTGACGGTAGCCAGCGCATCACCACCGCCAAGCTGGCGGCCAGCGTCGGCGTTTCTGAAGCGGCGCTCTATCGCCACTTTCCCAGCAAAACGCGCATGTTTGACAGCCTGATTGAGTTTATTGAAGACAGTCTGATTACCCGCATCAATCTGATCCTGAAAGATGAAAAAGAGACGATGGCGCGCCTGCGTCTTATCGTGCAGCTGATTCTGGGGTTTGGTGAGCGTAATCCGGGGCTGACCCGCATTTTGACCGGCCACGCGCTGATGTTCGAGCAGGATCGCCTGCAGGGACGCATCAATCAGCTGTTTGAGCGTATTGAAGTGCAGCTGCGCCAGGTGATGCGCGAACGCAGAATGCGTGAAGGCGAAGGCTTTGAGACGGACGAGGCGCTGCTGGCGAGCCAGCTGCTGGCCTTTTGCGAAGGCATCCTGTCGCGTTACGTGCGCTCGGAGTTTCGTTTTCGGCCGACCGCCGACTTTGATATTCGCTGGCCGCTGCTGGCCGCGCAGCTGGTGTAGCCCGCGTACGCCAGCCGGGCTGGCTTCCCTTTCCCTGGCGGGAAAAGGAAGCCATTGGCATCAGATGCCGTACTCTTTCTGGTAGGCGCGCACTTTCGCCAGATGATCCGCCATTTCCGGCTTCTCTTCCAGGTAGCTAATCAGCTCCTTCAGGGTAATGATGGCGGTAACCTGACATTTATAGTCGCGCTCCACCTCCTGAATTGCTGAAATATCGCCGCGTCCGCGCTCCTGTCGATCCAGGGAAATCAGCACGCCCGCCAGCGTGGCGTTATGCGCATTGATGATGTCCATCGATTCGCGTATCGCCGTGCCGGCGGTGATGACGTCATCCACCAGCATAACGCGGCCCGCCAGCGGGCTCCCTACCAGCAGACCGCCTTCGCCATGATCTTTTGCCTCTTTGCGGTTGAAGCAGTAAGGCACGTCGCGGTCATGGTGATCGGCCAGCGCCACGGCGGTGGTCGTGGCGATAGGAATGCCTTTATAGGCCGGCCCGAACAGCAGATCGAAGTCGACGCCGCCGTCCACTAACGCCTGCGCGTAGAAACGGCCCAGCAGCGCCAGATCGCGACCGCTGTTAAACAGGCCGGCATTGAAAAAATAGGGGCTTTTACGGCCAGACTTCAGGGTAAATTCGCCGAACTTCAGCACCTGCTTGTTCAGGGCGAATTCAATAAACTGACGCTGCCAGGCTTTCATCTCTCACTCCTCTCGCAAAAAAAAGGCGACTCTCTGGTCGCCTGGTAAATCAGTTGTTCAGCGCTGCTTTCTGCGCCTGAATCAGTTCCTCAATGCCGCCGCGCGCCAGCGCGAGCAGGGAGAGCAACTCCTCATGGCTGAACGGCTCGCCTTCCGCCGTGCCCTGCACTTCGATCATGCGGCCATCTTCCAGCATCACCACGTTCATGTCGGTTTCGGCAGCGGAGTCTTCTACATACTCCAGATCGCAGCGCGCTTCGCCTTCAACGATACCGACAGAAATTGCCGCCACCATGCCCTTCATCGGGTTCGCTTTCAGCTTGCCGTCGGCCACCAGCTTGTTCAGCGCATCGGCCAGCGCCACGCAGGCGCCGGTAATCGACGCGGTACGGGTGCCGCCGTCAGCCTGAATCACGTCGCAGTCCAGCGTGATGGTAAATTCGCCCAGCGCTTTAAGATCGACCGCCGCGCGCAGAGAGCGCGCGATCAGGCGCTGGATTTCCAGCGTCCGTCCGCCCTGTTTGCCTTTGGCCGCTTCACGCGCCATACGGCTATGGGTGGAGCGCGGCAGCATGCCATATTCGGCGGTTACCCAGCCTTGTCCCTGCCCTTTCAGGAAACGCGGGACACTCTCTTCCACGGTAGCAGTGCAGAGCACTTTGGTTTCACCGAACTCTACCAGCACTGAGCCCTCGGCATGTTTGGTGTAGTTTCGGGTCAGGGTGACGGGACGCACCTGCTGTGCGCTTCGGCCTGCTGGACGCATGGTAATCTCCGGCTGAAATGAATTGGCTGCGCATTATACGGACTTCCTCGCCGCCTGTCTTGCTGACGGGGTGACGCATTGGCGGATGAATTTCCGCGCGGTCTGTGGCTAAATGCGCCTTCCTCACTCACTGAAAATAAAAGTATGACCTCAATTCTGCATTTCCTGCTGGCGCTGGCGGTGATTTTCGCCCTTGCGCTGCTGGTCAGTCATGACCGCAAACAGATACGCCTGCGTTATATCGTGCAGCTGATCGTGGTGGAAGCCGCGCTGGGCTGGTTTTTCCTGCACGCCGCCAGCGGACAGGCGGCGGTCGGCGCCTTCAGCGGCTTTTTTGAAAAGCTGCTGACCTTCGCCGCGCAGGGCACCGACTTCGTGTTTGGCAATATGAGCAAGCAAGGGCTGGCCTTTATTTTTCTTGGCGTGCTCTGCCCTATCGTGTTTATCTCGGCGCTCATCGGCATTCTGCAGCACTGGCGCATTCTGCCGCTGCTGATTCGGCTGGTGGGCACGCTGCTGTCGAAAGTTAACGGCATGGGCAAACTTGAGTCGTTCAACGCCGTCAGCACGCTGGTCCTCGGCCAGTCGGAGAACTTTATCGCCTATAAAGGTATTCTGGCCGATATTCCGCCGAAACGCCTTTACACCATGGCCGCCACGGCGATGTCCACCGTGTCGCTCTCTATCGTCGGCGCCTATATGTCGATGATCGAGCCGAAATATGTGGTCGCCGCGCTGCTGCTCAATATGTTCAGCACCTTTATTATTCTCTCGATTATCAATCCCGGCAAAGCGCAGGATGAAGTGGCGATCCCGCTCGACAAGCTGCATGAAGAGCAAAGCTTTTTCGAGATGCTCGGCGAGTACATCCTGGCGGGCTTTAAGGTCGCGATGATTATCCTGGCGATGCTGATCGGCTTTATCGCGCTGATTGCCGCGGTCAACGCGCTGTTCAGCGCGCTGTTTGGCTACAGCTTCCAGCAGATCCTCGGCTATCTCTTCTATCCATTCGCCTGGCTGATCGGCATTCCCGCCGCCGACGCGCTGCAGGCCGCCAGCATTATGGCGACCAAACTGGTGGCGAACGAGTTTGTGGCGATGATTGAGCTGCAGAAGGTGGCGGCCGGCATGACGCCGCGCGGGCTGGGTATTCTCTCTGTGTTCCTGGTGTCGTTCGCCAACGTCGCCTCGATCGGCATCGTCGCCGGCGCGATCAAAGGACTGAACGAACAGCAGGGTAATGTGGTTTCCCGGTTCGGCTGGAAGCTGGTTTACGGCTCTACGCTGGTGAGCCTGCTGTCGGCAGCCTTCGCCGGTCTGTTTATCTAATCTCTGCACGGCGGCCTTCCAGCCGCCGTTTTTATTCAAAATCCTACACACACCGGCGCATCAACGCGCATCACTGACTCCTGGCCAAAGCGTTGCTTGTAAAGCATGCGCAGCGCCTCGATATCATCGTTGACGCCCTTCTCCGTGCCGTGAATAAGCATTAGCGCCTTGCTCGGCTCGCGCGCCAGCTTGCCGCTTTGCTCCAGCCACTGACCGCTGGCGTCGTAGACGCTGAGTCCCGCTTTAAAGCGCGGCGTCACCTCTTTGTCCAGAAACTGCTGCCAGTCGTCGCGGCTCACCATTCCGCCCTGCGGTTTGCTGAGACCGAACCAGAGCGTGGTCTGCATCATCATTTCACCGCCGGCGCACACGGCAATCGGTTTGGTCGGCGGCGGGAGCGGGCGCGGCGCCTGGCAACCGGCCAGCAGCGCGGCCAGCGCCACGGAAAGGGCAACAGAGCGGAACATCGACGGTATCCTTATCAAAACGGTTAGCAGCCATCATAAGTGTCTGTCCACAAAAGCGGAAATGTTTCCTTATTCGCCCACGCCTGCGCTTATGCCTGTTAGCGCGCGGCGGGTGTCGCTATACTTGCTGCATAATTTCTGACAAAGAGTAGCCGATTATGATCCGCAGTATGACCGCTTACGCCCGCCGCGAAGCCAAAGGCACCTGGGGCAGCGCCGCCTGGGAGCTTCGCTCCGTTAACCAGCGTTACCTTGAAACCTATATCCGTCTGCCGGAGCAGTTTCGCAGTCTGGAGCCGGTTATCCGCGAACGCATTCGTCAGCGCCTGACGCGCGGCAAAATCGAGTGCAACCTGCGTTTCGACGCCGATCCCGGCGCGCAGGGCGAACTGATGCTGAATGAAACCCTGGCGAAGCAACTGGTGCAGGCCGCCAACTGGGTGAAGATGCAGAGCGACGAAGGCGCCATCAATCCGATGGACATTCTGCGCTGGCCTGGCGTGATGTCCGCGCAGGAACAAGACCTTGATGCGATTAACGCCCAGCTGCTGAGCGCGCTGGACGGCGCGCTGGATGACTTTATCGTCGCGCGCGAAAGCGAAGGCGCAGCGCTGAAAGCCATGATTGAGCAGCGACTCGACGGCGTGAAGCAGGAAGTGGCGAAAGTGCGCGCCCAGATGCCAGAGATCCTGAAATGGCAGCGCGAGCGCCTGGTGGCGAAGCTGGAAGAGGCGGAAGTGCAGCTGGAAAACAATCGTCTCGAGCAGGAGCTGGTGATGATGGCGCAGCGTATCGACGTTGCGGAAGAGCTGGATCGCCTGGAGGCGCATGTTAAAGAGACCTATAACATCCTCGGCAAAAAAGAGGCCGTTGGCCGCCGCCTCGACTTTATGATGCAGGAGTTCAACCGCGAATCGAACACGCTGGGGTCGAAATCGATCAATGCGGACGTGACCGCATCGGCGATTGAGCTGAAGGTATTAATTGAACAGATGCGCGAGCAGATTCAGAATATCGAATAAGAATTTAGAAAGTATCATCAGGACGCACAAACCCAACAAAGCCCGCATAATGACGGGCTTTGTTGTTATCAGGAGCTATCATAACGTCGTACTAAAGCGCATGATTACCGGAAAGAGATCGCCGCAGGCCTTAACCCTAAACAGTTTGCCGAAGTGCTGAAAAACGCCGGGATGCTAATACCCCCTAACAGCGGGCGCGGCTATCAGCGCAAGTCTCCACGCATTCAGGGACGGAAGTTTAATGTATACGTCCTCAGCCATCTGCCGGAGGATTACGGGCTGGCGGGCAGTGAACCAACTGAACGAAAATATCTCCGTTGTGTATGCATCACCGGCCAGAATAAATCCTTTTCTGGCCGGTACCGGATTCAGTGCTTATGCTACCGCATCGTCTGAGTTGAACTCGATGTGAATCCGGTCATAGGGCAGCACGATTTTATCGCCCTGCTTATCCAGCACGCCACCATTGAGTAATGACTGGACATCGTTATAAACGCCGCGAAAGTCACGACCTACCAGCCGCGAAAGTTCCCGGATAGATATGGCTTCTTTGCCCTCCATCGCCTTAATGATTTGCCAGCGATTAGGTGCAAGCATCGTTTTTGCCAGTTGTTCTACAGTGGGAAATACCAGCTCTGAGCCTATAAAATCCCCGCTCATGGCGCGTGACGCATCAAACATTGCCGCCCGGAAAGCATCGTCAGCGGCCATCACTCTGACTGTTAATACTCGCATGGTGTTACCTCCTCAGCAGGCTAATATCGTTCTGAAAGCTGGCTATCAGGTTCTCAATGCTGGTGAACAAAACCGGATATTCTCGATCGCCAATATGCTTATGGTCTCCTTTGCCGCGCTCGTTGTTATAACGCATCACGCAGACACCTTCCACGATGTAAGCCAGGCTGTATTTATACTGGTGTTTGCTTCCCAGTATTGCCGGGGCGACCTGTAAAATGCGGATAGTGGCGAAAGCATTGTCTGCTATCTGGATACGCCGATTCATTAACTCGACAGCGGGCATAGAAACATCTCCTTGTTGATGTAAACGATAACATCAACAAGTCTGTGATGTAAATAAATACATCATTAGTTAAGGACTCACGGTTTCCGTGTACACAAGGGTGTACCTAATGAGAAAACGTATTTCAGAAAACCCAGTAAAAAATAAGGCGCTGGGCGCCCTACTCAATAAACAGATTTAACAGTCGACGCCTGCTGAACGGAAGGCTCGCCTCCGGGCGAGCTTTTGGCTGTTTTCTCCCCCCCTAGCGTAAACACTGCGTAAATAAACATAAGCATTCATTTCCAGACCACTCTTAATGTTAGCTCGCCTGCTATAGGCTACTCCGCCGGGAAGATAATAACCTTCTGTTTATATTAGTTATTTATCCAAGAGCATTATTTCTGCCTACGATAATCACTCCCTCAATGAAACATTCATCTCCATATGATTCTGCGGTTTCACTTTCTTTCGTGGCACTTTTTGCTAATGTGCCGGTCCGATTGACTACAAGCTGTAACGCTGGGGAACTTAGGGAAGTGCTTCTTTATGCGATACATACACTCATCACATAAAGGTGCGCTATGAAAAAGACCGGAGCTTTCTGCCGTTCAATGCTGCATCCGCGTTACTGGTTAACCTGGTTAGGTCTGGGCATCCTGTGGCTGCTGGTTCAGCTTCCTTATCCTGTTCTGATGCGTCTCGGCGCCAACGCCGGCACGCTTTCTCGTCATTTCCTTAAGCGTCGGGAACGAATTACGCGACGCAATATCGAACTCTGCTTTCCTGGCATTGCCGAACACGACATAGAGCGCATGATCGCGGGCAACTTCGCTTCGCTGGGCATGGCGCTGATGGAAACCGGCATCGCATGGTTCTGGTCGGATCGCGCGGTGAGAAAACTGTTCGACGTGTCAGGCATGCACCATCTGCGCTCCGCTATGGAGCAGAAGCGCGGCGTAATGGTTATCGGCGTGCACTTTATGTCGCTGGAGCTGGGCGGTCGCATCAGCGGTTTGTGCCAGCCGATGATGGCAATGTACCGCCCGCACAATAACCGGGCGATGGAGTGGGCGCAGACCAAAGGCCGTATGCGTTCTAACAAAGCGATGATCGATCGGCGCGATCTGCGCGGCATGGTGCAGGCGCTGAAAAAAGGCGAATCGGTGTGGTTTGCGCCGGATCAGGATTACGGCCCGAAAGGCAGCGTCTTTGCCCCGCTGTTCGCCGTTGAGAAAGCCGCAACCACCAACGGCACCTTCGTTCTGTCGCGCCTGGCCAATCCGGCAATGCTGACCATCTCGCTGATCCGCAATCCCGATAATTATGGCTATCAGCTGATTATCGATCCCGAGCTGGAAAACTACCCGCATACCGATGAAGCTGCCGCCGCCGCCTATATGAACAAGGTGATCGAAAGTCAGATTCTGCGTGCGCCCGAGCAGTATCTGTGGCTGCACCGCCGCTTCAAAACCCGTCCGCCAGGCGAAGCCTCGCTCTACGTTTAGTCTGTTCCGCATCATGACAACCTTCATGATGCGGTTTTCGCTTTTTGCGGCTGGTATCTCGCCGCAGATTGCTGAATGATGAGGTTTTCTCTGTTTGTGCAGGAACCTCGTATGGATATGAACCAACGCTGGCAACGTCCTCTGCCTGACGATCGTCTGACGCCCTATATTGAAATCGATGCCGACAGGCTGGAAACCAATCTGCGGAGTATGCAGGAAAAAGCCAGCCGCGCAGGCGTCGCGCTCCGCCCCCATATCAAAACGCATAAAAGCCTCTATATCGCCCGCCGCCAGCGTTCGCTGGGCGCCTGCGGCATCACCGTCTCTAAGCCGAGCGAAGGCGAAGTCTTTATTCGCGGCGGCGAGCGCGATGTTCTGCTGGCCTACCCGGTGATTCGCGCTGACAGCATTGCGCCGCTGCTGAAGCTGGCAGCGCAGCATCAGGCGAAGGTGACCCTGATTGTCGATGCGCAACCTGGCGTAGCCGCGATTGCTGAGGCGCTGCGCCAGCAGCCTGATGCCGATGTTAGGGTGGCGATTAAAGTCGATGTTGGGCTCCATCGAATTGGCGTCGATCCGCATCGCGACGACGCGGTAAAGCTGGCACAGGCAGTGCAGACAGCGCGGCTGCGTTTTGCCGGTCTGATCTCCCACGCCGGGCACGCCTACGGCGCGGGGAACCGTGACGCCATTGCGGAGATCGCGCAGCAAGAAGCGCAGCTGATGCAGCAGGTGCAAGGCCAGCTGCGCGCCGCGGGGTTCGCCCACTGCCCTGTTTCCGTCGGTGCGACGCCCACGGCGCTCGCCGCGCCGGTGGCTGATGGAACCGACGAGATCCGGCCGGGAAACTACGCCCTGCTCGATCTGACCGCCTGCCGCCTTGGCCTGAGCCGCGTTGACGCGCTGGCGCTGAGCGTGATCGCGCGCGTGGTTGCGGTAAACCGCCACTTCGCCATTATCGATGCCGGTTCTAAAATGTTGAGTTCGGATAAAGGTCCGCACGGCACCCTTGCCAGCGGCTTCGGCGTCGCTGTCGATGAGAGCGGCACCTGCTATGAGGTGAGTAAGCTATCGGAGGAGCATGGCTTTATCGCCTGGCAGGATAATGCGCCCCGCGTCGGCGCCCTGCTGCGTATCTACCCGAATCACAGCTGTGCGGTTATGGCGCAGTCGGACAGCTATGTGCTGCGTCACGCCGACGGTCGTGCAGAGCTCCAGCTGATTGACGCGCGCGGACGTTTCCTTTGATCGGTTCCGGCAGGCCGCCCGGCCTGCCGGACGAAACCCTGCCTACACCACACTTCTGGTTGTGGAGGATTCTCCCCCTGCATACAACATGTTTTAATGCCTTTTTAACCCGGTTCCGGAGGTAGCATGTTGTTGTCCCAGGTTGTCAGTCAGACCATTGCGCGTAACTGGTTAGATTTGTATGAAACTATCTGGAAACCGGAATACTTCGCCAAATGGGCCTCCGGACTGAGCAGCAGTACGCTGGAGCAGGAAGGCAGTTGCTGGCGTGCGCGCGGGCCGGACGGTGCAGTAAAGCTTCGCTTTACCCCGCATAATCCCTTTGGCGTAATGGATCACTGGATTGACAGCGGCTTTGGTAAAGAGATTTATATGCCGATGCGCGTGGTCGCCAACGAACAGGGCGCGGAAGTGGTGATGGTGGTTTATCGCCAGCCGCTTATGTCTGACGGCAAATTTTCTCAGGATATTGAATGGGTAAGAAGCGATCTTGCTCGTCTTAACGCTCTGCTCACCCAGTAAAACCGGCGAAGAAGCCATCGATATTTAGTCATGGCTGGGCCTTACGGCTCAGAAAAGTGAAAAAAGTTCAGTAAAAACGCATAAGCGTTTTCACCTTTTTCATAAGTCATCTTCGCTGTTCCCAACAGTTTTATTAAAGCCCGCTATCCGGGAAAATTCCTGGGTAGCTAACGCTGCCGTTTCGCTGTAACGCCTGAAATACATGCATTCTCTGTGCATGCGCATTTTTTATACCTGCCACTTCCCCTTTTTACTGCACAACGATTAATAAACCTTTAGAACGGAAGTAAAAAAAATTTCATGCAAAGAGTGAATCCATTTATTTCTACAGCGGCGTTATCGGAATTTTCTTATGGTGTTAAATTAAAAAAAACGAGGTATAAATTAGCCACACACACAGCAACACTAATAATAACAACACCAGGAAATAAAAATGGACTGCTCAACTACGGCTCTGCTGTCAGAAGAAGAACTTGTTGAGATTGCCAGTAGGATGCTGGCTGGAGAATATAAAAATATAAAGGGATTTGCCCAGGACCTGGCCACTTTTCTGTTAACCACAGAAAAGACGGCCCTGTCCCGGGATAATAATAATGGGGACATTATTTACGTTTCAGAAATCCATCGCATTGAATCAATAATAACAGGTGAGGCCTGGCGTACTGCGTCTGGACTTCGCGCAGGCGAATGGCATTAATTATTAGTATGAAATAGCCTGCTATTTCATACGTCACATTTTACTCGGTACCTGTACCTAACGAGCATATTATGGCGATACGTGAACGAAGCCTTACCGGCGCAAAATGGTCGATTCTCTCATCGATCAAAATCATCGGCATTGGGGTACTTCAGCTCTCTTTACTGGCGCAAATACTGCAGGCTAACGAGCTTAACCTGCTGGCGATCGCCATCATCGGGCTGCTGGTCATCGATACGCTGGCCGATCGCAGCTTTTCCAACGCGCTGATCCGCAGCGGCACGCTGTCGGTACGCGATCAGTCGATGCTTTACTGGGGCAATATGCTGCTGAGCATAGTTATTTTCGCCGTGCTGTTTACCGGTAGCGATCTTATCGGTAACTACCTGCAGCAGCCCGAACTGGCTATTATGCTGGAAATGGTCTCTGTTATTTTTATTATTATTCCGCAGGGGCAACATTATCGCGCCGTTCTACAGCGTGAAAGGCAATTTACTCGCATCGCCTTTACTGAAACGTTGTCGGTGCTTTTTGGCCTTGGCGTGACGTTATTTACCGTCTGGCTGACGCCCTCGGTACTGTGTGCCATCTGGGGTTATCTGGCATTGGCCTCAGTTCGCATGCTGACCTACTGCTATTATGGCCGCTCGAGCTTTCAGCCGGAATATCGTTTTAATCTCAAAGATTACAGTCGCATTCGCGCAAGAATCGCATAATAAAAACAAGTCTGTATGGTGGGCTCTGGGCATCTGATAAGATGCATTCGCGTGCTGGCGACAGCACGCTTTTTTCTTTTTATCCGCGCGATATTTTTATTTCTTCCCCAAATGTTCCTGACTGGCTAAGCGGTCTCTTTCATGCTTTCCCCAATAGCCTCGCCTTAATAGCGCTTCGCTTCATTGCCTGCCCTGTTGGTAATTCGTTTTTCTTATCCTGCCGCCGCCGCGCTACACTGACCTTCCCGCTACGTCGGCGTTTTTCCGCGGGCCGTCATAAGTTAAACTGATGCGAAGCAATCGCCTGAGAAATTCTCAGTTGCTGAGATTTTACTCACCCCGTAGCCTTGCCGCCCACCTTCTGGAGCCAGCTATGTTATTAACCGTCCTCTATATTATCGGCATTACGGCGGAAGCCATGACAGGCGCGCTTGCCGCCGGACGACGCAAAATGGATCTGTTCGGCGTGATTATCATCGCGTCGGTCACGGCAATTGGCGGCGGATCGGTGCGGGATATTTTACTGGGCCATTACCCGCTCGGCTGGGTGAAGCATCCGGAATACATCATGATTGTAGCTGCTGCTGCCGTGCTGACGACCTGGCTTGCACCGCTGATGACCCACCTGCGCAAAGTTTTCCTGGTGCTGGATGCGTTAGGCCTGGTGGTCTTCTCGATTATTGGTGCGCAGGTGGCACTGGACAGCGGCCATGCGATGATTATCGCCGCGATTGCCGCGGTGATTACCGGCGTATTCGGCGGCGTGCTGCGCGATATGTTCTGTAATCGTATTCCGCTGGTGTTTCAAAAAGAGCTCTATGCCGGTATCGCCTTTGCCTCCGGCTGGATTTATATCCTGTTGCTGAAAACCTCGCTGGCACATGAGGCTGTGGTAATTATTACGCTGCTGTTTGGCTTTCTGGCGCGCCTGCTGGCGCTGCGCTTCCGGCTTGGCCTGCCGGTTTTCAACTACCCTCATCCGGAGCACTGACCTCACCCGGAATGCCCTGCTGTCGCAGAAAAGCGATCAGCTTTTGTATCTGCGCGTCCTGCAGCATGGCGTGAATACGCTGCGCCAGGATCGCGCCGACGCCTGGCAGCGCCTGCCACTGCTGTACGTCGCGCTGCTGCACCTCGTCCCAGCTCCTGTCCAGCAAGGCGTTTAGCGCAAGGCGCGGCAGCGGTATGCCGAGCGCGCCGATCCAGCGGCGCAGTGGCTGCTGACGGGTCAGGTTGAACCGATGCCAGAGCTGCTGCGCGCGCGTCGGGCTGATGCCTGAGCTCTGCGCGATTTGCTCCGGCGTCAGCGTCAGCCAGGAGAAAAGATGCGACATGGCGCGGTTCTCCAGCAGCCGCAGCCAGGTGCTGCGCTGCACACCCGCGATATCCAGCACCGATTTCTGGCTTAGCCAGCTTAGCCGCGCCAGCAGCTGCTGGCGGCAGGCGGGCGTAGCGCTCAGGCAGCTAAGCGGCGTAAAACTTTCAGCATCCGGTGGCTGCGGGTAGTCGCGTTCTGCGACTCGCCAGATCACCCTTTCCAGACGAGGAATGCCCTGTCCCGCCAGGCTAATGGCCACCTGATCGCCGGGAATAACGTCCCATGCCCGCCAGCGCCGCAGCGAGCCGAGGTTCACGCGCCGGACAATTTTGTCGTCGAGCGCGACCGGCTGAAGGGTGAGCACCACAGCGATATTGCCGGTGCGACCGGTGGTAAAATCAACCGAACGTACTTCGCTGGTGGCGTCCGGCGGCTCAAACTTCCACGCCACCGCCCAGTCGCCCTCACCAGGCATCCAGCTTTGTCCGGCCGGGCGCATCGCCTGATGCACCACCACACCGTCCGTTGCGAAAGGCAGCGGCGCGTTGAACCAGCGTTCGCGCCAGACCGCGACCTCCTCTTCATCCCGTACCGGCTGACTCCACGCTTGCGCCAGATCCAGCCCCCAGTCAGCAAGCTGCCGCAGACGATCACCCATCCCAGCGGGCCCATCTGGCCATCCCCAGATAAACAAGCCGATATCGGCCAGCAGCGGCCCAGGCGTCTGACTCATCAGCGCGCCCGCTACCTGCGCCCGCGCGTTTTTACCGCCGTCGCGCGACTGGCGGTGATCGGTCATCTTCAGGAAGAGTTCGCCCTGCAGCACCACTCGCGGCGCATCGCTCTTAATCTTCAGCGGAATGGCGGGAATATAAGCTGCTTTCGCTAACCAGGATTCGCCGTGCAGCCCGTCACCGCGGCTAATTAATGCTGCCAGCTTTCCCGTCTCGTAGACCAGCGTGACCGCGACGCCGTCGATTTTCGGCTGCACCCATAAGTCGCGCCGATCCTGCATCCAGTACGCCAGCGCCAGCTTATCGCGCAGCTTTTTTACGCCGGTGTGCGCCACTGGATGCGCGACCCTGCCGCTGGCAGGCAGTTGCGAGTCATAGGTCGGGTGGGTGGGTGTGAAGCAGCGCTGCCAGCTTTTTAGCCGCTGCAGCAGCGTGTCATAGTCCGTATCGCGGACCAGGCTTTGGCCATCGCGGTAGTAGGCCTGGTCCCAGCGCTCCAGCTGCCGCTGCAGACGGGCGATCTCCTCGCCGGCGCGCGCAGGCGTCCATGCCGGACAAAGCGCCTGCGCTGAGCCAGCAGCCAGCAGCAACAGGTACAGCAGCAGGTATAATCTCTCTTTCATAATGCGCCTCCTCGACGTTTCGCCTATTGAAGCGGCGTGAAATTGGCGGAGCGACGGCCAAAACAGCAAAATGGAAGGGAACAGGCAGAAAACAGCGGCGTTTGCAGGCTGGAAAAGGCGGCTTTACGCGCCGCGCCGCAAAAGATTTAGCGCAGCGCCATGCGCAAACGCTGCGTGACCGCCTTAAGCCGTGTATACTTTGCAGGAAATCGACTCCGCTCTTTACTCAATTCAAGAAGACCATGGCTCAAGGCACGCTTTTTATTGTTTCCGCCCCCAGCGGCGCGGGTAAATCCAGCCTGATTCAGGCGTTATTAAAGACACAACCGTTGTACGATACGCAGGTGTCCGTTTCTCACACCACCCGCGGCATGCGTCCCGGTGAAGCCCATGGCGAACACTATTACTTCGTCTCAAAAGATGAGTTTGAAGCGATGATCGCGGAAGACGCCTTCCTCGAGCATGCTAAAGTCTTCGACAACTATTACGGCACGTCGCGTAAAGCGATCGAGCAGGTGCTCTCCACTGGCGTCGATGTGTTTCTTGATATCGACTGGCAGGGCGCGCAGCAGATCCGTGCGAAAATGCCCGCCGCGCGCAGCATCTTCGTGCTGCCGCCCTCGCAGGACGAGCTGGACCGCCGTCTGCGCGGCCGCGGTCAGGACAGCGAAGAGGTGATTGCCCGCCGCATGGCGCAGGCGGTCTCCGAGATGAGCCACTACGCCGAATACGACTATTTAATTATCAATGATGATTTCGATCTGGCGCTGTCGGATCTGAAGACCATCATCCGCGCTGAACGCCTGCGCATGGGGCGCCAGAAGGCGCGTCATGATGCTTTAATCAGCAAACTATTGGCAGTCTGAAGACAGTTTCAGTATTATGCCCAGTCATTTCTTCATCTGTGGAGTAGCACACCTATGGCACGCGTAACCGTTCAGGACGCAGTAGAAAAAATTGGTAACCGTTTTGACCTGGTGTTGGTCGCTGCACGCCGTGCACGTCAGATGCAGGTAGGCGGCAAAGATCCGCTGGTTCCGGAAGAGAACGATAAAGCCACCGTTATCGCCCTGCGCGAAATCGAAGAAGGCCTGATCACTAACCAGATCCTCGACGTGCGCGATCGTCAGGAGCAGCAAGAGCAGGAAGCCGCTGAATTGCAAGCCGTTACCGCTATCGCTGAAGGTCGTCGTTAACAGCAACCTGCAGGCCAACCTTGTATCTGTTTGAAAGCCTCAATCAGCTGATTGAAAAATACCTGCCGGAGGAGCAAATCAAGCGCCTCCAGCAAGCGTATCTTGTCGCACGTGATGCTCACGAGGGACAGACACGCTCCAGCGGCGAGCCCTACATTACCCATCCTGTTGCCGTTGCCTGCATTCTGGCGGAGATGAAGCTCGACCATGAAACGCTCATGGCCGCGCTGCTGCATGATGTGATTGAAGACACGCCAGCAACCTACCAGGATATGGAGCAGCTGTTCGGCAAAAGCGTGGCGGAGCTGGTGGAAGGCGTATCCAAGCTGGATAAGCTGACCTTCCGCGACAAGAAAGAGGCGCAGGCTGAGAACTTCCGCAAGATGATCATGGCGATGGTGCAGGATATCCGCGTCATTCTCATCAAGCTGGCCGACCGCACGCACAATATGCGTACGCTGGGTTCGCTGCGTCCAGACAAGCGTCGTCGCATCGCGCTGGAAACCCTGGAGATCTACTCTCCGCTGGCGCATCGCCTGGGTATCCATCACCTGAAAATCGAGCTGGAAGAGCTGGGTTTTGAGGCGCTCTACCCTAATCGCTATCGCGTGATTAAAGAGGTCGTCAAAGCGGCGCGCGGCAACCGCAAAGAGATGATTCAGAAGATCCTGTCGGAAATCGACGGACGCCTGCAGGAAGCGGGCATTCCCTGCCGCGTCAGCGGCCGTGAAAAACATCTCTACTCGATCTACCGCAAAATGACGCTGAAAGAGCAGCGTTTTCACTCCATCATGGATATCTACGCCTTCCGCGTGATCGTGAAGGACGTGGACACCTGCTACCGCGTGCTCGGTCAGATGCACAGCCTGTACAAACCGCGTCCAGGCCGGATGAAAGATTACATCGCCATCCCCAAAGCCAACGGCTATCAGTCGCTGCATACCTCAATGATCGGTCCGCACGGCGTGCCGGTCGAGGTGCAGATCCGTACCGAAGATATGGATCAGATGGCAGAGATGGGGGTCGCCGCGCACTGGGCTTATAAACAGGCGGGCGAAAGCGGCACGACCGCGCAGATCCGCGCCCAGCGCTGGCTGCAAAGCCTGCTGGAGCTGCAGCAGAGCGCGGGCAGCTCATTTGAATTTATCGAGAGCGTGAAATCCGATCTCTTCCCTGACGAGATTTACGTCTTTACGCCGGAAGGCCGCATCGTCGAGCTGCCGGCCGGTGCGACGCCGGTCGATTTCGCCTATGCGGTGCATACCGATATCGGCCATGCCTGCGTCGGTGCGCGCGTCGATCGCCAGCCCTATCCGCTCTCACAGCCGCTGACCAGCGGCCAGACGGTAGAGATCATTACGGCGCCGGGCGCACGTCCCAACGCCGCCTGGCTCAACTTCGTCGTCAGTTCCAAAGCGCGCGCCAAAATTCGCCAGCTGCTGAAAAACCTCAAGCGCGAAGACTCCGTCAATCTTGGCCGTCGCCTGCTGAGCCACGCGCTTGGTGGCAGCCGCAAGCTGGCGGAGATTTCGCCCGCGAACATTAAGCAAGAGCTGGATCGCATGAAGCTGACGTCGCTGGACGATCTGCTGGCGGAGATCGGCCTCGGTAATGCCATGAGCGTGGTGGTGGCGAAGAACCTGCTGCAGTCGAGCAATGCGACGCCGCCGAGCAGCAGCAAACGCGGCAAGCTGCCGATCAAAGGCGCAGACGGCGTCCTGATCACCTTCGCCAAGTGCTGCCGTCCGATTCCCGGCGATCCCATCGTGGCCCACGTCAGCCCCGGCAAGGGACTGGTGGTGCATCACGAATCCTGTCGAAATATTCGCGGCTACCAGAAAGAGCCGGAAAAATTCATGCCGGTAGAGTGGGATAAGGTCACCGATCAGGAGTTCGTGGCGGAGATTAAAGTCGACATGTTCAACCATCAGGGCGCGCTGGCGAACCTGACAGCGGCGATCAATACCGCAGGCTCGAACATCCAGAGCCTTAATACCGAAGAGCGCGACGGCCGCGTTTACAGCGCGTTTATCCGCCTGACCGCGCACGATCGCGTCCATCTGGCGAACATTATGCGTAAAATTCGCGTGATGCCGGACGTGATCAAAGTCCACCGAAACCGTAACTAGCGCATGAACGCCCAACGCTTCGCTCGTATTCAGGAGATGCTGGCGCTTCGCCAGCACGACCTCACCGTCTGTATGGAACAGGTGCATAAACCGCACAACGTATCGGCGGTGATCCGCACGGCGGATGCGGTGGGCATTCACGAAGTGCACGCCGTCTGGCCCAGCGAGCGGATGCGCACCATGGTTTCCGCTTCCGCCGGCAGCAACAGCTGGGTGAAAGTTAAAACTCACCGTACTATCGCCCAGGCAGTTACCCACCTGAAAGATCGCGGCATGCAGGTGCTGGCGACCAACCTGTCGGCCAGAGCGGTCGATTTTCGCGACATAGATTACACCCGTCCGACCTGCATTCTGATGGGTCAGGAAAAAACAGGCATCACCGCCGAAGCGCTGGCGCTGGCCGATCGCGACATCATTATTCCTATGGTCGGCATGGTGCAGTCGCTGAACGTCTCCGTGGCCTCCGCGCTGATCCTTTACGAAGCGCAGCGCCAGCGGCAGAACGCCGGACTCTATCAGCGCCAGCACAGCCTGCTGGACGAAGAGGAGCAACAGCGCCTGCTGTTCGAAGGCGGCTATCCGGTGCTGGCGCGCGTGGCGAAGCAGAAAGGTCTGCCCTATCCGCATATCAACGCTCAGGGCGAAGTGGAAGCTGACGCCGACTGGTGGGCCAGCATGCAGGCCACGGGGAAAAAGAAATGAAAGGCCGCCTGCTGGATGCCATACCGCTCAGTACCCTGACCGGCGTCGGCGCCAGTCAGGCGGCGAAGCTGGCTAAGCTCGGCCTGCATACCATTCAGGATCTGCTGCTCCATCTCCCGCTACGCTACGAAGACCGCACCCAACTCTATGCCATTAACGATCTGCTGCCCGGCATCTGGGCCACGGTAGAGGGCGAGGTTTTGCAGTCGGACATCTCCTTTGGCCGACGCCGCATGCTGGTATGTCAGATCAGCGATGGCAGCGGCGTGCTCACTATGCGTTTCTTCAACTTCAATGCCGGGATGAAGAACAGCCTGGCGCCGGGTCGTCGCGTCACCGCCTATGGCGAGATCAAGCGCGGCCAGCGCGGCGCGGAAATCATTCACCCCGAGTATCGCGTTCAGGGCGAGCAGAGTCCGGTTACGCTGGAAGAGACCCTGACGCCGGTCTATCCCACCACCGAAGGTATCCGTCAGGCCACGCTGCGCAGCCTTACCGATCAGGCGCTGACGCTGCTGGAGAGCGTGCCGATCGCCGAACTGCTGCCGCAGGAGCTGGCGCAGGGATTGATTAGCCTGCCGGAGGCGCTGCGCACGCTGCATCGTCCGCCGCCGGACCTGCGCCTGAGCGAGCTGGAGCATGGCCGCCATCCGGCGCAGCGTCGTCTGATCCTGGAAGAGCTGCTGGCGCACAACCTCAGCATGCTGGCGGTACGCGCCGGCGCGCAGCGCTATTACGCGCTGCCGATGGCGCCGCGCCATACGCTGAGCGACAAACTGCTGGCTGCATTGCCCTTCTCACCGACCAACGCGCAAAAACGCGTGGTGCAGGAGATTGAGCGCGATCTGACCAACGATTTCCCAATGATGCGCCTGGTGCAGGGCGACGTGGGATCCGGTAAAACCCTGGTCGCGGCGCTGGCGGCGCTCGACGTCATCGCCCACGGTAAACAGGTGGCACTGATGGCGCCCACCGAGCTGCTGGCAGAGCAGCACGCCAGTAACTTCCGCAGCTGGTTTGCGCCGCTGGGCATCGAAGTCGGCTGGCTGGCTGGCAAACAGAAAGGCAAAGCGCGACAGGCGCAGCAGGAGGCGATCGCCAGCGGACAGGTGGCGATGGTGGTCGGCACGCATGCGCTGTTTCAGGAGCAGGTGCAGTTCAACGGCCTGGCGCTGGTGATTATCGACGAGCAGCATCGTTTCGGCGTGCATCAGCGGCTGGCGCTGTGGGAGAAAGGCGAAGAGCAGGGCTTCCATCCGCATCAGCTGATTATGACCGCGACGCCGATTCCGCGCACCCTGGCGATGACCGCCTACGCCGATCTCGATACCTCGACCATTGACGAGCTGCCGCCGGGCCGTACGCCGGTCACCACCGTCGCTATCCCCGACAGCCGCCGCGATGACATCATCGCCCGCGTGCGGCACGCCTGCCAGGATGGCCGCCAGGCTTACTGGGTCTGCACGCTGATCGAAGAGTCCGATCTGCTGGAGGCACAGGCAGCGGAAGCGAGCTGGGAAGCCCTGAAAGTCGCGCTGCCCGACCTGAATATTGGTCTGGTACACGGCCGCATGAAGCCTGCAGAGAAGCAGGCGGTCATGGCAGCCTTCAAGGCCAATGAGATGCAGCTGCTGGTGGCGACCACGGTGATTGAAGTCGGGGTCGACGTGCCTAACGCCAGCCTGATGATTATCGAAAATCCGGAACGCCTGGGGCTGGCGCAGCTGCATCAGCTGCGCGGACGCGTCGGGCGCGGCGCAGTGGCGTCGCACTGCGTATTGCTCTACAAAGCGCCGCTGAGCAAAACCGCGCAGCGTCGTTTGCAGGTGCTGCGCGACAGCAACGACGGCTTCGTCATCGCCCAGCACGATCTGGAGATTCGCGGTCCGGGCGAGCTGCTGGGCACGCGCCAGACCGGCAACGCCGAGTTTAAGGTAGCGGATCTGCTGCGCGATCAGGCGATGGTGCCGGAAGTACAGCGTGTGGCGCGCCATATCCACCAGCACTATCCTGAACAGGCGAAGGCGCTGATCGAGCGCTGGCTGCCGGAAACTGCACGCTATACCAACGTCTGATTCCCTCTCCTCTCTGATCTGACTGCGCTTGCGCCTGGACGCGCATAAGATAAAGGCTGGCAAACGATTGCTTTCAGCCATCAGCGGTTTAAAATCCCCCTCTTCACAGACCGGGAAGCCACTTTATGTCCGTTAATCAACCAGACGTCACACACCCGACATCGACGCCGCCGCGCCAGAGCGAACTGATTTACCGTCTTGAGGATCGTCCGCCGCTGCCGCAAACGCTGTTTGCCGCCGGTCAGCATCTGCTGGCGATGTTTGTGGCGGTCATCACGCCCGCGCTGCTGATTTGTCAGGCGCTGGGCCTGCCTGCGCAGGATACGCAGCACATTATCAGCATGTCGCTGTTCGCCTCCGGCGTCGCCTCGCTACTGCAGATTAAAACCTGGGGCCCGATTGGCTCGGGCCTGCTGTCGATTCAGGGCACCAGCTTCAACTTTGTCACGCCCCTGATTATGGGCGGCATGGCGCTGAAAAACGGCGGCGCCGACGTGCCGACCATGATGGCGGCGCTGTTCGGCACGCTGATGTTGGCCTCCTGTACTGAAATGGTGCTGTCGCGCGTTCTACACCTGGCGCGCCGCATTATCACTCCGCTGGTCTCCGGCATTGTAGTGATGATTATCGGCCTGTCGCTGATTCAGGTCGGCCTGACCTCTATTGGCGGCGGCTTCGCCGCAATGAACGATCACAGCTTCGGCGCGCCGAAAAACCTGCTGCTGGCGGGCGTGGTGCTGGCGGTGATCATCGTGCTCAACCGTCAGCGCAATCCTTACCTGCGCGTCGCGTCGCTGGTTATCGCCATGGCGATCGGCTATCTCGCCGCCTGGCTGATGGATATGCTGCCGCCAACCGCCGCGCCGACCAGCCAGCCGCTGGTCGCAGTGCCGACGCCCCTCTATTATGGGCTGGGCTTCGACTGGAACCTGCTGGTGCCGCTGATGCTGGTGTTTATGGTCACCTCACTGGAGACGATCGGCGATATTACCGCGACCTCGGATGTTTCAGAGCAGCCGGTGAGCGGTCCGCTCTATATGCAGCGTCTGAAAGGCGGGGTGCTGGCGAACGGGCTGAACTCATTTGTCTCCGCGCTGTTTAATACCTTTCCCAACTCCTGTTTTGGCCAGAACAACGGCGTTATCCAGCTGACCGGCGTCGCCAGCCGCTACGTCGGCTTTGTGGTCGCGCTAATGCTGATCGTGCTGGGTCTGTTTCCAGCGGTGAGCGGTTTTGTGCAGCATATTCCGGAACCGGTGCTGGGTGGCGCGACCATCGTCATGTTCGGCACCATCGCCGCCTCCGGCGTACGCATCGTGTCGCGCGAGCCGCTGAACCGCCGTGCGATTATGATTATCGCGCTGTCGCTTGCGGTCGGGCTGGGCGTATCACAGCAGCCGCTGATCCTGCAGTTCGCGCCAGACTGGCTGAAGACCCTGCTCTCTTCCGGCATCGCCGCAGGCGGCATCACCGCCATCGTGCTGAACCTGATCTTTCCGCAGGAAAAGTAACCTCTCCGGCGGGCGGCGGCCCGCCTCTGCTATTTATTCGTATTTACATCCAGGCTGTTGAGCTACAACGGTAATTCAGGCATAACAAGCACTGACCGGAAAGATGGCGGGATGGATACAATGAAATTTCTTGGAAAATTTTTTCTTACGGTACTATTGCTGCTGGTGCTGACCCTGGTGGTGATCTACGTTCTGCTGCAGACGCAGTGGGGCGCAGGCTGGTTCAGCCGCTACGTGAGCGATAAAACGGCCTGGCATCTCTCCATCAGTAAGATAGAGCACAACTTTTCCTCGCCTTCGCACATCATTCTCGACAACGTTACCTTTGGTCATGACGGCCAGCCAGCCGCCGTGGTGGCGAAGCGCGTCGATCTCGGATTCGCGCTGCTGCAGTTCAGCGATCCGCTGCACTTCGGCAGCATCGAGCTGCGCGACGGCGCGGTGAATCTGGCAAACCTGACGCCTGGCGACGCGCTGCCTTTCCAGGCAGGACGTCTGCAGCTGAATAATATGCGCATAGACAGTCCAGACTCGCCGCTTCCGCTTACGGCTCAGCGGGTAAACGGCGGCGTTATGCCATGGAAACCCACGGCGAAGAGCATGCTGGGCAGTGATGCGCAGTTTCAGATGAGCGCTGGCGGCCTGACGCTGAACAAGGTGTCGGGCGCTAACGTCCTGATTCAGGGCAGCGTAGCGCAGGGTCGCATGCTCTTCAGCAACGTCGGCGCCGATCTGGCGCGCGGTTCGATGACCGGCAGCGCCGAGCGCGACGCGCAGGGCAACTGGCTGATCCACCAGCTTCGCCTCAACGATATTCGCCTGCAAACCGCCCAGAGCCTGACGGACTTCCTGCGGCCAATTCAGGCGCTGCCTTCCGTTACCATTAATCGTCTGGATATGACCGATGCGCGCCTGCAGGGTCCGGACTGGGCGGTTACCGATCTCGATCTGACGCTGAAAAACCTGACCTGGCAAGGCGATGACTGGCGCAGCGACGACGGTTCGATCGCGCTGAACGCCAGCAACTTTATCAACGGACGCTTTGAGCTTAACGATCCGATCCTCAATCTCGACCTGTCGCCGCAGGGTATCGCGTTGACCCAGTTTAGCTCGCGCTGGGCCAATGGCGTGATCCGCGCCGACGGCCGCTGGAGCCGCAGCGACAAGCGCCTGACGCTGAATAATCTGGCGGTCGCCGGACTGGAATATACGCTGCCGGAAACGTGGCGCGATCGCTGGCAGGCGGCGCTGCTGACCTGGCTCGATTCGCTGGAGGTGCGACGCTTCACCTCTAATCGCAACCTGATCATCGATATCAATCCGGCGTTTCCGTTTCAGATGACCTCGCTGGAGGGCAGCGGCGAAAATCTGCTGCTGGCGCGTCAGCATCAGTGGGGGATCTGGTCAGGCAAGCTGAGTCTTAACGCCGCCGAGGCGACATTTAACCGCGTCGACTTGCGCCATCCGTCGCTCTCTCTTATCGCCGACGATCGGCAGATCCAGGTGACAGAGATGAGCGCTTTTAGCGGTAATGGACTGCTGGAAGGATCGGCCAGCGTCGGCCAGCAGCCAGATCGGCCGGTGGCGCTGACGCTGAAAGGCCAGGCGGTGCCCGCAGGGATACTGCAAAACTGGGGCTGGCCTGCGCTGCCCGCGAGCGGCCCGAGCAATTTTCAGCTTCAGCTCAACGCCTCGCTCAAGGCGAACGCGCCGTTGAAATCCTCGGCGAGCGGCTCGCTCTCGCTGCGTACCGACACGCAGCAGGTTGAGCAGCAGATGCAGGCGGGCGAAGTCAGATAAAGAGTGCACCAGGGCCGCATATCAGCCCTAGTGATTTAGTTGATGCGCGCGCCGGACCCGCCCTCTTCCAGCGGCTCGTCGGGATCGGCGGGCAGCACGATATAGACCCCTTCAAATACCGCGCCCGGCTCCTCATTGCCATACAGCTCGACTTCAAGGCGCACGCGCGCTTTGCGTCCGCGCGCCAGGCGATCCAGATCGCCGCTCATCGAACCGATATCGGCAATTGCACCGGGACGTCCGGCGATCGGCTTGCTGTAGCGAATATGGGCGTCCGCCAGGATGATAGTGCCGCCAAGATGGCGCTCGCGCAGCAGCAGCCAGATTAACCCCCAGCCGGTCAGGGTCGCCAGCGAGAAGAGGCTGCCGGCAAACAGGGTGTGGTGCGGGTTCTGGTTGCCGGTTTCCGGCATGGTGGTGATAAATTTTTGCCCGGTGAACTGCAAAATGCGCACGCCCATCTTCTCGCTGAGCGGAATATTGTCGTACCAGGCCTGCTGCAGCTGGCCGCACCAGTCAGCGCGATGCAGAATATCGTCCAGCGTTACCACCGGCTTAATCATCAGGAAGTGGCGCACCGGCGTGGTCTGCGGCGCGGTGATCTCTCCCTGATTGAGGTAGCCCAGCTTGGCGAAGAACTCGACCGCGTCTTCGCGCGCGGCGCAGGTTACGCGCTTCACGCCTTCCTGCCGCGCCACCGATTCCAGCGTCATCGCCACCAGCGTGCCCAGCCCTTTCCCCTGCACCGACGGATGCACGGCAAGGAAGCGAATCGAGGCTTCGTTATCGGCATTGATATAGAGACGTCCGGCGGCCACCGGCTGACCGTGCTCGTCCACCACCATCTGATGATGCGCCAGCGCGTCCCAGCCGTCCCGCTCGGAGCCCTGCGGCTGGCGCAGCGGCTTGCGTAACATTTCCCAGCGGAACTGGTAGTACATATCCAGCTCTTCCGCCGTTTGCGGTACCCGAAGATGATACATAAAGTGGTTCTCTCGTTCAGAGCTTGCGTGGCCAGTCCCGTGCCGCTCAGCTGCCAGACTCACACCTGCAACCAGAAGGTAACGGGGCCATCGTTGACCAGCGCGACCTGCATATCGGCGGCGAAGCGGCCGTTGGCGGTGGTTACGCCCTGGCGACGACAGCAGTCGCTGAAATAGTCATACAGGCGGTTTGCTTCAGCGGGCGCCGCGCCGCCGGAAAAAGAGGGACGCATGCCTTTTTGCGTATCCGCCGCCAGCGTAAACTGCGACACCACCAGCACACTGCCGCCCGCCTGCTGGACGCTCAGGTTCATTTTTCCCTGCTCGTCGCTGAAAATGCGATAGCCCAGCACTTTTTCAGCCAGCCGTTCGGCGCGCTTCTCATCGTCCTCTTTTTCTACGCCTAACAGCACCAGCAGGCCAGGCCCGATTTCGCCTACCACCGCGCGATCCACGCTAACGCTGGCGCTAAGTACTCGTTGAATCAACGCAATCATGCAACCTCTCGTTCTTTTTCGCCTTCCTGGTGTTTTAGCTGGCGATAATCGTCCAGCGTCGCGGTAATTTCCGCGCCTAACAACACAATACACCAGGTCCAGTAGACCCAGAGAAACAGGATTGGAATAACTGCCAGCACGCCATAAATCAGCTGGTATGAAGGAAACATCGTAACATAGAGGGCAAAGCCCTTTTTACCCAGTTCGAACAGCGCGCCCGCCACCAGCGCGCCGATCAAGGCGTCGCGCGACGGCACGTTACGCGTCGGCACGATGCTGTAAAGCAGCCAGAACGTGAGCCAGGAGAGCAGCAAGGGGAAGACTCTCAGCACCTGATCGATCACGCCGTAGACGCCGCTGGCGCTTATCCAGCGCAGCGAGAGCAGATAAGAGCTGATCGCCAGACTGGCGCCGGCCAGCAGCGGCCCCAGCGTCAGGATCATCCAGTAGACAGCGAAAGAGTAAACCAGCGGGCGCTTTTTATGGCTGCGCCAGATGGTGTTGAGCGCGGTATCGACCGAATGCATCAGCAGCAGCGCGGTGACAATCAATCCTATCGCGCCCAGCGCCGTCATACGGTGCACGTTGGCCACGAACTGATTCAGATAGCGCTCCACCACGTTGCCGGTCGCTGGCACAAAGTTGGCAAAGATGAAATTTTTCAGCTGAACGCTGACTTCCGAAAAGACCGGAAACGCGGAGAACAGCGCGAAGACCACGGCGATCAGCGGCACCAGCGCCAGCAGCGAGACAAAGGCCAGATTGCCGGCCTGCGTCGTCATGTTGTCCTGGTCGATGCGTTTCCACAGCAGCCTGAGCCACAGCCAGAGCGCGTGGCAGGTCGAAATAAAAGGGCGCGACGTCATCATTCAGCGATGGCTTGCCAGCCAGGTCGGCACGGTTTTGCTGTCGGTGACCAGTACGCTTCTGATGCCAAGCGCCTCCGCGCCTGCAATATTATCCGCGTTATCGTCAAAGAAGATCGCCTGATCGGCGCGATAACCCTCCTGCTGCAGCACGTGCTCAAAGATACGTGCCTCAGGCTTACGCATGCCCAACTCCTGCGACAGATAGATGGCGTCCGCCGCGGCGCGCACGTCCGGATACTGCGTCGGCCAGAATTCGGTGTGCAGCTTGTTGGTATTGGAGAGGATCACCACGCGATGCCCGTCGGCGCGGAGCTGATTCATCAGCGCCAGCGTATCGGCACGCGCGCCCATAAATACCGCCTGCCAGCCCGCCACGAACTGCTCATAGCTCAGCGCAATGTCGAGCCGCTCGCACAGCTCTGCGGCGAAATGTTCGTCGCTGATCTCGCCGCGCTCGTGCTGCTCAAACGCCTCATCCATCTGGAAGCGGCTTTGCAGCAGCGCCAGCGGAACGCGGCCGAGGTCACTCCAGACGCCCAGCACGCGATTGAAGTCGATATCAATAATCACATTGCCTAAATCAAAAATGTACAACATGCCGTTACTCCTCTGGTTCCCTGGATCATTCACTCTAGCGGCAAAATTAGGGGCTGAACAGGTAACAGGCAGGAGAAAATCCGTTATTGAAGCTGGCGCAGGCCAACTTCAGGCGCATGGTTGACGGACGGCGCCGTCGCAGCGGGATAACGCGCATCAGACAGAGGACAGGAATAAAAAAAGCCCCGCTAAGCGGGGCTTTTTATCAGAGCGAAACGTCTTACTCTTTCGGACCGCGCGACGCGCGTTTGCGGTCGTTTTCGGTCAGGTGACGTTTACGGATACGCACCGACTGCGGGGTAACTTCAACCAGCTCGTCGTCATCGATGAATTCGATGGCCTGCTCAAGGGTCATCTTCACCGGCGGCACCAGCGTGGTTGCTTCATCCGTACCGGAAGCACGCATGTTGGTCAGCTTCTTACCGGTCAGGCAGTTAACGGTCAGGTCGTTTGAGCGGCTGTGAATACCGATGATCTGGCCTTCATAGACTTCCGCGCCGTGGCCCAGGAACAGCTTGCCGCGATCCTGCAGACCGAACAGGGCGAAGGCAACCGCTTTGCCCTGGCCGTTAGAGATCAGCACGCCGTTCTGACGCTGGCCCACTTCGCCCGGACGAATGTCGTCGTAGTGGCTGAAGGTGGAATAGAGCAGACCGGTACCCGAAGTCATGGTCATGAATTCGTTACGGAAGCCGATCAGCCCACGGCTTGGGATCACGTAGTCAAGACGTACGCGGCCTTTGCCATCCGGATCCATGTTTTTCAGATCGCCTTTACGCTCGCCCATGGCTTGCATGACCGCGCCCTGATTGTTCTCTTCGATATCCAGCGTGACGTTCTCGAACGGCTCTTGTTTACGGCCGTCGATTTCACGGAAGATAACTTTCGGACGGGAAACCGCCAGTTCGAAGCCTTCGCGACGCATGTTTTCGATCAGCACCGACAGGTGCAGTTCGCCACGGCCCGATACGCGGAACGCGTCCGCATCTTCTGTTTCTTCTACGCGCAGCGCAACGTTGTGCACCAGCTCTTTGTTCAGGCGCTCAAGGATCTGACGCGACGTCACATACTTGCCTTCCTGACCGCAGAACGGCGAAGTGTTGACGTTGAAGAACATGGTCACCGTCGGTTCGTCGACGCTCAGCGCCGGCAGCGCCTCTACATTCTGCGGATCGCAAATGGTATCGGAGATGTTCAGCTCGCCCAGACCGGTGATTGCAACGATGTCGCCCGCTTCCGCCAGGTCAGTATCGATACGCTCCAGGCCCAGGTGGCCCAGCACTTTACCGACTTTACCGTTGCGCGTTTTGCCTTCGCTGTCGATAACGGTAACCTGCTGGTTCGGCTTGATTTTACCGCGCTTGATGCGGCCGATGCCGATCACGCCCAGGTAGTTGTTGTAGTCCAGCTGCGAGATCTGCATCTGCAGCGGCGCGTCAACTTCCACCTTCGGCGGAGAAACATGCTCAACGATCGCCTGGTACAGCGGGGTCATATCTTCAGCCATGTCGGTGTGATCCAGACCGGCGATGCCCTGCAGCGCAGATGCGTAAATGATCGGGAAATCAAGCTGCTCGTCGGTAGCGTCCAGATTGACGAACAGGTCGAATACCTGGTCAACAACCCAGTCAGGACGCGCGCCCGGACGGTCAATCTTGTTGATAACGACGATCGGCTTCAAACCATGGGCAAAGGCTTTTTTGGTCACGAAGCGAGTTTGCGGCATAGGGCCATCCATCGCATCGACAACCAGCAGCACCGAATCAACCATGGACATGACGCGCTCTACCTCACCGCCAAAGTCGGCGTGTCCTGGGGTATCAACGATGTTGATACGGTAGTCATTCCATTTGATAGCGGTGTTTTTAGCGAGGATGGTAATTCCACGCTCTTTCTCCAAATCGTTGGAGTCCATCACGCGCTCAGTCGCTTCGGTACGCGCGTCAAAGGTACCGGACTGTTGCAGCAGCTTATCAACCAGGGTGGTCTTACCATGGTCGACGTGCGCGATGATGGCGATGTTACGCAAATTTTCGATCACAACTTTGCCTCAGGCATTAGAAATAGCGCGCTATTGTACACGGATTAAGCGGGATACTGAACACGATCACACTTTTCACCTGAAGTTTATTGCACTGACGGAAATTTGCGCTGGATGCGGTGCACTTAATGCACTAAGTTGGAGGCTTGCACCATTTTAGTGCCACTAAAAGGCGGGCAAGCACAACTTTGGTGCAAATTTGCCACGCTGGTGCAGCGCGCTGGCAACAAAAGGGTGCGCACAGGCGGGGTTTAGCCGCAAAAAAGAAAGTTGGCACAGAATTCGCTTTATCTCTTATAAGCGAAAACAGCAGTTGCACAACGGTTGCAGAGCTTGCCGAGATCGGTTGGTTGGGGATGGCGGTCGGACACTTCAGGTTTCAGACGACGCAGCCACTCACCACGATGACAATGACCATTTCCAGGAGAGTTGAGTATGTCCGCTGAACACGTTCTCTCGATGATGAACGAGCACGAAGTTAAGTTTGTTGACCTGCGTTTTACCGATACCAAAGGTAAAGAACAGCACGTTACTATCCCTGCTCACCAGGTTAACGCTGACTTCTTCGAAGAAGGCAAAATGTTTGATGGCTCCTCTATCGGCGGCTGGAAAGGCATTAACGAATCAGACATGGTGCTGATGCCGGACGCGACCACCGCCGTTCTGGATCCGTTCTTCGAAGACCCGACGCTGATCATCCGTTGTGACATCCTCGAGCCAGGCACCATGCAGGGCTACGATCGCGACCCGCGCTCTATCGCTAAACGCGCTGAAGAGTATCTGCGCTCATCAGGCATCGCCGACACCGTGCTGTTTGGACCGGAGCCGGAATTCTTCCTGTTCGACGACATTCGCTTCGGCTCTTCAACTTCCGGCTCGCACGTCGCTATCGACGATATCGAAGCGGCCTGGAACACCGGCAAAGAGTACGAAGGCGGCAACAAAGGCCACCGTCCGGGCCTGAAAGGCGGCTATTTCCCGGTTCCGCCGGTTGACTCCTCACAGGATATCCGCTCCGCTATGTGTCTGACCATGGAGCAGATGGGCCTGGTGGTTGAAGCACATCACCATGAAGTGGCAACGGCTGGTCAGAACGAAGTGGCGACCCGCTTCAACACCATGACCAAGAAAGCGGACGAAATTCAGATTTATAAATATGTGGTGCACAACGTTGCGCACGCCTACGGCAAAACCGCGACCTTTATGCCGAAGCCGATGTTTGGCGACAACGGTTCAGGTATGCACTGCCATATGTCGCTCTCTAAAGGCGGCGTGAACCTGTTCGCTGGCGACAAGTACGGCGGCCTGTCTGAAACCGCGCTGTTCTACATCGGCGGTATCATCAAGCACGCGAAAGCGATCAATGCTCTGGCGAACCCGACCACTAACTCCTACAAGCGTCTGGTGCCTGGCTACGAAGCGCCGGTTATGCTGGCTTACTCTGCCCGTAACCGCTCCGCCTCTATCCGTATTCCGGTTGTCGCCAGCCCGAAAGCCCGCCGTATCGAAGCGCGCTTCCCGGATCCGGCCGCTAACCCGTACCTGGCGTTCACCGCGCTGCTGATGGCTGGCCTGGACGGCGTGATCAATAAGATCCACCCGGGCGATGCAATGGACAAGAACCTGTACGATCTGCCGCCGGAAGAAGAAGCGGAGATTCCAAAAGTAGCGGGTTCGCTGGAAGAAGCGCTGAACGCACTGAACGAAGATCGCGAGTTCCTGACCCGCGGCGGCGTGTTCACCGACGACGCCATCGATGCCTACATCGAACTGCGTAAAGTCGAAAATGACCGTATCCGCATGACGCCGCACCCGGTTGAGTTCGAACTTTACTACAGCGTTTAATCTTTATTCTGCACCGGTCGCGTTGCCGCCTCAGGCGGCAACAGGATAGTTCCCGGGGCTGCTAACGCAGCGGCGACGCGCAGGGCGCAGAAGATTTTTGTTGCCGTGGAAACTTTAGCCCATCTCCGGATGGGCTTTTTTCGCCGCGAAATCATCGTTCAGCCGTCTGAAAACAGGCGCGGAAGAGTATAATGCACTAAATCAGTGCAGAGGAACGCTGTATGGCAACTGGCTCCCTGCCCGACGCGGGGCAAATTCTCAACTCCCTGATAAACAGTATTCTGCTGGTGGACGACGATCTGGTCATCCACTACGCCAATCCGGCGGCGCAGCAGTTACTGGCGCAAAGCTCACGCAAACTGTTCGGCACGCCGCTGCCCGATCTGACCGGCTATTTTTCACTGAATATTGAAGTGATGCGCGAGAGTCTGGAGGCTGGCCAGGGCTTTACCGACAGCGAAGTGACGCTGGTGGTCGACGGCCGCGCGCACGTGATGGCGCTGACGGCGCAACGGCTGCCGGACGGTTTTATTCTGCTGGAGATGGCGCCGATGGATAATCAACGCCGTCTCAGCCAGGAGCAGCTTCAGCATGCGCAGCAGGTGGCGGCGCGCGATCTGGTGCGAGGACTCGCACACGAAATTAAAAATCCGCTGGGCGGACTTCGCGGCGCGGCGCAGCTGCTGTCGCGCGCGCTGCCCGACCCGTCGCTGAACGAATATACCAAAGTCATTATCGAGCAGGCGGACCGCCTGCGTAATCTGGTGGATCGTCTGCTCGGTCCGCAGCAGCCTGGCATGCATATCACGCAGAGCATTCACCAGGTGGCGGAGCGGGTAGTGAATCTGGTGTCGATGGAGCTGCCGGAGAATGTCTCGCTGGTGCGCGATTACGACCCCAGCCTGCCGGAGCTGCCGCACGATCCCGATCAGATTGAGCAGGTGTTGCTCAACGTGGTGCGTAACGCGCTGCAGGCGCTGGGCAACGAGGGCGGCACCATTATTTTACGCACCCGCACCGCCTTCCAGCTTACCCTGCACGGTACGCGCTATCGTCTGGTGGCACGCATTGACGTTGAGGATAATGGCCCGGGCATTCCGGCTCAGCTGCAGGATACCCTGTTCTATCCGATGGTGAGCGGACGCGAAGGCGGCACCGGCCTGGGTCTCTCTATCGCCCGTAGCCTGATTGATCAGCATTCAGGAAAAATTGAGTTTAACAGTTGGCCTGGACACACCGAATTTTCGGTTTATCTGCCTATTCGCCAGTGAGGTTTCTATGCAACGAGGGATAGTCTGGATCGTCGATGACGATAGCTCCATCCGCTGGGTGCTCGAACGCGCGCTTACTGGAGCCGGGTTAAGCTGCGCCACTTTCGACAGCGGCAATGAGGTGCTGGACGCGCTCTCGAGCAAAACCCCAGACGTTTTACTGTCAGATATTCGCATGCCGGGCATGGATGGACTGGCGCTGCTGAAACAGATTAAACAGCGTCATCCGATGCTGCCGGTCATCATTATGACGGCGCACTCCGATCTCGACGCGGCCGTCAGCGCTTATCAGCAAGGGGCCTTCGACTATCTGCCGAAACCCTTCGATATTGATGAGGCGGTAGCGCTGGTGGAGCGTGCCATTAGTCATTATCAGGAGCAGCAGCAGCCGCGCAATCAGCCGGTCAGCGGCCCCACCACCGATATCATCGGCGAAGCGCCGGCGATGCAGGATGTCTTCCGCATTATCGGCCGTTTGTCGCGCTCGTCGATCAGCGTGCTGATCAACGGCGAATCGGGAACCGGGAAAGAGCTGGTCGCGCATGCGCTGCATCGTCACAGCCCGCGTGCCAAGGCCCCTTTTATCGCTCTTAATATGGCCGCCATCCCGAAGGATTTGATCGAGTCGGAGCTGTTCGGTCATGAAAAAGGGGCGTTTACCGGCGCGAATCAGATTCGTCAGGGCCGTTTCGAGCAGGCGGATGGCGGCACGCTGTTTCTGGATGAGATCGGCGATATGCCGCTCGACGTGCAGACGCGTCTGCTGCGCGTGCTGGCCGACGGGCAGTTTTATCGCGTCGGCGGCTATGCGCCGGTTAAAGTTGACGTGCGCATTATTGCGGCCACGCACCAGAATCTCGAGCTGCGGGTGCAGGAGGGCAAATTCCGCGAGGATCTGTTCCACCGCCTGAACGTGATCCGCGTGCATCTGCCGCCGCTGCGCGAGCGCCGTGAAGATATTCCTCGCCTGGCACGCTATTTCCTGCAGGTGGCGGCCCGCGAACTGGGCGTCGAAGCGAAAATCCTCCATCCGGAAACCGAAGCGGCGCTGACGCGTCTGCACTGGTCCGGCAACGTGCGCCAGCTGGAGAACACCTGCCGCTGGCTGACGGTGATGGCGGCCGGCCAGGAGGTGCTGATTCAGGATCTGCCTCCTGAGCTGTTTGAGTCCAGCACGCCGGACAATCCGGTGCAGTCGCTGCCGGACAGCTGGGCAACTCTGCTGGCGCAGTGGGCCGACCGCGCGCTGCGTTCCGGTCATCAAAACCTGCTCTCCGAGGCGCAGCCGGAGATGGAGCGCACTCTGCTGACCACGGCTTTGCGTCATACGCAGGGACACAAGCAGGAGGCGGCAAGGCTGCTGGGCTGGGGACGTAATACCCTCACGCGCAAGCTGAAAGAGCTGGGTATGGAGTAACGAGCGAAGGGCAAGGCGACTTTTTACACAAAACCTCGCCTTGTCCCGCTTTACACGCCGATGCCGTTCAGTATCATACGGGCGGCTATCGGGAGATGAACGATGTTAGATTCCTTTCTTCACATGATTTCGCACAATGTCGCTGTTATCGGCAGTGCCCTCGGCCACTCGCCGCAGGCTGCCTTCGCGACCGTGCTGTGCGCCATCATGGTCAATCTGTTTAACTAAACTCCGCGCCAGCGCGTTTTGCCTTAAATCACGCGCGAAAACTGCTGCTGGCGCGCCTTCTGGCGCAGATACACGTCAAAGCACATGCAGATGTTGCGGATCAGTAAACGGCCTGCGCCGGTGACCTGCAAACCATCCGTGCGCCGTGCCACCAGACCATCGTCAATCAGTGGCTGCAACAGCGCTAAATCCTCGGCGAAATAGTCGCAGAAGCGAATCGCATGCTGCGCTTCAACGGCGCCAAAATCGAGCGAGAAGTTGCAAATTAGCTGCTTGATGACGTCGCGTCGCAGGCAATCGTCCGCGCTTAGCGCTACGCCGCGCCACAGCGCCTCGCCGCGCGACGCCACCGCGTCGTACCAGCGATTCAGCTCTTTCTCGTTCTGTGCGTAACTGTCGCCAATCATGCTGATGGCGGACACGCCTAGCCCCAGCAGATCGCTGTCGCCCTGAGTGGTATAGCCCTGGAAGTTGCGATGCAGCAAGCCAGCGCGCTGCGCCTGCGCCAGCTCGTCCTGCGGTTTCGCAAAGTGATCCATGCCGATAAAGTCATAGCCCTGTTGCGTCAGCGTCGCGATGGTCTGCTGCAGGATTTGCAGCTTCTGCTGCGCCGACGGCAACTCCTGCTCTTTGATTTTACGCTGCGCCGCAAAAAGCGTCGGCAGATGCGCATAGTTGAACACGCTCATGCGGTCCGGATTAAGCGCAATCACGCGCTGTAGGGTATAGGCGAAGCTCTCCGGCGTTTGCAGCGGCAAGCCGTAGATAAGATCGATGCTGGTAGAGTGAAAGCCCTGCTCGCGTGCCCGCGCCATCAGGGCAAAGATCGCCTCTTCATCCTGAACGCGATTTACGCGCTCCTGCACCGCTTTATTGAAATCCTGCACGCCCATGCTCAGCCGGTTAAAACCGAGCTGGCGCAGGTGCGAAATGGTATCGGGATCGATTTCGCGCGGATCGACCTCGATCGACATCTCCAGATCGTCCGCCAGGCTAAAGTGATCCCTCAATAATGCCACCAGCCGTGAAAGCTGGTCATGATTAAGAAAGGTCGGCGTGCCGCCGCCCCAGTGCAGCTGCGTGACGCGTCGGTCGCGGAACAGCGGCGCGCGCTGGCGAATCTCCTGTGCCAGCGCGTCAAGATAGCAGTCAGCTTTATGCAGCTGCCGCGTGACGACCTTATTGCAGCCGCAGAAATAGCAGAGCTTATGGCAGAACGGGATATGAACGTAGAGCGACAGCGGGCGCGCCGGATAGCGCGCCACGGCACGCAGAAAATCCGCCTCGCCGTAGCTGTCGCTGAATTCAAGCGCAGTCGGGTATGAGGTATAGCGCGGACCGGCGTAATTGTATTTTTCAATAAGCCGCTGGTCCCAGGAGACAGGTTGCAAAGACATGCTTACTCCTTCCGGTGACGTCTGAGAGAGGGTCGCGATGCAGAAGAGAGGAAAGGTGGGCGGGACGGAACCCGACGTAAACGTGACTTCAGACGCGACAGGCGGCGTAGTTTAGCCAATAACCAGATGAGATAACATGACAGCAGCAGCGCTAAAATTGATCCAGGCCAAAACATAACGATTTACCTGTCTGGCGCGGCATGCGCCTGCGCGCATGCCGATCAAAAACTCAGTTGCCTTTCAGCAGACGATACATATCTTCTTCAGCCTGCTCATCTTCCGCTTCGTCATCCATATCGATGCCGAGCTGTTCCATCAGTTCATCGATGCGGTCCAGAGTTTCATCCAGCCAGGCCTGTTCTTCCGCCGACAGCGTGTCGCCGTTTTCCATGCGATCCAGCAGCGCATCAAGACGCTCGCTGTTTTCCAGCTGCGCCAGCTCCTCTTCCGGGGTGAGACGCACTTTTTTCGCCACGGGCTTCGCCGCTTTTTTTACCGGCGCGCTCGCAACTGCACCATCCGCCACCAGCGGGATCGGCTTTTTGCTGCCGATGCGCGGATCTTTGGCTTTGTTTCCCTGAGCAGATTTTCCCGCGCTGGTAACAGGATTGGTACGGCTGCCGGAGGCGTTGCCGCGATGCTTTTTGTCACGCTTGCGATCGCGTGCGGCCTCGTTAAGTTCTTCGCGCGATTTGCGTTTTGTTTTACTTGCCGGTTTAGCGTGTGCGCCGCGTACAGGTTGCTTCATGATGTCAGGTCTCACTGTTTTTAATCAGTATCAGTATAACCCTCTCACTCCTGACGCTGCTTTTTTGTGGGCGATGCGCACCTTAACGTACGTATCCGCTTCTCAAGCTCGTCTGACAACAGAGGGGGACAGAATTGCGGCGAAATCTAGCAGAAAGCGGACAAAGAAAAAAGGCGACAGCCTAATGCTGTCGCCTTATTTCGCACCTTCCGCAGAAGGAATCATATTTTTATTCCCTTTTGGCTCGCAACGTCCCGGTCAATCCCGCGCCTGCTCAACTCCTGAGCGAATCCCTGTCCTTATCCGGCCTGTTATCCCTGACCGTCTCCTTTCCATTGCTCGCGGTCGTCCTGACGCTCCTGAGCACATCATCCTGATGGGTGCAGCCCCGCACTGCCCAATAATGTAGACCAACCTGCGGAACCCACAACCTGACATCAGGCTTTTTTGTGCATTTAAAGGTCTTATTACTCCCAAGCTCATGATTAAAGAGGTTTTTAATTTTTAAAATTTTTAGTAAAAACAGTCATCGCTGGCAGCTTTTATAGCTGATATCTTACAAAAGCCCACCGATCGATGCGCTCGGGCACTTTTGCGCCATAACGCGTATAATCAGCGCCAATGCCCGCATTCGTCTCTGGAGTTAAACTTTGTCTGCACTGAATTATCACGTAACCCATTTCATTCTCAGCGCCCCGGATATTCGTCACCTGCCAGCCGACACCGGTATTGAGGTCGCCTTCGCCGGGCGTTCCAACGCGGGGAAATCGAGCGCGCTGAACACGCTTACCAATCAAAAAAGCCTGGCGCGCACCAGTAAAACACCCGGACGCACGCAGCTAATCAACCTGTTTGAGGTTACTGAAGGCAAACGTCTGGTGGATTTGCCCGGCTACGGCTATGCGGAAGTCCCGGAAGAGATGAAGCGCAAATGGCAGCGTGCACTGGGTGAATATCTGCAAAAGCGCGAAGCGCTGAAAGGCCTGGTGGTATTGATGGATATTCGTCATCCGTTAAAAGATCTCGACCAGCAGATGATTCAGTGGGCGGTAGAGAGCGGCATCCCGGTGATGGTGTTGCTGACTAAGGCGGATAAACTCGCTTCCGGCGCGCGCAAAGCGCAGCTCAATATGGTACGCGAAGCGGCGCTGGCCTTTATGGGCGATGTGCAGGTGGAAATGTTCTCTTCCCTGAAAAAGATGGGCGTCGACAAGCTGCGTCAAAAACTGGACGTCTGGTTTAACGAACTGGCGCCCGCGCAAGATGACTCCGCCGAGGCGTAATGGCCTTGCGAAGCTGACCAAAAGCCCAATAAAAAACGCCCCAGTCATAAATGACTGGGGCGGCTAATATTCAGCCAAATCCGATTACGTGAAGTAAAAGGTCTGAAAGATAGAACATCTTACCTCTGTACCCTACGCCTCGAACTTTACCTGATTTTTTCTGACGCACAAAGGTTTTTTTGTAGTTAGCTTTCATCAAACGACATGATTTTTCATGTGTTCGTCACAAAATTCGCCTCTGCCTGTAGTTTAATTACCAGAAAAATGCTTAACCGATAAGCAGTTAGAACCTGCGTACTTTTAGCTGTGGCTGAATCGGTTAAACCGACTTTTTTCTTATGCCTGAAGCGACTGGCAACGAAGCGTCGTCGCCAGCCTGAGCGATCTCAATCAGTGTGCCTCGTCCCAGTTTTCGCCGACGCCGACTTCAACCTGCAGCGGCACGTCCAGCTTCATACTGCCTTCCATGAGTGCGCGGATCTGCTGGCTGGCGGACTCAACTTCATCGCCCTGCACTTCGAACACCAGTTCATCGTGAACCTGCATGATCATCCTGATCGCGCCGTCGTTGCGCTGCTGCAGCCAGTCATCCACCGCAATCATTGCTCGCTTAATGATATCGGCTGCCGTGCCCTGCATCGGCGCATTGATAGCCGCTCGTTCAGCCGCTTTACGGCGAATAGCGTTGCTGGAGTTGATGTCCGGCAGCCACAGGCGACGTCCGTCCAGGGTTTCGACGTAGCCTTTGCTGGCCGCCAGCTGGCGCGTATTTTCCATGTAGCGCAGCACGCCGGGATAGCGTTCGAAGTAGAGATCCATATAGCGCTTCGCTTCTCCTGCGCCGATATTGAGCTGACGCGACAGGCCAAACGCGCTCATGCCGTAAATCAGGCCGAAGTTAATCGCCTTCGCGCTGCGGCGCTGTTCGCCGCTCACTTTATCCAGCGCAACGCCGAAGACCTCTGCCGCGGTGGCGCGGTGAATATCCTCACCGTGCGCGAAGGCGTCCAGCAGACCTTTATCCTGCGAGAGGTGCGCCATGATGCGCAGCTCAATTTGCGAGTAGTCCGCCGCGACGATGCGGTTGCCTTTCCCGGCGATAAATGCCTGACGGATGCGACGGCCCTCGTCATTGCGTACCGGGATGTTCTGCAGGTTAGGATCGGTAGAGGAGAGACGCCCTGTCGCCGTTACCGCCTGGTGATAGGAGGTATGGACGCGGCCAGTGAGCGGATTGATCATCTGCGGTAGCTTGTCGGTGTAGGTAGACTTGAGCTTCGACAGGCCGCGATGTTCCAGAATAACTTTCGGCAGCGGATAATCGAGCGCCAGCTCCGCCAGCACCTCTTCACTGGTGGAAGGCGCCCCGCCCGGCGTTTTCTTAGTCGGTTTAATGCCCTGTTTTTCAAACAGGATGGTCTGCAGCTGCTTGGTAGACGACAGGTTAAACGGCTCGCCCGCCAGCTCGTGCGCCTTCTGCTCCAGCTCCGCCAGCCTGAGCGTCAGCTCTTTAGAATGCTGCGCCAGAATGCCCTGGTCGATCAGCACGCCGTTACGCTCGACGCGCGAGATCACCGTGACCAGCGGCATTTCGATCTCTTCGAAGACGTGCTTCGGGCCCGCCTCTTTTTCCAGCTCCGCCCACATTTTCAGGTGCAGCTGGAGCGTGACGTCGGCATCTTCCGCCGCGTAGTGCGCGGCCTGCTCCAGCGCGATTTGGTTGAACGTCAGCTGATTTTTTCCTTTGCCGGCGATCTCTTCGAAAGTCACGGTTTTATGGTTCAGCCAGCGCGCTGACAGGCTGTCCATGTCGTGTTTGCCCACCACGCTGTTAAGGATATAGGACTCCAGCATGGTATCGAACTTAATGCCGCCCAGTTCAATATCGTAGTTTTTCAGAACGCCGCGATCGTACTTCAGGTTCTGACCCACCTTCAGCGCGTTGCCATCTTCAAGAATCGGCTTAAGCTGCGCCAGCACCTCGCGGCGATCGAGCTGATCCGGCGCATCAAGATAGTCGTGGCCTACCGGCAGATAGGCGGCCTCGCCCGGCGCAACGGCCAGCGCGATACCGACGATGTTAGCGCTAAGCGTATCAAGCGAATCAGTTTCGAGATCAAATGCAAACAGATCGCTCTGTTTCAGCTTCTCCAGCCATGCGTCGAGCGTCGCCTGATCGAGAATGGTGACGTAACCGTCGGAGGCGAGCACGCTGGTCGCTTCTGGCTTAACCGGCGCTTCATCCGGCAGTGCCTGCTGCGCTTTCAGGTTGTTCTTTTTGCCCTGCAGCCATTTGCCGTCCTGCAGATCGGCCAGCCAGCGTTTGAATTCGTAACGACTGAACAACGCCTGCAGAGCGGCGACGTCCGGCTCGGCGACCGTCAGCTCACTACAGCTCAGCTCAAGCTCAACGTCGGTTTTGATAGTGGCCAGCTGATAAGAGAGAAAGGCGACCTCGCGGTTCTGCTCCAGCTTGGCCGCCATGGTTTTCGCGCCGCGGAAGGAGAGCTCCGCGACCTTATCCAGATTGTCATAAATCGACCGCATGCCGCCTAATCCCTGCAGCAGCGCCTGCGCGGTTTTTTCGCCAACGCCCGGCACGCCTGGAATGTTATCCGAGCTGTCGCCCATCATCGCCAGAAAGTCGATGATCAGCCCCGGCGGCACGCCATACTTTTGCTCGACCTCTTCAGGGCCGAGGATGGTATTGGTCATGGTGTTGATCAGGGTGATATTGGGCGTCACCAGCTGCGCCATATCTTTATCGCCGGTGCTAATCAGCACAGGACGGCCCTCTTTTTCCGCCTGCAGCGCCAGCGTACCGATCACGTCGTCCGCTTCGACGCCGCTTACCGCCAGCAGCGGCAGGCCCATCGCCTTCACCATCTCGTGCAACGGCGCGGTTTGTGCGCGCAGATCGTCCGGCATCGGCGGGCGATGCGACTTGTAGTGCTCGAACAACTCATCCCTGAAGGTTTTGCCCTTGGCGTCAAATACCACGGCAACGTGGCTTGGATTGTATTGCGCCAGCAGACTCTTCAACATGTTGAGCACGCCATACATCGCGCCGGTAGGCTCGCCTGCGCTATTGGTGAGCGGCGGAAACGCATGATAAGCGCGGTAAAGGTAGGATGAGCCATCAACCAGAATCAGGGGATTTTCTGCAATTTGCGCCATAAGTCTGTGTAATCTTCGTTGCCATGGGTTGGACTATAAGGATGCCACAGCTTGAGCAGAATGTTGAACGCAGGCCGCCCATGCTGCGATTTTTTCGCGCCTTTACGGTGCGGATCGCAAGGATCTTTCTGTGGATAACTTTGTGCGCAAAAATCATAACGCATTACGGCTAATGGTATAAAATGCCGACATGATTTGTAAAAGCAACTTAAATCAGTAACTTAAGTTATCACCGTGACAGGGTGTGCCTTTCTGCACAGGCAGTGGCTTATGTGGATATTAATCGGAAAGGATGCAGATGGACTATTTAGCTAAATAATTTCAATCATAAAAAAACGCCGACACTGTCGGCGTTTTCAGACGTAATGCGCGTTTTTATTTCTGGCTGACCAGGAATTTCACCACGTTGGCATATTCCGCGACAAAGTTATCCATGGAACTGGTGTCGAGACCGCCGTTATTGACCATATATTTGCCGTTGACGAACATCGCTGGCACGCCGCGCAGATCGACGTCAGAAGCGGCTTTTTGCTGTTGAGCAACCAGCGCTTTTACGGCAAAGCTGTTCCAGGCAGCATCATATTCCTGTGATGAGATGCCTGCCGCTTTAATAAAGGCTGCTTTCAGGCTGTCAGGATCGGTAATCGTCTGAGTTTTTTGAATACCGTCGAAGATGGGCGCCGTAACTTTATCCTCAACGCCTAGCGCCATTGCCACCGCCCAGGCATGCGTCACAACCGGGCCAAAATCGCCGCCCAAAAAGTCGACATGATATTTAACCACTTTGGTGTCTGCGGGCAGATTCTTTCTTACGGCCTCACCGACGTGGTAAACACGCTCAAACTGATAGCAGTGCGGGCAAAAGAAGGAGAAGAACTCCAGCACCTGCGGTTCGCCAGCGACGGGTTTCGGCAGGCTGACGTATTGCTGACCGTCGGTAAACTGGGCAGCAGAGGCGCTGAACGCCAGCACTAAACCAACCAGTGCAAACCAAATTTTCTTCATTGTGAAAAATTCTCCTGACTTCTCTATTTAAAATTGCGGGGTCAGCTGCAGCGGTGGTTCCTGCAACAGCTTCTCCTGCTCGGTAAATTGCGAAATCTGTCTGCGCCAGAAATCCTCATCCGTCATCCATGGAAACGCACGGGGAAAGGCCGGATCCTGCCAGCGGCGCGCAACCCAGGCCAGATAATAAACCATGCGCATAGCGCGTAAAGGCTCAATCAGTGACAATTCATTAATATCAAAATCGCTGAACTCAGTATAAGCCTCAAGCAGGATATCCCACTGAACGCGCTGCTCCTGCCGATCGCCGTTGATCAGCATCCAGAGATCCTGAACCGCTGGCCCGTTACGCGCATCGTCAAGATCGACGAAGAATGGCCCGTCTCGCCACAGAATATTGCCAGGATGACAATCGCCATGAAGACGCAGCGGCTGCCAGCTGTGATGCCAGCGCTGCTGCAAGGCGACACCAAGCTTATCTACAGCCTGCAACAGCGCTGCCTTCAGGGAAGCCGGCACCAGGACATTGCTCGCCAGTTCGGCGCGCGGCTGATGCAGATACTCCTCCAGGTCCATTGAGGGACGGTGTTCAAAGCGCTGCTTGCGACCGGTCTGGTGTATGCGGCCCAGAAAGCGGCCGACCCACTCCAGATGCTCATCATTGTCGGTTTCATACTGCCGACCGCCAAGGCCAGGAAACACGGTAAACATAAAGCCAGCATGGGTATGCAGCGTTTTTCCCTGCAGCATCAAAGGCGCGGCGACCGGCACCTCATCTGCCTGCAGATCGCGCGTGAAGCGATGCTCTTCTTCAATCTGCGCCGCGCTCCAGCGCTGCGGGCGATAAAACTTTACCACGTAGCGATGCCGGTCTTCATCACTGAACTGATAGACGCGGTTTTCATAGCTGTTAAGCGCGGTTAACCCAGACTCAATCCGAAGTCCGGTTTCCCATAGCGCATCAAGGATGGCGTCAGGATCAAGCGTCTCGAAATTAAAAGCGGCATCCATAGGATTATCCGTTACAGTCTCTACTGGAAGCCGCCAAGCATAGCATTAGTTATCATCCTTAATCACACCACGCGCGCGCAGCAGCGCAGTTTTAAAATCGGTTTCATAATCTTTTTGTCGACCGGGAATTTCCGCATACTTATCGGCGTTGCGCATTTTCAGATGGTAAATCAATACGTCATCGGTTAATTCACTTAATGGGCCACTGAATCCCGATTCCTGCGCCAGTTTTTGTAAAAACTGCGTCAGGTTAAGATCGGGCTCCTGTTGCCACGCAGGACGCAGCAGCTCAAGCAATTCATTCAGGCGATGGTATTTCATCTATTTGTCCTCATAACAGCGTTGTTATAAGCCTTCAAACAGGAGTATCGGCATGACAGCATTAACCGGCGTTATTCTGGCCGGCGGTCAGGGGCGTCGCATGGGCGGTCAGGATAAAGGGCTGGTGCTGTTTCGCGGCATCCCGCTTTATCAGCATGTTCTTCAACGGCTCAGGCCGCAAGTCGACATTGTCATGATAAGCGCCAACCGTAACCTTGATCGTTATCAGTCGAGCGGCTGTAGGGTGATCTCAGATACCTTGCCTGACTATCCGGGACCGCTGGCGGGCATGCTGAGCGGTTTGCAAACCGCACAAACGGAATGGGTGGCCTTCTGTTCCTGCGACACCCCCTTCGTGCCCGTTGATTACGTAAAGCAGCTACAACGACGTAAAGCAGAGGCGCCTGCCGTATGGGCGCGCTCGGCCGAGCGCGATCATCCCGCCCTGGCGCTGTTACATCGCAGCCTGGCGGAGCCGCTGGCTGATTATCTGCAGCGCGGAGAGCGGCGCCTGATGCAATTTTTACGCGAACAGGGGGGCCATGCAGTGACGATAAGCCAGGATGACGCCGCGTTTCGCAATGTGAACACGCCTGACGATCTTGAGGATAACGCGCTATGACGCTCCCGTTACTGGCTATCGCCGCCTGGAGTGGCACCGGAAAAACTACGCTTTTGCAACAGGTGATTCCGCAGCTGAAAGCGCGAGGCATTCGGCCCGGCCTGATAAAGCATACTCATCATCAGATGGAGATCGATACGCCGGGAAAAGACAGTTATCTGCTGCGAAAAGCAGGCGCCGATCAGGTTATTGTCGCCAGTTCACAGCGCTGGGCGCTGATGTGCGAGACGCCGGATGCCATGCTTGATTTGCGCTATCTGGTCAGCCGCATGGATGCAACGCTGCTGGATCTGGTGCTGGTAGAAGGATTCAAAGATGAGCCGGTGCCGAAAATTGCTTTGTGGCGGGCTGGCGTAAAAGGCGAGGACTTACCGCTGCTGGACGAGCACGTTATTGCTGTTGCCAGCGATAGCCGCTTTGATACAGATGTGCCCTTGCTGAATCTCAATCGTCCCGACGAGATTACCGGCTTTATCGTCGAATGGTTAGGCAGAGCGTAACCCGATCTGATGTGCTGAAGGAGAGATCTTTCAGCATAT
>NZ_JAUZUX010000009.1:0-223930 GCF_031844285.1 Enterobacter sp. BRE11
CGCTTAGCGCAGCAATTCCTCTGAGCGCCTGTAAGCCCCTGTATGATGTTTGCTTATTAATCATGATCTATATTCAAAGTGTTAAGAGTGTATGCTTAATGCGACTTTATCATCATTGAGTTGTAAAGATCATGCTTGTTTGCAAGGCGTACCTGTGCTTGAAGCCCAGGCTTTTGCTGCGTTGTACCGGCCGAGCCTGGCATTCAAGGCAATATAACGCTGTCGATATTCACCGGGCGGCGTTCAGAGCAGATCATATCTGACCGGGCCTCAGGGACACGGTCAGTTGCCTGTGTGAGGGTGGCGGGGAAGTGTGGAAGCCCCGGCGCATAACGTGCGGGGCCTGTTGCAGCCAATCTGTAACCTCTGAGGGAACGCTCAGCGGTTTCTCTCCATAAACGTACCGGCAGAGCCGACGTTGGGGTCAATAAACACGACGTCATCGGGTGAGCGGCGCGGAGTGTCCAGCGTCAGGAATATCACGGGTTCTTCCAGCAGAACGGGAAGCGCATGAACGACGTTGCGCTCGAAAAAAAGCATGTCGCCTGGCCCGAACTCAGCTTCAGTCGACGCATCCTCCATCCAGAACGTTCCGCGGCCTGAGAGCACGTACAGGTATTCATCGCATTCGCGGTGAAAATGAGGGGGCACGCCCCGATAAGCCCGGAATACGCGGCTGCTGGCAGCTGGGCGATCGGTTAGATAGATATCGGCCAGCATTGTGGGGGCCGACGCCGGCAGATTCGTTGCGATTTCGGCCGGTCTAAAACGCGCTGACTTCTGTGAAGTGATATCCGTCATTTCACTTTCTCCCTAACAAGGTAAAAGGTGAGGGCGAGGAGCAAAAGCGGTGGGGGGGTACCGCCTCTGCGCCACGGGCGTCCTGAGCATCAGCTCACTTTTGGAAAATCAACAACGGTGTCGTTCACCCGGTTCACCATATTGGTAAACAGAATGGCGCTGACGGCACCAAGGGTTTCCACAACCTGCTGGTCGCTGAATCCGGCCTCGCGGAAAGCCTGAACGCGCTCGGCTGATACCGTTCCACGAGAGGAAACGAGATACTGAACAAACTGCACCAGCGCATCGATGCGCGCATCGCCGCTGAAGCGGGCTTCACGCAGCTCCCGCGTTTGCTCGTCGGTATAACCCGCCTTTTTAGCCATCAGCGTATGCGCGGCCAGGCAGTAGTCACAGCCCGACTCTTCACTGACAGCAAGATTAATCGCTTCCAGCTCACGGGCGCTCAGGCTGCCTTTGTGCAGAGCTGCGTTCAGCTGAAGCATCTGACCCAGAACCTCAGGTGAATTGCTGCCGATGGTCAGATAGGCATTGGGGACTTTACCCATGCTGCCTTTGATGGCGCCAAAAAGCTGGGCGGTTTTGCCGGTGGCGTCGCTTTCAGTAATGGTATGCAAACGGCTCATATAAGCTCCTTGATTGAGGTATACAGGCAGAGGCGACGGCGCTTTCTTGCGGAGAAGACGCGGTCGCGCTGCGTTAAGGAGAAGAGTACTGCGGCTAAAAGAGAGGAAAAACCGGCTGTAAGAGTCAGCACTTTATCTCGAAAAGATAAAATGCTGACCCTTGCAGCACTCCGAATCAGCCTCTGACTGCCACCGGTCTGGTTCATACCCAGAAAGGACAAGAGAGGCTGGCAGGCATCCTTCATCACGCCTCTTTTACCAGCCCAAACAGGTCATTCAGCGATTCGCTCATGGTGGGATGGGTAAAAATTTGATCCCTGAGCAGGGTATACGGCAGGCCTGCATCCATGACGGTTTTCACGATATTGATCACCTCATGAGAGTCTGCTGCCAGCAACGCCACGCCAAGAATTCTCTTGCTGTCATTGTCTACCAGCGCCTTGAGGATGACTCGCGTATCGTCAATAACCCGAGCACGTGGAATCGCCGCCACGGGCAATGACACCACCTGAAAATTCCGGCCCTGCTCACGCGCCTGCGCTTCTGTAAGCCCGATGCGTGACAGCGTGGGCGTCATAAAGACCGAATAAGGTATATTTATGCGATCGTCTGTGGTGCGCGTTCCTTTACCCAGCAACTGATCGTGCGCAATGCGAAAATCATCCAGCGAAATATAGGTAAACTGCGGGCCGCCGGTGACATCACCCAGCGCCCATATATGATCCACAGATGTTTTCAGATACTTATCAACCACAATGGCACCACGCGCATCTGTTGCTACATCGGCGTTCTCCAGCTTCAGTTCCCGCGTCGCCGGGCGCCGCCCGGTTGCCACCAGTAAGACGTCAGCCTGACGTTCGCCCTGATCCGTGTGAATCGTAACGCTGTTCTCATCGCTGGAAACCGACTGCACCCGGGTGTTCAGCTCAATTTTTACCCCCTGGTCCTGCAGAACGGTTTTGATGGCCGCGCTGATATCTGCATCCTCACGTGCCAGAAACTGCGATGACGTCTCAAGTAAGGTGACCTCACTGCCAAAGCTGGCAAACATTGAAGCGAACTCTACGCCAATATAGCCTCCACCAAGGATGGCCAGACGTTTGGGCAGGCTGGATACATTCAGGATGCCCGTGCTGTCTACAATGCGTGGCCCGGGCACCAGGCCTTCAATCTGCGGGAACACAGCTTCGGCGCCAGTATTAATGAAAATGCGATCGGCAGTGATCTCGCTGCTTCCTTGCTCCGTCGTGATGTTTAGCGTGTGAGGATCAATGAACGCCGCCTGGCCATCGATCACCTCGACCTGCGCGATATTCGCCAGGTTGAGATAATTTTTTTCACGCAAAAACGCGACGACTGAGGCTTTGCGCTGCATCGCCTCACCGAAGTCGGCGGCGGTTTGCGCATCGTGCACCAGCGCCTTAGTGGGAATACAGCCGACGTTGATACAGGTGCCGCCGTACATCTCCTTTGATTTCTCAACGATCGCCACGCGCCAGCCGGCACGCCCCAGGGCGGCGGCCAGCGTTTTACCTGCTTTACCAAAACCGATAATTGCTGCCTGATAATGGTTCATAATGCTCTCCGGTATAAATAGCGGTAAAAATTGTCAACGTCACCAGCTTACGATTAACGGCGACGCGCTTTTACGCCGTAACGCTGGCTTTATTGTCTTTGCGTCTGAATCACCGGATTTCAGGATAAGAAATGAAAAACAGAGGGCGAGTATGGATCCACTGAGTCATCTGCTGTTATTGCATAATCCCCGGAGCAGCATTGACAAAAACTGTGTACTGAGTGGCGAATGGCAGCTGCCGCATCGGGCAGGGCATCTGTGTTCGGTGCGCTGGCACACTGTCGCTGGCGGTTCAGTTATGCTGGACATGCCGGGCTCAGCAAAAGTTGAGATCTCTGCCGGGAGCGTCGTCTTTTTGCCGCAGAATGCCGCACATCGCCTCTATCAGCAGCAGAGGTCGCCAACCCATCTGGTATGCGGCGGACTGACGTTACCTGCATCGGCTCAGGCTTTTCTTACGGCGCTGCCGGAAGTATTGATGCTTAAGCCAGCAGCCGGGAGCCATGAAGCACGCTGGCTGGCCGCCGCCCTGACTTTAGTCACTCAGCATGATGCCACCGATGCGCCGGGCGATGAGGCGTTGCGCAGTCATCAAATCAGCGCAATGTTTACGCTTGCCGTTCGCAGCGCCCTTTCTGATACGCTGCAGAATAAAAGTCTGCTGACACTGGCACTCCATCCGCGCATCGGGACGCTGATCGCCCAACTTTGCGAAGCGCCAGCGCTGCCGTGGACCGTGGCAGAAATGGCACAGCGCGTATTTATGTCGCGCGCCTCATTTGCGCAGCTGTTCCGCCAGCTAAGCGCCACCACGCCGCTCGCCGTTTTGACCTCTATTCGTCTACAGCTGGCCGCCCAGCAGTTGGCGCGCGATTCCGCGCCGGTCATCAATATCGCCCTCGATGTTGGCTATGCCAGTGAGTCATCCTTTCATAAAGCTTTTCTGCGGGAGTTTAATTGCACACCGGGCGAGTATCGCCGGCGAACAGAAAGGCTGGCGAAGGAGGACAGGATGCTTTTTCAGGCATAACTGTTTTCTCTTTGCTGTCACGTGAATGCCGAAGAGTTATGATTCGGCATTCGCGCGATGAGTCACCCCCTGTCGGGGAGTCAGTTGATGAGCGCACCGCCTTCAATATCAATGACCGTGCCAGTGACAAACGGGTTATTCAGTAAAAACAGATAACCTTCAGCGATGTCCTGTGCGCGACCATATGCTTTCACCGGCAGATTCTCAGCCGCCGCCTGAAGCATTTTTTCACGAGCGGCAGGGTCCATCGTGGCGTACGCCTCCGTATCCGTCAGGCCGGGACTCACGACGTTTACGCGCAACGGCGCGAGTTCTTTTGCCAGCACCTTTGCGGCCGATTCAATGGCAGCGTTCATCGTTGATTTAACAAGCGTGCCGCTCAGAGTGCGTCGAGCCAAAAAACCGCTGGTCAGCGTCAGCGTTCCACGCTGCCGGATATTTCTGCTGAGATGCCTGGCCGTGTAGATGCTGCCCCAGAATTTGGTATCAAAAGCGCGCCGCGCCGCGCTGAGATCCATGTCCGTCAGAAGGCCACCGGGTGCACTGGAACCTGCGGTAAACACAATATGATCAACATCACCCAGCGAGTGACTCAGCGCAACGACTTCTGCTTCGTTACTGACATCCAGCGTTAATGTCCTGACATCTGCTGGCCTCAGAGTAAGCGACTGGCGCGCAGCTTCCAGCTTCTCTTGACTTCGTCCTGCCAGAATAATGCTGTTTTCCTGTTCCGCCAGCGCGCTGGCCACAGCAAAACCAATGCCTGACGCACCACCAATAATTAACGTTTTACTCATCGGTTTACTCCTCATCTTCTTAAAAAGTGGATGGCTGTATATCGGTTGTGAAAAGGGGTTAAAGCACTTTACTTACCCAGGCTTTCTTTGATAATGGCGCCTCAGGTGCAATGACTTTTCGGAAAAGATGAAATATGGGAAAGCTCGAGGATATGGCGCTGATCGTTGAAGTAGCCGAGACCGGTGGCCTGTCGGCCGCCGGACGTCGGCTGTCGCTTTCTCCGGCCTCAATGACGGCAAGACTGAAAGCAATTGAAGAGCGCTACCAGACCCGGCTTTTTCATCGTTCCACGCGCGCCCTTACGCTGACCAGGGCGGGAGAGGATTTTTACCACGCCGCTTTGCGGGTACTGAATGAGGCCCGACACGCAGAATCGCTGCTGATGCAGAAAGAGGGGGTACTCAGCGGAAACATTCGCATCTCTGCGCCGTCAGATTTTGGAAGACAATATCTGAGCCCTGCGTTACTGGATTTTTCCCGCCTTCATCCTGAAGTAAATACGTCGGTTTACCTGGGCGAACGCGTTGAGGATTTAATTGCTAACCGGCTGGACATGAGCATCCGTTTCGGTAATTTGCCGGATAGCAGCCTGATTGTCAGGAATATCGCTCCTAACCACAGGGTGCTGGTTGCCTCAAATTCCTATCTCCAGACCTGTGGGATGCCCTCTACGCCTGATGCGCTTCACCATCACAGGTGCCTGGCTCTTGAGCGACACGGTGTTGTTATAAATGAGTGGCGATTTGAGGAAGAAGGTGTCAGCAGAACGATCCGCGTGGATCCTGCCATGGTGTGTAACGATGGCGCGCTTCTCCGTCAGTGGGTGCTTGAGGGCGGAGGGATTGCCTGTAAATCCTGGTGGGATGTAAAAAGAGACGTTGAACAGGGCAGGCTTAATGTGCTGTTTGCAGAAAGCTTTATAGGGTTCAGCCGCTTCGATCGCAAAGATGTTGGGCTGCAGTTTGTCTACCCGCAGCGCAAGCTTCAGCCTTTACAGGTGACCGCCTTCAGTGCTTTTTTTATCGACTGGCTAAAAAAAGAGTGAGCGAGACCTCTCTCATTCAGCCCCAGCGTCAGTCGGCACCTGCCAGCATTTAATCTTCTGTATTGTGAACCCGGTCACCTCCTCGCCGGGCGATATCTAAACGAACCCCACTATAGTCATTAACATTCCGATTACGGTGGGTAACTAAAATGAAAAGAAATAATAAAACGGTGCAGAACCGTTTAGCCACAAACATCACCATGGCATTATCCCTGGCTGTTTTTTCACTGGCGGGAAGCAAAATGGCAAATGCCGCGATCGATCATCAAACAGCGCTGGTTGGCACCTGGACATCGCTTCCAGATGCGCCGTCAGCGCAAAAACCTGACCATCCCAGTGAGGGGTTATATCGCCTGAAGGTGAACAGCGACGGTACGCTGACGCCACTCGAGGTGATCAAGATGAAAAGTCCGTCGTGGATTGTGAAATCGCGCGATGGGCGTTTTGCCTACACCACCAATGAAGAGAATGATGGGGCGGTCACCGCGCTGAGTGTGGATAAAAGCGACCAGGTGCGGGTGCTTAATCGCGTGAACAGTCACGGCCAGCAGCCCACCCATGCCACCATCAGCCCGGACGGTAAGTTCCTGTTTGTCTCTAACTACTCCGTGGCGAAAGGTGGGGCGGGCATATCGGTCTTCCCAATCCATCACGATGGCAAACTGGGCGAGCAGGTACAACATTTTCCGTTCGAGCACGGCACCGGCGCCGTTGCAGGGCGTCAGGATAGCGGCCATGCGCACGCCACCGCGTTTACCCGTGATGGCAAATATCTCTACGCAGCCGACCTCGGCGGTGACAAGCTGCACGCCTACCGCTATTACGCTGACAAAGCTGAGCCGCTGGAGGCGGATAGCGCGCGCGACGTGAATTTTACTGCCGGTTCAGGCCCCCGCCACATGGTATTTACGCCAGAGGGCAAGCATGCCTATGTCATCACTGAGATGGCCGGTGAGATTGTCGTGTTCAGTGTGGATCAGGATCGGCTGGAACCGGTTGGCCATATCAGGCTGAATAGAGAGAATAGCAGCGCAGAATATCGCAGCGGTGGGGGGATTATTTTAAGTCCGAACGGCAAATATGTGATTGCTTCGAACCGCGGATCAGATAATAAATTGCTGGTGTTCAAAATTGAAGCTGATGGCATGTTAGGTAAACCGGTAAGCTATAAGGCTAACGGAATTGAACCGCGTGCCTTTGCCTTCGACGCTAGCGGTAAATATCTTTACGTGGCTAACGTCTTCACTAACACTATTTCTCTGTTCCATTTCGATGAGAATACCGGCGAGATGAAAGCGGCGGGTGACGCGGCGAAAATCTCTACGCCAACGGATATTGCATTTTTTAATTAAGAAGCATCAATGCGCTCAGCAGCAGGCGTTTGCTGCAAATTCGCTGTTTTGAGGGTATCACCTGCGCGTTTTAACCCGCAGTATTGCTCAGGTTGTTCTATCTTTAATGTCGTCATAATAAAACAACTGCTGGAGTAAGGGTTTATGTCGGAAGAAACAGAAAAGAAATCGCTTAGCCACCGTGCGCCCCACACTGGCCCGGAATCCTCAGAAGCCGGTATGGGTTCGCTGGCACCCAGTGATGGTTCGCATCAGCCGCAGTCCGAACCCACGCCGCCCGGCAAACAGCCTACCGCACCCGGCAGCCTGAAAGCCCCGCAGACGCATAACGCCAAACTTGACCAGCTCGAAGCACACCGTAAAAACGGCATCGACCGCGCCCTTACCACTAATCAGGGCACGCGCATCGCCAACGATCAAAACTCGCTGCGCGCCGGTTCCCGCGGTCCTACGCTGCTGGAAGATTTCATCATGCGTGAAAAGATCACGCACTTCGATCATGAGCGAATTCCAGAGCGAATCGTGCACGCTCGCGGCTCAGCGGCACACGGCTATTTTCAGCCTTATCGTTCACTCAACGATTTGACCAAAGCGCAGTTCCTGAGCGACCCTAACCAGACCACGCCCGTTTTTGTCCGCTTCTCCACGGTGCAGGGCGGTGCCGGTTCCGCCGACACCGTACGCGATATCCGCGGCTTCGCCGCCAAGTTCTATACCGAAGAGGGGGTGTTTGACCTGGTCGGGAACAATACGCCGGTCTTCTTTATTCAGGATGCGCATAAATTCCCCGACTTCGTGCATGCCGTTAAGCCGGAACCGCACAACGAAATCCCTCAGGGCCAGAGCGCCCATGACACCTTTTGGGATTACGTTTCCCTGCAGCCGGAAACCATGCATAACGTCATCTGGGCGATGTCCGATCGCGGTATTCCGCGCAGCTATCGCACCATGGAAGGTTTCGGTATTCATACCTTCCGCCTGATTAATGCTGAAGGTAAAGCGACCTTTGTGCGTTTCCACTGGAAGCCGGTAGCGGGCAAAGCCTCGCTGCTGTGGGATGAGTCGCAGAAGCTGACCGGGCGCGATCCTGACTTCCATCGCCGCGATTTATGGGAAGCCATTGAAGCGGGAGACTATCCGGAATATGAACTGGGACTGCAGCTGATCCCGGAAGAGGATGAGTTTAAATTTGACTTCGATATTCTCGATGCGACCAAACTGATTCCAGAAGCGCTGGTTCCAGTCGAGATCGTCGGTAAGATGGTGCTCAACCGTAACCCCGATAATTTCTTTGCTGAAACCGAACAGGTTGCGTTCCACCCTGGCCATATTGTGCCGGGCCTGGATTTTACTAACGATCCGCTGTTGCAGGGCCGTCTCTTCTCCTATACCGATACGCAGATCAGCCGCCTGGGCGGACCGAATTTCCATGAAATCCCGATCAACCGCCCGACCTGCCCTTACCATAACTTCCAGCGTCAGGGCATGCATCGTCAGGATATTGATACCAATCCAGCCAACTACGAGCCGAACTCGATCAACGACAACTGGCCGCGCGAAACGCCGCCAGCGGCTAAAAATGGTGGGTTTGAAAGTTATCAGGAGCGGGTTGAGGGCCACAAGGTGCGTGAGCGTAGCCCGTCATTCGGCGAATACTATGCCCAGCCGCGCCTGTTCTGGCTCAGCCAGACCGAGGTCGAGCAGCAGCACATTATCGGCGCCTATTCGTTTGAGCTGAGTAAAGTCGCGCGCGCCTATATTCGTGAACGCGTGGTGGATCATCTGGCGCGCATTGACATCGCCCTGGCGCAGGGCGTCGCGGATAACCTCGGTATCGCCCTGACCGACGAACAGCTGAATATTCAGCCGCCAGCGGCAGTCAACGGCCTCACCAAAGACGATAGCCTGAGCCTCTATGCGATTCCAGACGGCGAGATCAAAGGGCGTCAGGTTGCCCTGCTGCTCAGCGACGGCGTGAAAGCGGACGATGTGCTGAATATCTTGCAGGCGCTTAAAGCCGCGGGCGTACATGCCAAACTGCTGGCGCCGCATATGGGCCAGGTGCGCGCAGACGACGGTTCTGTACTGCCGGTCGACGCGACCTTTGCCGGTCTGCCTTCTCTGACCTTTGACGCGGCGATCGTGCCGGATGGCAATATCGACGCTCTGCTGAAGAGCGGGGATGCGCGCTACTTCCTGCTGGAAGCCTATAAGCACCTGAAGGTGATTGGTCTGGTGGGTGAGGCGCGCCGCTTCAAAACGCAGTTCGGCCTGGAAGAGGCGGATCGTGAAGAGGGCCTTGTGCAAGGCGATAAAGCGGAAAGCGCGCTGATGTCTGAATTCACACAGGCGATGAAAGCGCACCGCGTCTGGTCGCGCAGCCAGAAGGCGCAAACTATTCCTGCATGACGATAGCGGCTGGCGATCGTTGCGCGGTTGATCCTCTCGATTTCGGGCCGGGTTGACTGCAGGCATAGCAGAGGCAAAAAGGGCGACATGTTTATCATGGCGCTCTTTTTTTTAACGCTACTTTTACGCGTGCGGTGCAGAGCAGCGACTTTATCCCGCCGCGTCGGCTCCAGAGGCGCGATTTATTCAGGCTGCCGGCAGAAACAGTTACTTACCGTTTTCATCAAACTCAGCTGAAGTTATCGCCTCGTCTGTCGATACTGTAAACGCAAGGTAACGCGCTTAATGGCTGACGTTATCGCTGTTTTTAATCGCGTAGGGATGCGGCACCACGCCTGCTTTTACGTCCTGACGTTTCAGGCGGCCTCTCAGGTGCTTTCTTCTGGCGATGTTAACGATCCGTCTGACGGAACCTGTCTCCAGCTTGCTGTTTCATGCCGACCCCAGCATTTTTAAGGAGGGGATAGATTTGAAATCCACTATCCATACGGAAGCGGCACGCCTTTACGCCCTCGATCAGTATCAGCTGATGAAGAGGCCGTACTCCGATGCGCTTGATCGGCTCACCTTGCTGGCGGCTAGCCTGTTTCGGGTACCGGTATCGTTTATTTCGATAATTGACAGCGAAAAGCAGCTTTTTAAAGCGCGCTATGAACTGAATATTTGCGAAACGTCGCGCAGCGTCGCTTTTTGCCATTACACCCTGGAACAGGACGACATCCTTTGCGTGCCGGATACCCATCTGGACCCTCGGTTTCGCCAAAATCCGCTGGTGCTCGGCTACCCCCATATCCGTTTCTATGCCGGTATTCCGCTGGTGACGCCGGAGGGGCACCGCATTGGAACGGTTTGTCTGGTCGATACCCAGCCGCGGCCGCCGCTAAGCGCAGCCGACAGAGGTCACCTTGCGGCAATCGCTTCACTGGTGATGGACCGTATGGAAGTGCATCGCCTGGAGTTGCTGCGGCATAGCAGCCAGCAGCGGCTGGAAGCGATATCCGCGACCTCATCCGATGCCATTATCTGCACAGATATTAAACAGGGCGTCATTTTCTGGAACCCGGCGGCAACCAGCCTGTTCGGCTATAGCGCGCAGGAGATGACGGGCGACTATGTGGCCGGGCTGGTTTCAGAGCGATCCCAGACCCACTATCGTCAGGAGCTGGCGCGCATGATGGCCGATCGGTCGGCCATTTCGCAGCCGCGACGGATTCAGGTCTGGGCAAAGCGGCGCAACGGGCAGGAATTTCCGGCTGAAGTCTCCTTTTCAGGCTGGTATGAGGATCAGGACAGGCTGGTCGGGATGATCATTCGCGATGTCACGGAGCGTCACGAAAGCGAGGCGCGCCTGTGCGAACTTGCCTCGCTCGATATGCTGACCCGCCTGGCGAGCCGCGGCGCGTTTATGGATCAGCTTGAGCATCTGACGGCCGCCGACGTGCCTTTCACCCTCATGATGGCCGATCTGGACGGATTTAAAGAGATCAATGATTCGCTTGGGCACGCAGCGGGCGACGCCTTGCTGTGCCATGTGGCCGATCAGATTCGCCTTGTCTGCGCACACGCTGTTATGGCGGCGCGACTGGGTGGCGATGAGTTTGTGATCCTGCTGCCGGAAAACGGTCAGGCAGCGCAGCGGGTTGCGGAACAGCTGATTCTGGCGGTGCAGGCCCCCTTTACCTGTCAGGACACCTCCGTCACCGTTGGAGCCAGCCTGGGCATCGCCTGTTTCCCAGAACATGGTCGGGACGCCTCGGCAGTGATGTCGGCGGCGGATCTTGCGCTTTATCGCGCCAAGGCGGCAGGCAAAGGTTGTAGCGTGCTTTTTCTGCCGAGCTTTCTCGAAGCTGACCAGCAGCGCCGCCGTTTTGAACGTGAACTTGAGATGGCTGTGCGTCAGCAGCAGTTCGTGCTCTTTTATCAGCCTCAGTATGATGCCGTCAGCGGTGAATTAACCGGCTGCGAGGCGCTACTGCGCTGGCAGCATCCTGCGCGGGGAATGTTGCTGCCCGGCGCGTTTCTAAACATCCTGATGAAAAGCTCGCTTTCCCTCACGCTTGGCGAGTGGATCTTACGTAGCGCGCTACGCCAGGTCAGCGAATGGCGACGCTACCTGCCTGCGCTGCGCGTCAGCATCAATCTTTTTCCACGCCAGCTGGATGACAGCCGTCTCGACAGGCTGCTGGGCGAACTGACGGCCAATGACGCCAGCTTCGTCAACCTTGAGGTCGACGAGTCGATGCTGACCACGCTGGTGCAGGAGGTTCCGTCTCGCTTCAGTGCCATCAGGCAAACCGGGGCCAGTTTTATTATCGACCACTATGGACGCACGCTGGGCGCGATTAACCTGCTGCAACATGAATTTGTTACCGGTCTCAAAATAGATAAGTCGCTTACGGCACAACTGGCCGACAGCGGACGCATCCGCATGATGTTCCGCGCGCTGGCGGCATTAGGGAAAAGCCTGAGCCTGACGGTACTGGCGGAAGGGGTAGAAAATGGCGCGCAGCGCGATTTCGCCGCCCAGTCGCAGTGCGACATTGTTCAGGGCAACGCGCTTGGCGAGCCTCTTAGCCCAGAAGCCTTTCAGAGGCTGTTGCCCGATACAGCGGTCTGTTCGCATGAGTAATAAACCTACCGATTTTTTCATGGTCAAGTTCGCTCTGAGACGTAGTCTGAGGCGGAGGATATGTGTTGATAGATTTTGATAACGACAGCTATCGTTACTGCGTGCTGCAGGCGCTGCGCGAGCCTGATGCGAGCCGTGACGATGTGCTGCATCAGTTTGTGCAGCTCGCCAGTCAGGTACTGGGAATTCCGGGCAGTTTTATCTCTGTGCTGGACGACAGCGACCAGTATATTCAGGCTGCGCATAATTTCGTGCTGAAACAGACCGCGCGCGAAGATGCTCTGTGCCGTTACGTCGCGGATAACGACGCCGAGATAGTGGTACCAGACACCTTACTTGATAGCCGCTTCATGGCGCACCGCTATGTTACCGACGCGCCGTTCATCCGCTTTTATGCTGGCGTGCCGCTGAAAGACCGCGAAGGTCGCCTGTTTGGGACGCTCTGCGTAACGGATGGCGAGCCTCACACTTTTAGCGTCGAGCAGCTGCTGACCCTCAAGAAGCTGGCCAACTTAATGATGTCTTTTATGGAGGCCTGGCATGCGGCGGGGTTTACCGACCCGGCCACCGGCATGCCAAACCGGCAGCGGTTGATGCGCGATCTACAGTATCTCGCCGACTCGGGCGATGTCTCCTTGCGTCGTCTGGTGCTAATCGATTGTATCGATATGCCTCGCGCCTATGAGCTGGCTCGCTCCATGGGGATGGGCCCGGTTGAGACATTGCTAAAAATGTCGCTGCGCTGCTGCCGCGGCTGCTGCTGCCCGCGTCTGACGAGCGGCTTTACACCGTCACGACCGGACGCTTCGCCCTGTTGACCCATGGCAAAAGCCCATTGAGCGCAGCGTCGATAGCGGAGCGGTTAACGGGCATGAGCGCCGAGCTGGGTGAAGGCCTGTCGCTCGCGCTGAGTACGCATACCGGGCAGGTTGATTTTACCGCAGGCTGCTGCAACGCTCAGGAAATTCTGCGCCGCGCCGCCAGCGCGCTGTATGAGGCAACAGGCAGCGGCACTCCCGCCATGGCCTATACCGAATCAGCGGATGTGCAGCAGGGTCGCGATTTTAAGCTTATGCGTGAGTTTGCTGCAGCGCTGCATCAGGAAGGGGGGCTTTATCTGGTTTATCAGCCCAAAATTTGCCTGAGAACCGGCGCCCCTGTCGGGCTGGAGGCGCTGATTCGCTGGTGCCACCCCGAACATGGCGAGCTGCTGCCTGGGGCTTTTGTGCCGCTGGCCGAGAAGACGGGACAGCTGCCGATGATGACAACCTGGGTTATCGATCGCGCCATTCTTCGCCTGGCGCATCTGCGCGATAAGGGTATCCAGCTGCCGATTACCGTCAATATCAGCCTCAATGATTTTGCGTGCGAAGGGTTTGCCGACGATCTAGAGAGGAAATTAAACCAGTATGGCTTGCCGCCTTCGCTGCTCGGCATTGAGTGTCTGGAAACCGAGCGTATCGTGGAGAGTTCGCGTGCGATGCAGGGGCTTGAGCGGCTTAAGCAGCGCGGCTTTACTATTTCGCTCGATGACTTCGGCACCGGCTACAGCAATATCAGCTATCTGCGGCAGATGCCGCTGGATGTTATCAAGCTCGATCGCTCTCTGATTAGCAATCTTTCAACGGATACCGCCTCGCGAATTATCGCCTGCAGCATTATCAACATGCTCAAGGCGCTCGATTATGTCGTACTGGCCGAAGGCGTCGAGGACGCGGAAACGGGACGAATCCTTTCGGAATATGGCAGCGACCAGGCGCAGGGCTATTTTTATTCGCGGCCCATGGCTGAGAAGGCGCTGGACGCATGGCTGCTGAGGAAACGAGCCGCGCTGACTGAATGAGTCGTGGCCAGCGTGCTGCGCGAGCGGTAAATCAACGCCTGGCGGGAGCTAAGGGTGTTGCGCTTCTTTGATCAGGGCGGCCAGCCGGTGGAACTGGGTAACGATTTCGCTCTCCGCCATGCTGGCAAAGCCCAGCAATAAACCGGCCTGACGCTTTTCGCCGACATAATAGCTCGACAGGGCGCGCACCAGGATGCCCTGACGATTAGCGCGCTGCGCCAGCGTAAGGTCGTCAACCCCCGCTGGCAGCTGCAAAATCAGATGCAGCCCGGCATTGCTGTTGTACTGGCCTAAAAAACTGCCGCCTAATTTGTCGTTAATCAAACTGACCAGCACCTGCCGGCGTCGGCTATAGAGCTGACGCATTTTCCGTATATGCGCCGCGTAATAGCCTTCCCGGATAAAATCAGCCAGCGCTGCCTGGGTCAGCTGATGCCCGCCGCGATAGAGCTCGCTATGCACTCTTTTCAGCGGCGTTTTCAACTGCTCAGGCAGAACCATATAGCCGAGCCGGAGCGCGGGGTAGAGGGTTTTGCTGAAGGTGCCGACGTAAATCACCGGGCTGTTGGCCTCTAGCCCCTGTAATGCAGGAATAGGCTGGCCGGCAAAGCGAAACTCGCTGTCATAGTCATCCTCTACGATCCAGCTATGGGTTTTGCGCGCCTGCGCCAGCAGCTGCTGCCTGCGGCTCAGGCTCATCACCGATCCCAGAGGATACTGGTGAGAGGGCGTAACAAAAATCAGCCTGGGCGGAACGGCCCCTTCGCCGTCGGGGATCAGCCCCTGCTCGTCTACCGGCATGGTGACGATCTCGACGCCGTTCATACGGAGGATATGTTTAATGCCCCAGTAGCCGGGCTCCTCTGTCCAGGCCCGCTCTCCGGGATTGCAGAGCGAGCGCGTCACCAGATCGAGCGCCTGATGAATGCCTTCGGTAATCAGGATCTGATCCGGCGTGCACTGCACCCCGCGCGCCGTGCGCAGGTGATCGGTCAGCGCGGCTTTAAGCACCTCGGCACCGCCCGTGGTGTCATAGGTTAAAAGCGCAGGCGACAGTTGACGAGCCTGACGATCGTAGAATTTTTTCAGCACGCGGTGGGGGAAGTTCGCGACGTCGGGCACGCCGGGTAAAAAGGCCCCCCACTGTCTGGGGCTGGCGCTGGCGTGCGACAGCAACAGCAGGCCGCGCTCAGAGAGTTGGGAAGCGTCCTCTGCGGGCACCTCATCCTGACGCACGGTCGGTCGCCCCCCGAGATTATCGAGCACGCTGTGCGTGACGATCGTTCCGCTGCCCGTACGCGAGGAGATATAGCCCTCCGCCTGCAACTGCTCATAGACCCGCAGTACCGTATTGCGCGACAGCTCAAGCTCACTGGCCAGATCGCGCGTCGGCGGCATGCGCGAAGAGGGCGTCAGATTGCCTGAAAGAATGGCGTTGCAAATAGCGCTATACAATCGCTTATGCAGCTTTCCTTCCGTGCCGTTAAAAAATGCCTGTCTGATCACATCCCCACCGAGTGAACGCATTTGGATCCTGCAAATAAAATGATTTGGCTCTCGAATAAGGTACCAAACGCTGACAGATTGTCTCCAACAGTTCAAATAAATTGTGAAGGGAAGGAGCTTACTATGCGTAATAACCATCTTCAGCAGCGTCGCCTGAATGCCACGCCGCGCGGCGTGGGCGTGATGTGTGATTTCTATGCCCACTCGGCCGACAACAGCACGCTGACGGATGTTGAGGGCAATCGCTATATCGATTTTGCTGCAGGCATCGCCGTGCTCAACACCGGCCATCGTCATCCTCGTGTGGTGCAGGCAATGGAGCAACAGCTCAAGGCCTTTACCCATACCGCCTGGCAGATCGTGCCTTATGAGAGCTACATTTCGCTGGCGGAGAAAATCAATGCCGCCGCGCCGATCCAGGGCGAACGGAAAACCGCTTTTTTCTCCACCGGCGCCGAAGCGGTGGAGAACGCGATCAAAATTGCGCGCGCCCATACCAGACGGCCAGGCGTTATCGCCTTCGGCGGCGGCTTCCACGGGCGCACCTATATGACGATGGCGCTAACGGGCAAAGTGGCGCCGTATAAAATCGGTTTCGGGCCTTTCCCAGGGTCGGTTTTCCATGTGCCTTATCCTGCCGAACGGCATAAGGTGACAACCGCTGATGCGGTCAACGCTATCGAGCGCCTGTTTAAGTGCGATATCGAGCCGACGCAGGTCGCGGCGATTATCTTTGAACCGGTGCAGGGCGAAGGCGGGTTTAATGTAGCGCCGCCAGAGCTGATTGCCGCGATCCGTACGATCTGCGACAAGCATGGCATCGTTATGATCGCGGACGAGGTGCAGAGCGGCTTCGCCCGCACCGGCAAGCTGTTTGCCATGGATCACTATCAGCACCAGCCCGATCTGATGACCATGGCGAAAAGCCTGGCGGGCGGGATGCCGCTCTCCGGCGTCGTGGGCAAAGCGGAGATTATGGACGCACCGGCGCCGGGCGGTCTGGGCGGCACCTACGCGGGCAATCCCATGGCGGTGGCCGCCGCACACGCCGTGCTGGATATCATTGAGGATGAAGAGCTCTGTCAGCGCGCCGATGCGCTGGGCGAGCGCCTGCGCGTGGTACTGAGGGATTGTCAGGCGTGGTGCGCCGAGCTGGCGGAAGTGCGCGGTCTGGGATCGATGGTCGCGGCAGAATTCTGCGACGCGCGGACCGGCGAGCCCTCCGCCGCCGCGGCGCAAAAAGTGCAGAAGCTGGCGCTTGAGCAGGGGCTCCTGCTGATGACCTGCGGGCAATATGGCAACGTGATCCGCTTCCTTTATCCCCTGACTATTCCAGACGCCCAGTTCGAAGCGGCGCTGAGGATCATCGAATCCGTGACGAAACAATAGGCAAAAAGGTTATAGCGCGTTTATCCGCGCTATGGCCGAATAACAAAAAAGTGAGAGGCTGAGCTGTCAGCCATCAGGCAGCACGGCTTGTGTGAGAATCGTTACGCGGCAGCGAGTAATGTGTGCGCTTATCAGCAAAATCCACCGATATTGATTGTCAGCATCGCAGGCGCCTCGTAGGCTGAAAACGATTTTATTAGTCCGTTTTGTATCTCAATGAAAAAATCGTTTCGTTAAAAAGCTTACTCTGGAGTCCGCGATGAAAATGCTTAAGCCATTATTGTTACTGGGTCTGCTGTCTGTTTCCGCCACGGTATCGGCAGAGAAAATTGCCGTGTCGATGGCTTACTTCGATCAGAATTTTTTAACCATTATTCGCCAGTCGATTGATAAAGAGGCCAAAATACGCGGGCTCGACGTGCAGTTTGAGGATGCGCGCGGCGATGTAGGTCGCCAGACCGATCAGGTGCAAAGTTTTATCAGTTCCGGCGTGGATGCCATCATTGTCGATCCTGTTGATTCAGCCAGCACGCCACAGCTGACCCGACTGGCGCAGCAGGCGAAGATCCCGCTGGTGTATGTAAACCGGACGCCGGGCGATAAAACGCTGCCGCAGGGCGTGGTGTTCGTCGGGTCTGACGAGCGGGAATCGGGCACCTTGCAGATGGAGGCGCTGGCGAAAATGGCTAACTACAAAGGCAACGTGGCGATCATGATCGGTAACCTGACCGACGCCGGCGCGCTGCAGCGTACCAAAGATGTAGAGCAGGTTGTCGCGAAATACCCGGGAATGAAAGTGGTACAGAAGCAACCTGCCAACTATGCGCGTAACGAAGGCATGGATCTGATGCTGAACTGGCTCGGCAATGGTGAAGATATCGACATCGTCGCGGCCAATAATGATGAGATGGCGATTGGCGCAGCGATAGCGCTCTCTAAAAGCAAGAAAAAGGTTCTGGTAGGGGGCATTGACGCTACGCCAGACGGGTTGAAAGCCCTTGCGCAAGACAAAATGCAGGTGACCGTTTTCCAGGATGCTGTTGGTCAGGGTAAAGCGTCTGTGGACGTGGCGCAAAAACTGATCAAAGGCGAGAAAGTCGATTCTCACCTGTGGATTCCGTTTGAGCTGGTCACCCGCGAAAATATGCAGAAATATGTGGAGAAGGGCCAGTAACGACGTAAAACAACGATCGACTTGCCGCTGCAGGCCGATCGTTCAGGTCACCTCTTTTCACTCCGCTTCATCGGCACGCTGCGCGTCATAAACCGCCTGCGCCTGCTCAATCGCCGCGCCATATTCCCTGGCCCAGCCCACCAGCGCCACGAAAGGCGCCTGCAAGGTGCGGCCCAGCGGCGTGATGGCATACTCCACCGCCACGGGGGAGGAGGCGATCACGCGGCGGCTGACCAGACCGTTGCGCTCCAGTCGGCGCAGCGCCTCTGTCAGGGCCTTGTGCGTGATCGGATCAAGCCTGCGCCTGATGGCGTTGAAGCGCGCCGGTTCGCTGCACAGCACAGTCAGGATCAATACCGACCACTTGTTCGCCACCTGTTCCAGGACAGGGCGCGTGCTGTTGATCTCTGCCAGCAGGGCCGGGATATCGGTCGCCATCAAGTTTCCCTCTGTATATCTGGTATAGATTAAGTGCGTAATTGACACTAAATATACGAAATATATTATCTGGCTTCCACTCTATTTCTGGAGCAGCCATGTTGAAACTCAGAGGAAAGACCGCCCTGGTGACCGGCGGCGGCAGCGGTATCGGCTTTGCGGTCGCGCGCCGCTTTGTGCAAGAAGGCGCCCACGTTTTTATTACCGGCCGACGCGAAGCGCAGCTGGCTGAGGCGGTCAGGCTTATCGGCGGCAGCGTCGAGGCGATAGTCGGCGACCTCACTTGCGCCAGCGACCTGGCTCGACTGTTCGAGACCCTCCACGCCAGAGCAGGACGTCTCGACATTTTTGTCAATTCATCAGGCGTCTCCGAGCCTGCGAGCCTGGTCGATACCACCGGGGAGCATTTCGATCGCGCCTTCAACCTGAACGTGCGTGCCATGGTGTTTGCGGTACAGCATGCGGTCCAGCACATGGGCGAGGGCGGCGCTATCGTGCTGGTCGGTTCCATTGCCGGCAGCATCGCCAATCCAGGCTACGGCGCCTATTCCGCCAGCAAGGCCGCGGTACGCTCCTATGCCCGCACCTGGAGCACGGAGCTGGCGCCGCGCGGCATCAGGGTCAATACGCTAAGTCCCGGACCGACCGACACGCCGATGTTCGACCAGGCCAGCGACGATGTGCGGCTGACGCTGAGCGCCCGGATACCGGCCGGGCGTCTGGGAAATGCCGATGAAGTGGCGGCTGCTGCCTTATACCTGGCCTCGGACGAAAGCCTTTACGTCAGCGGCGCAGAGCTGGTGATTGATGGCGGGATGACGGCGTGAGCGCCAGCCAGTGCGCAATGTCGCGCTGAGTGGAGGTCGCACGTGGAGGGCAGACCGCATCAGTAAATTACTGGCCAGTTCTGGGCGGATTACGGTGTTTAAATGGCTGGAAAGCCCTGACGAAGCCTTTGCTGATTACGCTCAGCTCTGTTTCTGTGAGCAGTATGGCGTCTGTGCCAACCTCATTCAGGACAAGGCGGGCCTGTCGCAGCCCGCCGTCTCGCGGTGTCTTAAGCGCGGTAAGCGGTGATATGCAGGCGGCCGCGCTGGGCGGCCGCTTCGCGCTAGACCTTCACCCCCCTGTTTTCAGCGCCCTCTTTGTCGCCTGCCGGGTTGTCCAGCGCGGGATCCGTCAGCGTCGCCCGCATGCGAGGGAGGCTGTGCGGATAGTTTTGCTGGACAAATTCAATCATCTTCTCCCGCACATGGCAGCGAAGATCCCAGGCCGTGGGGGAGTTTTGCGCCGTCATCAGGAGTCGGATGGTCATGGTTTTGTCATCGGCATCGGTGACCTGAAGCACCTGCGTCTCTCGATCCCAGAGCCGGGTTTCGCTCAGGATCTTTTCAAATTGCCTACGCAGCGGCTCCAGCGGCATAGAGTAATCCAGGTACAGGAAGACGGAACCTAAAATCTGCGCATTTGTCCGCGTCCAGTTCTGAAAGGGATTTTCGGTGAAGTAGGTAATGGGCAGCACCAGTCTTCGCAGATCCCAGAGACGAACGACCACATAGGTCAGGTTAATCTCTTCAATCCATCCCCACTCTTTTTCAACCACCACCGCGTCATCGATTTTAATCGGCTGGGTGAAGGCAATTTGAATGCCGGCGAAGAGGTTGACGAGCGACTTCTGCAGGGCAAAGCCGATGATGATGCCCGCCACACCGGCCCCGGCGAGGATGGTGGTGCCGAATTTGCGCACGCCGGGAAAGCTGAGCAGGATAAGAGAAAGACAGACGGAAACAAGCAGCACAATCGCCACTTTTTTGACATAAATAATCTGCGTGCGGATTTTACGGGCGCGCAGATTATTCGAAAGATTAATATCATAGCGGATAAAAAGCATATCCTGCGCGACGTTAATCAGGCGAATTAAAACCGAGCACAATGATAATATAATAAATATATTGAGCGTGGTGGTGACAAACGAAAAGGATTCCGGGTGAATCTCGATATAATTCACGCCGACATTAATCATGATCAGCGGGATGAAGAGAAACATGGAACCGCGTAGATGTTTTTCAAGGGATTTGAATAGCTTTCTGTCGCGACCCTGCCAGTAACGAATGAATCTCAGCAGTAAAAAACGGGAGAGAAAACCTGCGGTTAACGAGAAGATGACGAGCAATACAGCAGGCACCCATGTTGGCATGTCAGAGAACTCACCAGATAGTAAAGCCATTATTTTCCCTTATGTTCGGCTGACAGCAAGGCTGTCAGCGAAGTGGTAAATGTCAGTAACCGTTGTCATCACGGCTATCTGCTGATGACGTAATTAACTCCCTTAGTTTATGAAAAAGTGAGTCGCCTGCCTGGTTTACCTTGTTAAAAATCGAAAAGCGTCCGGAGCCGGAGGGTGTTTGCGTTCCAGCTTATTGATATTGGGGGAGAATTTTTCTGTCTCAGGGCGTGTCGCCTGAAGATGCAGCGGGTTGCGGTCAGCCGGGAATGCTCAACGCTTACGACCGCCAGCGGTCAGCCCGTGACTTTCGGACAGCAGATCGTAAATCTCCTGAGAGGAGAGCGGGCCAGAGAGGACAACGCTTATCCAGTGCTCTTTATTCATATGGTAAGCGGGCAGGATGCCCTTTTTTTGCCTCAGGGAACCGATATGTTCCGGCCGGATTTTGACCGCCAGCACGTCAATTTCCTCCTCGCCTTCAAGCCCAAGCTTGCTGGCGGGCACGTTCATCACGATACCGAACCACTTTTTCCCGTCGTGATGCCGGAGCACAGCATAGCCAGGCAGATTGCCCCATAAATATTCCGGTTCCGCCTGGTAGTGCTCAAGGGCATATTTGAATAGCGTCTCTCGTTTCATCGTATCACCTGGCGCTTTGTTGATTTTAAGAGACACAAACGCCCCTAATACGTTTTCAGCTTCGAGTGAACATACAGTGCGAGCAGGCTAAAACGCAATAGTGTTGCAGACCGGCGTTGAGACTCCCAGTCTGCAGGCGCGCTTCTGGCTAGCGAATAAAGGTCTTTTTAACGCGCACCGAATAGTGAAAGTAAGGTATCCAGATACAGGCGTGAAGGATATGCCTGACAATCGGCATGATTTGCTCATAACCCAGCGAAACCTCCGGGAAAAGATATTGCGTGCAGGCCAGATCAAGCAGCATGATCGCCACGCCGACGGCGAGCAAGAGCGTATAGGCCAGGGGTAACGATCGCTTTTTACGTACGAAGAGAGAAACCGTGAAGATAATATAGAGCAGCGCGAAGAAGCTAACGTTTCTCCTCACACTCAGCGCAATATTCCTGATACTGAGAGATTTCGTTATCGCACTTTATACATGTCCATTTAAAAGGGGCGTCGGTCATTATTCATCCTTGTAGTGATTCCGTTCTTACGGTTACCGATCGTGTCAGAACGGATAAACGTCGTGTAGATCGCTATCGGCTGGCCAGGAGGTATCCTTTAGCGTTTTTCATGCCCATTCTGAACGTGGCGCGTTAGCACGCTTCCACAGCGCTCGCTCTTCCACTACGCCTTCCGCCAAACGTTTTGCGATAAGATGAGAGGGAAATCCCCACCGATTTACGGAAGGCGGCGCGGAAACTCTCCATCGATGCAAATCCACAGCGCGTCATGATTTGCTCATTAGCAAGCTGGTTATTTTCCAGCAGCTCGCGCGCCAGATTCATTCTCGCCTGCAGCAGCCAGGCTTTGGGCGTCGTGCCTGACGCTTCTCTGAAGCGTCGCAGGAAGGTCCGCTCCGACATCAGCGCCTGCTGCGCCATCTGGCTGACCGACAAGGGGCAGTGCAAATGCTGGAGCACCCAGTCCAGCAGCGGCGCAATCTCATCGCGCGGCTTTTGCGCTACAGGAGAGGGGATAAACTGGATTTGCCCGCCGGAGCGCTGCGGCGCCATCACCAGGCGTCTTGCGACGATATTGGCGATATGGGTGCCGTAATCCCGGCCGATCAGATGCAGACAGGCATCGATGCCCGCCGCGCTGCCCGCCGAGGTGATGATTTGCCCGCTGTCGACATACAGCACGTTGGGATCGACCGTCACCTCAGGATAGCGCGCGGCCAGTTCGTCGGTGTAGCGCCAGTGGGTGGTCGCGCGCTTGCCGTTCAACAAGCCAGCGGCAGCGATAACAAAGACGCCCGAACAGATAGACAGCAGGCGCGCCCCACGCTGACAGGCATCGCATAAGGCGTCGAGTAACGCCTGGGGCGGCTTTTCATCGCGGTTACGCCAGCCGGGGATAATAATGGTCTGCGCCTCGCTGAGCGACGCAATGCCAAAACCCGATACGATCTGAATCCCTTCTGCCACCTGCATCGGCGAGGCGTCGACCGAGACGATGCGGTGACGGTACCAGGGGAAATCGAATTCAGGCCGAGGCAGGCCAAATATCTCCACCGCAATGCCAAACTCAAAGGTACAGAGTCCGTTATAGGCCAGAATGGCCACTAAACCTGATTCATTCATCATTGGCGGAAAACTACCGGTTATTGTCAGAACCGCCACTTTATCAGTCTGATGACGCTTCATACAATCAACATCCCTTTAGACAGGAGAGATAAACGATGACCAGTTTAATCAGCGAAGTTGCACCAGCCACCCCTGCGGAATCTTTACAGCATTTCAGCCGTCGCCTGGCCTTTGAAACCGACTGCGCTGATGTGCATCACAGCCAGAAAACCGGCGATATCGACTATGTGCTGGTGGATGTCAGAAGCAATGAAGCCTTTATAAAGGCGCACGTGCCGGGCGCGATCAATATCCCGACGCGCGCCATCACTGAAGCGCGCATGGCTGAATATGCGCGCGACACGCTGTTTGTCGTTTACTGCGCCGGCCCGCACTGCAACGGCGTCCATCGCGCCGCCGTTCGCCTGGCGAGCCTGGGATTCTTCGTTAAAGAGATGATTGGCGGCATGACCGGTTGGGTTGACGAAGGGCTTGCGCTGCAGCAGGAAAACGGCACCGCTCCCGTTGGCGGCTTCTCCTGCGAATGCTGAATCGGGACGCCTTTTCCGTTTTTCTGCCGGAAAGGGCGGTCGCTTGCCCCGCAAAATTGTTGTGGGGTAGCTCAAGCTTTCCGCTAAAGGTATTATAAAGGTATTGTCATTGGTGTTAGGTTGCTTCTACCAACACCGGGGAGTCCTTTCTAATGAAAACAACAATACCAAAACTGGCTTTTATGATGTTTCTTGAGTGGTTCATATGGGGCGCATGGTTCGTGCCGCTGTGGGCCTTTCTCAGCAAAAACGGCTTTTCACCCGTTGAGATCGCCTGGTGCTACGCCTGTACCTCTATCGCCGCCATTCTGTCGCCGATCCTGGTGGGATCGCTGGCGGATCGCTTTTTCCAGGCGCAAAAGGTGCTGTCGCTGCTGACCATTGTCGGCGCACTACTGATGTTTTTCGCCGCGCAGCAAACCCACTTCAGCGGCTTCTTTCCGCTGCTACTGCTCTATGCGCTCACCTACATGCCGACTATCGCCCTGACCAACAGCATCGCTTTCTCCCACGTGGGGGATGTCGAGCGCGACTATCCGCGCATCCGCGTGATGGGCACCATCGGCTGGATCGCCTCCGGCATCGCCTGCGGTTTTCTGCCGCCGCTGTTCGGCTTTGGCGACATCTCCGCCAGCAATGTTCCGCTGCTGATCACCGCCGCCAGCTCGCTGATGCTCGGCCTGTTCGCGCTGACGCTGCCCGCCACCGAACCGAAAAGCACGGCGAAATTTAGCCTGCGCGTCGCACTGGGGCTGGATGCGCTGCACCTGCTGAAAGATCGCAGCTTTCTGGTGTTTTTTGTCTGCTCCTTTCTGTTCAGTATGCCGCTGGCGTTTTACTACATCTTTGCCGAAGGCTACCTGACCGAAGTCGGTCTGCCGCACGCCACGGGATGGATGACGCTTGGCCAGGTGTCGGAGATTTTCTTTCTGCTGGCGCTGCCCTTTTTTATTAAACGTTTCGGCATCGGCAAGGTTCTCCTGCTCGGCCTGACGACAGCGGCGCTGCGCTACCTGTTCTTCATCTTCGGCAGCGATCAGAACCTCCTGACATTCGGGCTGCTGTTTATGGGCATTTTGCTGCACGGCGTCAGCTATGACTTCTACTTCATCACCGCCTATATCTATGTCGATAAAAAAGCGCCGGTAGCGATGCGTAACGCGGCGCAGGGGCTGATTACGCTGGCGTGCCAGGGAGTCGGCAGCCTGCTGGGCTATCGCCTCGGCGGTTATCTGATGCAGGAGATGTTCGCCTATGACCAGCCGCGCAACGGCCAGACATTTAACTGGGCAGGCATGTGGCTGTTCGGCAGCATCATGATCGTCATTATCACCGTCGCCTTTATCGTACTGTTCCGCGACGGCAAAAAGCGCAGCGACGAACTAACCACTTTCGACCATTCAGCCACCGCTGACAGCCATAAATAAGAGATGTAAACATGACAACAACAGACCAGGAAAAAAGGATTTTAGGCGCGTTTTACGGCCAGGCGCTGGGCGATGCGATGGGCATGCCGTCGGAGCTGTGGCCGCGCAGCCGCGTTAAGCAGCACTTTGGCTGGATCGATCGCTTTTTGCCGGGGCCCGCTGAGAACAGCGCCGCCTGTTATTTCGGCCGCGCGGCGTTCACTGACGATACCTCGATGGCGCTGGCGCTGGCGGATGCGATTATCAGCCATGACGGCAAAATTAATGCCGAAACCATTGGCGCCAATATCCTGCGCTGGGCAGAGGGCTTCGACGCCTTCAACAAAAACGTCCTGGGGCCGACATCCAAAATCGCGCTGAATGCGCTGAAAAACGGCACGCCGGTCGCGCAGCTGGAGAACAACGGCATGACCAACGGCGCCGCCATGCGCGTCTCGCCGCTGGGCTGCCTGCTGCCCGCGCGCCATCTCAGCGCCTTTATCGACGCCGTCGCGCTGGCGTCGAGCCCGACGCATAAGTCGGATGTGGCGATCGCCGGCGCCACGGCCATCGCCTGGGCGGTTTCGCGCGCCATCGACGGCGGCGACTGGGCGACGATTCGTGACGAACTGCCGGCCATCGCCCGCGCGGCGCAGGAGAAACGCATCACCACCTTTAGCGCGTCGATCGCGGCGCGTATCGAGCTGGCGCTGCAGGTTGTATCACAGAGCCGAGGCGTAGAATCCGCTATGCAGCAGATCTACGATGTGGTGGGCACTGGCACCAGCACCATTGAATCCGTACCGGCGGCCATCGCCATGGTCGAGCTGGCGCAGACCAACCCGAACCGCTGCGCGATCCTGTGCGCCAACCTGGGCGGCGACACCGACACCATCGGCGCGATGGCGGTGGCGATTTGCGGCGCGCTGCACGGCATCGACGCGATTGACGAGACGCTGAAGGCCGAGCTGGACGCCGCCAACGCGCTGGATTTCACCCACTACAGCCGCGCTTTCCTGCGCTTCCGCCAGCAGCGCGAGGCCGCCTGTGCTGACGCCTGACGATCTGGCGCGGCTGGAGGGGCGGCTGCCGGTGTGCGTTATCGGCGCGGCGGTGGTAGATGTGATTGCCGATGCCTACACGCTGCCGCATCGCGGCAGCGATATCGAACTGCATCAGCAAGGCGTCAACGTTGGCGGCTGCGCCCTCAACGTGGCGATTGCGCTGCATCGCCTCGGCATCCCGGCAATCAACGCGCTGCCGCTTGGCAACGGCATCTGGGCCAGTATCGTGCGGCAGAAACTCGCTGACTACGGCATTCACAGCGTGCTGGAAAGCGCCAAAGGCGATAACGGCTGGTGCCTGGCGCTGGTGGAGCCGGACGGCGAACGCACCTTTTTATCGGTGAGCGGCGTTGAGAACCTGTGGGAAACGGCGCTGCTGTGCACGCTGCCGCAGCCTGAGCATCGCTGGATTTATCTTTCCGGCTATCAGCTCACCAGCAAAAGCGGTGAGGTGCTGATCGACTGGCTGGAGCGGCAGGCGCAGCCCTTCCAGCTGCTGATCGATTTTGGCCCGCGGCTGGCGGATATCGGCGAGGCGCATTTTGACCGCATTATGGCGCTGCGGCCGCTGATCACCGTCAACCGCCAGGAGGCTGAGCTGTTATGGCGCGAGCGTTTGTCTCTCTCGGCGCCTTTCGACGCGCAGCAGCTGATGGCGCACTGGCGGCAGCAATTTAGCGGCGCGATGGTGGTACGGCTGGATAGCGAAGGGGCGGGCTTTATCGACGACGCCGGTACGGGCTGGATCCCCGCGCTGGCGACCCAGGTCGTCGATACTATCGGCGCAGGCGACAGCCACGCCGGCGGGCTGTTAGCGGGGCTCGCGTCCGGCTGGTCGCTGGCGGAGAGCGTGGCGCTGGGCAATGCGGTCGCCTCATACGTGGTCTCTCGGCGCGGCGGCGACTGCGCGCCGGATCGCACGGCGCTGCGCGCCTACTGGCAGCAGCGCCTTACTCCGCGATAAACACGTACATATCGCTGCGGCAATAGCTGATGCTGTACTCCAGCGGGTTGCCCTGCGCGTCGAGCGTCAGCTGCTTAATGACCAGCACAGGCACGCTGGCAGGCAGGGCAATTTGCTGTTGCAGCGCCTCGTCCGGCATGCGTGCGCTCACTCTGCTCTGCGACTTTACCGGCAAAATCTGCTGCTGGTAAAAGTAGTCATACAGCGAAATGCCAATTTTGTCGGGGTCGGCGATATAGCGCGCCGGCACCCACGACTCCTCAACGGAAACCGCCTGCTGGTCAACGTAGCGAATGCGCTTGAGCAGATAAACTTCGCTGCCGCTCTTCACGCCCAGTTTTTCTGCGATATCCGCGCTGCAAGCGATCTTACTTTTGTTAATCCAGACGGTGTCGGGCTTTTTGCCTCGCAATACCGCCTGCTGCGACAGGCCCTTAGGCTCTTTTAAGGAGTATTCAAACTGGCTGCAAATCTGCGTGCCATAGCCGCGTGAACGATGCACCACGCCCTCTTTTTCCAGCTCATCCATCGCCTTACGCACGGTGATGCGCGAAATGTTTAGCGACTGGCTGAACTCCCGTTCGCCCGGCAGGATCTCTTCATGTACCAGGGTGCCGTCGCGCACCGCCTCTTTGATCGTGCTGGCGAAGCGTTTGTACAGCGGCGTGCGGCTCTCTTGCGCCAGCGTGGCGGTAAGCCGCGAAAATAGCGCGTTGTGATCGGTCATAACAGCTGGGCACTCATTTCAGTAGGCGGCGGATGGGTCATGATACTGAATTTTCAGCGGCTGCGAAGGGCGATTGTCGGCAGAAGGCGCAACGCCTGCGTTTAACCGGTCCGCTCGTACAGCGGCCAGGCTTATAACCTGTAAAAATCAGACTAAACAGGGGCGCGTGATGCCAGTTTGCCGTATAAAAGAGAAGTCGAGAGGCGGCTTTAGTCGGCTAATTAGCAACAGACTCACCGGTTAAAGCAGTGAGCCTGCTTGTATATCAATGCGTCACGCTAACATCTTTTAGCGTCACGGGACTTTCAGGTTTATCACCTACCTGCATAGCGACCGGAACGAAAATATTAAGGTCTTGCAGCCAGGCGAGTTTGTTATGGCTTCCCGCTTGACCTTCGTTAGTTTCATGACACTTAACTAACAGATATTTGCCGCTAAACTGAGGTGAAATTTTATCTGCTTCTCCCTCGCACGTGACGTTGCAACCTAATGCTGAAGCCGTAACTTTCTTATCAGAATCGATATCTTCCCACTGCGCCTGGTATCGCTGACCAGTCACCAGCGGAAAACGCAAATCTGTCTGCAACTTATTGCACCAGGACGTTGATTGTTAGCGTGACTGTTATGCAAAGCTTCGCCTGAGGTAAGCTATTATCGCTGGTGGCACAGAGCAGACACATGCAAAAGCGAAAAGCAGACTCAATGGGTGTGCTGCAGCCACAACACACCTCTTTCCCGTTTTATTAAAACTTGAATGGTAACTATGAAGAATGTTTTGCCCCTGCTTGATGTGCAAAACGTGGCTTTTTCCGTTGGTGAACGTCAGCTACTGCAACCCGTATCTTTGCATTTACATCAGGGCGACTCCCTGTTACTGACCGGCCCCTCTGGAAGCGGAAAAAGCACACTTTTGAAAATTCTTGCTTCGCTTGTCACCCCAACGACCGGACATATCCGTTTTAAAAACAGTGATATCACGACGCTCAGTCCAGAGAGCTATCGTCAGCAGGTTTCGTACTGTTTTCAGACACCGCAGCTGTTTGGCCAGACGGTATATGAAAACCTTGCGTTGCCATGGCAGATTCGCCGGCAAAAACCCCAGCGGGATAAAATGGTTGCTGGGCTGGAAAGCGTCAATCTCTCTGCGGATATGCTGAATAAATCTGTAGAACAACTTTCAGGCGGAGAAAAGCAGCGTATCGGACTGCTGCGTAATCTGCAGTTTATGCCTGAGTTACTGTTACTGGATGAAGTCACTAGCGCCCTCGATGAAGAGAACAGGTTGGCGGTGCTTTCATTGATTAACCGGATCTCAGCCGAAGAGAAGGTAGCCGTGGTGCGGATCAGTCATGATGTAAATGATATTCAGCAGGCTGAGCATGTGCTTCGCCTTGAGCCGCCAAAAAAGGAGAACAGGCGTGAATCAGCATAATATCAGTGATACCTCGCTAATACTGTCGCTCTCTCTGGTCATGATAGCGCTGCTTATCAGCCAGAAAGAAAAGCTCGGCATGGGCAAAGATATTCTCTGGAGTGTTTGCCGGGCGATTATTCAACTGGTTATCGTCGGCTTTGTGCTGAAGTCAATTTTTGATGTCAATAATAGCTGGCTGACGGTGTTGATGGTGCTGTTTATCTGCGTTAATGCCGCGATCAATGCCCGTAAACGCGGTAGAAATATCGCTAACGTTTTTGCGATATCCTTTGCCGCTATTTTTAGCGGCACCGCTATCACGCTTACTATTCTGGTATTAAGTGGTGCGATAGCCTTTGTGCCGATGCAGGTCATTCCCATCTCAGGGATGATCGCGGGGAACGCCATGGTCGCGGTAGGGCTGTGTTACAGCAATCTGAACCAGCGCTTCAGCGACAACCGCCAGAAAATAATGGAGATGCTGAGCCTTGGCGCGTCGGTAAAAATGTCGTCGGGCCGCATTATTGCCGACAGCATTCGTGCAGCCATGATCCCGACAGTAGATGCGGCCAAAACCGTTGGGCTGGTCAGTTTGCCGGGTATGATGTCCGGGCTGATCTTCGCCGGAATAGACCCGCTAAAGGCGATTAAATATCAGATTATGGTGACATTTATGCTTATAGGGACCGCCAGCCTCTCAACCATCATCGCGGTCTACTTATCCTATCGACGATTCTACAACGGCAGGTCACAGCTAAAAATGTCCGATAAACAGGGAGCTTAGCCTGATTGATTTGCCCCTGCGCATTAACATTCTTACTGATCTGAACGGGTCGATTGAGTGCTGGCTGCATGTTGTCTATAACGGTTCAGCGTCGCTTTATTGAGATGCTGATATACAATACGTAGCCAGCGCACAAAAAGAATGACGTTACGCCCTGACAGGTCTGTCAACGACATTTCCCAACGCATTCCGCAGCGCCGGCTCGGCATATTTGCTGATGAGCCAGGCGATATAATAGAGCGCGGCGACCACCACCACCGGCAGCGCTATCATCACCGCCTCACTCTTAATATAACCGTTCAGCTTAATCATCATGGCGATCATCAGGTTTTCATGAATCAGATAGAGCGCGTAACTGACAAAGCCGATGGCGGTGAAAAAGCGCACCGAAAGCCAGCGCTCCATCTGTTTTGAATAAAAGCTGGCAATAAAAAAGAGCATCACCATTAATAATGGTACCACTGAAATAACGCCGTCATGCTTAACGTAGTAACTGAAGTTAATCAGCAGCGCCAGTAATACCAGGAGATAGTGATAACCTTTATCGCGTCCGTGTAAGCGTTCATACACCAGACAACCTACCATGAACCAGGCGTAATGGATAAAACCGAATTTTGAAATCACATCGATTATTAAGGGATGGCCCAGTGATTTCAGTACCGATGATGCCGAAAGTAATAACATCGGCACGAGCAGCGCTGGCAGGCAATATTTCCGTCCAAAGGTGAAATAAACGGCGCCGATAATCAGATAAAACAGCGCTTCGACATATAATGACCAGAATGAGCCCGCCATAGAGCTGAATTCAACCCCGGTAAACTGCGTCAGGGTTTCTGGATTAACAAATATCAGGCCGGGAATAAGATTCCTGCTCTCTGTGGTAATCACTGAGGATTCGGTAAAAAAACCGCCAGCGATATAGAGCAGCAGACTGGCAATCAGCATTGCCGGAAACAGGCGCAGCCAGCGTTTTTTCAGGAAATGGTTATAGCTGCGCGATTTATCCAGCGTCATAAATATGACAAAGCCAGAGATCATAAAAAATAGCTGCACGCCCACCCAGCCAAATGCCAGCAGGGGAATGTGTTGCGTGTCCGCCACGTAAGGCAAGAGTTCTGGCCATCGTGCATAAGCATGATAAGCAATAACCATTAGAATGGCTAAGCCGCGCATGCCGTCAAGATGCGTAATACGTGGGTGCATAGGTGCCCTTAATAAAGAAAAATAGTGCAAATTGTAAATGTGAAATTAAAACTGACGCAAATTTACACTCAACCAGAATTATCCTGGAAACCTGGCGAACAAATAGAAATGGTTTCACCTCTGTGTGTCACTGGCGATAATATGCCCATGCTAAAACATGACTGTAATATTATTTCTGCAATAATAAGTCGGCTATGTTTTAAGAATGATAGCCTTGGCCCGGCCATTTTTAACTGCTCTGTTTTTTTAATGTCTCAGCTAAACTGCTGTTTTTTGGCTATCAGCTATTAACCCTCACCATCTTGCCATGGTCTTTATTTACACAACTTTGTTAAATTAATGTGAAAATAAATCGACTATCTGTACAGGCGCTCAAGCCGGCAGCGGTTAATATTTCTGGCTTATTCCCCCATTTATTCTGCAAAGCGCAAAATAATGTCGCAGCTTGCTATCATCTTGCTTTGCCTGCGGCAACGCAGTCCGCGCTCTGAATGCACTGCGCTTTTCCATACCGGGGATCAGACGCTTGTGTCTGGTCTGGCGCAGGGATTCGTCTGAAACGGCTAAGAACCCCTTCAGGTTAAGATATCTTAAAATGGCTGTTATCCAGTACCGACAAAGCTCAGAAATCCTCAATTTCTCTGAGGCCGCGCCAGCATCGGCCCACTGACTCGGTCACCATCACCCCCGGCGCGGGCACGAACTCAGTTAACAGGTTGTAGACGGCATCCATTAGCTCCTGTTTTGAAATATCGCCTTGATAGGTAAAGACATCTCTGGGCAGCCAGTAGCTTTTGTCACTGTCGTCAGAAATGCTGTGTCGGAATCCATTGCTGTTCATCGCGTTACGAAGACGCCTGTACTCTCCAGCCGCGTCTATTTTCCCGCGGAGTTCAATTGAGATGTCATACACTGGCATGGGAACCATCCTTAAAAAGGGATTTAAATTTAAGTTTACTTTAATTCTTCCCGTTCGCCACTTTTTTGTTCGCAGCACCAGATGAAACGCGTAAGCCGGTAGCCTGCTTAACTGGCTAAGGCTTACGCGCCGCGTCACAGCGCTTTCAGGCATCCGCCTGAGCAGATGCCTGACCTCAATCAGAACAGCACCGAGTAGTTCAGCCCAAAGGTGCGTCCGCGCCCCTTATAGGTATATAGAGCCGCATCGCCATAGGTCGGGCTATAGAGCCCCGGCGCGCGCTGGCCCCACACCGTGGTGTAATCCTTATCCAGCAGGTTTTCGACGCTAAAGCTGAGTTTGCCGACCGGCAGCGCGTAGCTTCCCAGCAGGTCAACGGTGTTATAGCCGTTGATTTTCTTGCCGTCCGCATCGGAAACGTCAAAGGTTTGCGTGCTCTGCACGCGCAGGTTCCAGTCGCCCGGCGCCCAGTTCAGCCAGGCGCTGACCTTAGACGGGCTGGCGCTGTCTATCGTCAGCTTCTCCCATTTACCCTCGACGCGCGTTTCAGATTTAATGACGTTGAAGTTAGAACCGGTGCTCCATTCGCTGTCGTCAAAGAAGTAATCAACCTGGCCTTCCACGCCGTAAATGCGGCGCTTATCGTCATCCAGGTTAATCGTCATATCGGTTTTATTGATGCTGATGGTTTTATCCGACAGCGAATAGTAAGCCGCCAGCTGGGTACGCAGGTTATCGCCGGTATAGCGCCAGCCGAGCTCATAAGAATCGACTTTGATCCCATCGAGCTTCGAATCATTGACGTTAACGCTGTTGGTGAGGTTGTAATGGCCGTTCGCCAGGCGATAGGTGCCGGAACCGTAATATTTGGCCAGATCGGGGATCTCGAAACCCTGGGAGAAGTTAAACCAGACCTGCTGGCGCTCGGTCAGACGACCCAGAATGCCGGCATTGAAAAGCAGGTTATTGTAGTCTGTCGATCCGCCCGGCACCGCATCCGCCGAGCTGGCCTGGCCGGTGGCGATCGCCTGCTGCTGCGCGTAGCCGACAAAATCGTCTACCTTGTTTTTTGTGTACTGATAGCGTACGCCGCCGCTCAGCGTAATGGCGTCGATGTCATAGCTCGACTGCAGGAACGGCGCAAGGTTAGTGATGCTATAGCCCGGATAGCGCCCGACGTTATAGGCGTTTCTCAGCGTCATGCCGCCGCTTTGCGCCGCGGTATTCAGGTCGAAAAACTGCTGGTTAGCGTCAAAAGTCTCATGGTCGGCGTCAACGCCGTAAGTCAGCGTCAGGGCATCGATCGGCTGGCTGTTAAGGGTCAGCTTGCCGCCGTAGAAATCGGTCTTTTGCTGCGAGGCGCCGATGCTGGAGACGCGGTTGCGGGTGAGGGTAGGGAAAGGATAGAAGGTCAGGCTCTCGTCGCGATAGTAGACCTGCGCCACCAGATCCTGGCCGAAAAAGTCGGTATTGGAATACTGCACGTTGATCAGATGGCGTTCGGTGCCGGGCAGGCGGTCAGAGTCGAGGTTGCCTGCGTTATAGGCGCTGCCCGAGCCGGTCACCGCCGAGAAATCCTCGCCCAGGTAGAGGCCGTGCCTGCCGTCCGATTCGCTCTTGAAGTACTGCGTGGTGAGCTGCAGCTGCTGGTTCTCATCAATATTAAGCGTGCCCGTGCCCATCACATCCAGACGATCGGAGTACTGCAGCCCGGTCTGGGTATTGTCGATAATCGCCTCGTTGCCTTTGCCGTCATACCAGCCGCCGTAGCGCTGATAAGCTACCGACAGACGGCCCGAGGCCTTGTCGTCACCGCCGCTCACCGCCGCCGCCACGTTCTCATCGCGATCGTTATGGCTGTTAAATCCGCTTTTGACGCCGGTTTGCAGCTCCGCCTGTGTGCCCGGCTGGCCTTTTTTAGTGACGATATTGATTAAACCGCCGGTACTGCCGCCGCCATAGAGCGAGGTCGCGCCGGAAATCACCTCGATACGCTCGATGTTAAACGGATCGATCGCGTCCAGCTGGCGGCTGTCGCTGCGTGACGAGTTAAGGCGAACGCCGTCCACCATCACCATCATCGAGCGACCGCGCATGTTCATACCGTAGTTGGTGCGTCCCTGGCTGCTGACGTCCATGCCGGGAATAAGCTGCGCCAGCACCTCTTTTAACTCCTTGCCACCCTGAACCTGCTGCTCAATTTCTTGCCGCTCGATAATCCAGGTGGTTTGCGCCATCTCCGCCACGCTGCGGTGCGAGCGGCTGGCGGAGACCACCATCTGATCTCCCTTTACCTCTTCGGCCCAGGCGCCGGAAGAGAGCATGGCAAGTAAACAAGGATTTAAAACCCACAGATACGGCTGTTTCATTTTTTATTTTTTTCCAGTGACGTGTTCAAAACTGAACGGAATTAACGGTGTGTTGAGGATCCCGATCGTGATTTTCCGGCTGCTGCGTGCGCCACTGGATCACGCCAGGGGTGGTACTCAGCTCAAACGGCTCCGCCGGGTGCGCGCGGTTAAGAATGCGGGCGGCGCGCCAGGCCATCAGGCTGAGCTGGGGTTCTGCAATGCCCAGGCGCTGCATCCCGGCATTGACGGCAAACAGGCTGTTGCTTTCCGGGCCGTCCCAGTTAAGGGTGAAGTCGGTGTTGATCTGGAAATTTTCGTCGCGGTCGAGCTGCAGGCGATGCGCGACAGGCGCCAGAAAAGCGGGCTGCGCCGAGCGGTAGCCGGTAGCGAAAATCACCACGTCGGTCGTCAGCTGCTCTTCGCCGCGATCGAGATGGTGACGCAGCCTCAGCTGCTGCGCGTCCGGTGTCCGATCGAGCGCGATCATCGAGCGCGACGGCATCAGACGCGCCCAGGGCTGCTCGCGCAGCACCTCAAAGCGGTGGTACATCGCCCGATAGATGGCGAGAAGCGACTCGCTGGTGATGCCGTCTGAGGTCATCTTCTGCTCGTTCAGCATCTGCTGGCGCGCGCTTTCGTCCAGCGTTGAGAAGCTTTCCAGATATTCCGGCGTAAAGTACTCGTTGGCGAAGGCGGCTTCATCCAGCGCGTTGTAGTTGTTCCTGCGCGACACCCAGTTCAGGGCGGCGGGCTGGCCCCACTCGCCGCGGAAGATATTGAGAAACAGATCGGCGCCGCTCTGGCCACCACCGACGATGGTGACGCGCTTGTTGTGCAGGTCAGGCCGACGCAGCATCATTTCGCTGGCGTGAAAGCAGCGATCGCTCTGTTCAGTGACGCACGTCGGCAGCCTGGCCTGCTTGCCGATGCCGAGACAGACATGGCGCGCCTGGAAAGCGTCGTGCGCGGTGTCGACCGTGAAGAGGCGCGTCGCGTCGTCAAAGCTCACGCGGGTGACCAGCTGGTTAAATGCCAGATTGCTCAAACGCTTCGCCACCCAGGCCAGATAGTCGGAAAACTCCTCGCGGGAAACGGTGCGCTGCTCGGTGGTGAGAAAACGGTAGAATTTCTTCTGCTGCACCAGGTAGTTCACAAAGCTATAGCGGTTAGTTGGCTCTACCGCGCTCACCAGATCCTTAAGGAAACTGGTTTGCATCGCGCAGTCCGGCACCATCATGCCCGGATGCCAGGCGAAATCGGGTTTGCGCTCAAGAAACAGCGAGCTAAAACCGTCCAGTCCTTCCGCCAGCGCGGCGACGCTGAGATTAAACGGGCCGATGCCTATGCCAATGAAATCATAAGGCTTCATTTTGCAGACTCCTGGGTCACCAGATAGAGAGGGTTATCGAGATCGGTAAGGTAGTTAGGCAGCATGCGGCTGCCGCCGTCATGCTCGGCGAACCTCAGCTTGACCGGATTAAGCACGACGCGAATGATCTGAGGCCGGAAAAGATCGAACAGGGCAAAGCGATCGGCCATCGCCGGGTGTTGCGCCATATAGCGCTGCAGCACGCTGGCGAGAAGGCGGTAAAACTGGCCTTCGTCAATGCCCGACTGCAGCGTCAGGCGGGAGATAAAACGCAGCACGGTAACAAAGTGGCCCGTCTGCAGATCGTGAATAAGGTAGTCGGCGCCCAGGCGCGCGGTGACCTCTTTCACCGCGGCAGGCAGCGACGCCGCCTCCGGGAAATCGCGATCCACAAGGCGCATATCGCCCTGAAAATCCTTCAGCAGAATGCGCTGCGGAATATGCTCTTTCATCACCAGGGTGACGTTCTGACCGTGCGCGATAAGCGCCACGCCGTAGCGGCACATCAGGTGATAGAAGGGGATCACCACCACCTCAAACATCCGACTCAGCCAGCTTGCCGCATCCAGTCCCGACGCCTTAATCCAGGCGTCAATCAGCGGGCGCCCGGCGTTATCGGTTTCCATCAGCGCGGCCATCAGCACCGCCTGCTCGCCTGGCTGCAGAGAGCAGCCGGGACTTTCGCGCCAGATCACGCCGAGCATCTCCTGGTAGCGATAGGGCGCCTGCGGCAGCGCGGCGTAGCTTTCATGAGACAGGTAACCTGCGGCCGGTTCCGCCAGAATCCGGGCGCCGGTGGCGCGCAGCGTCTCATCCTGCGCGAACTGCCGCGCTAACCAGCCGGAGGCGAGCGGCCCGGCAGCGATATACCTGCCGGGAATGCCGCGATAGCAGGAGGTGTTATAGATGGTCAGCGGCAGTTTGATATCAAACCGCGCCGCGCGGCTGACATTGGTCAGGGGGCGCAGCGACTGCTGCGCCAGATAGCGGTCGCCGAAGGCGCCCAGCTCGACTATCTCGCCGCGCGCCAGCTGCGGCAGAAAGTGAATTGCGATTTTTTGCTGCCACTGCCAGGGATGAACGGGCAGCGGCAGCCAGCGGTCGTCGAGCCCGGCCGACTGCCAGCGCTGGTGAAAGCGCGTCAGCTCGGCGTCATCCATGGCGCTGGCGAGCAGGGTAGCGATGTCGCAGGTCTCCTCATGGCTCCAGACCAGCTTATCCCGGCGCACCGCCACCCAGTGCAGCTGAAACCGATTGCGGTACTCCGGCGCATAGGCGCGCAGCGCATCCAGCCCCCAGCCGCGACGCCCTTTATTGAAGATGAACTTGGGATGTCCGCTGAGCAGGCACTGTAGCTCATCCGCATCGAGCGCGATCAGATCGTCGGCGCTCAGCGACTGGCGCGCTTCCAGCAGCTGCAGATCGCCGCGCAGCGTGGCGTAGAGATCTTCCAGATGCTCAGCCGTCTGGGCATCGCTCATCTCCAGCGTCACGGCCAGCTGGCGCAGCAGCGCGTCCGCCTCCATCGGCCCGCCGCTGAGAGAGGCGGGGTCGATGTGCAGCCAGCCCCAGATGCCGCGGCGGGCGGCAAACGCCCAGCGCGCTGTGCCCACGGTGATTTCCCAGCGGTCTGCTGAACGCTCTACAGCGCGCAGCGCCTGCTCATACTCCAGCTCAGCGAGGATTTTGGCGATCATCTCGCGGTTGACGCGCGCCCACATCATAACCCCACCTCCGTAAAGAAGCGGTGGCGCTCGCTCATCACCAGGCGAGAGCGTTTGTGGGGGAAATCAAACTCCTTGAGGGTGTGATAGCCAGCAACCGGCAGATGGCGGAACAGACGCTGATTATCGTAGCGCGGTTCAGCGACGATGCGCTGCGTGCGCGGCTCGTCGAGAAACAGGTAGTGCGTCAGCCCGCGCAGCCAGCTGCGAATAAAGTGCGCGCCGCGCCACGCCTCTTCACCCACCAGCATATGCAGCCCGCGATCGTAAGGCTGCCAGCGGTAGTGACGGCCGATGCGATCTTCCGCCGCCCAGTAAATTTCGAAATAGCCGAACGGCTGGTCGTCGAAACAGCCAATGACCGGGCAGCAGTACGCCGAGTCGAGCTGCTTGCGCAGGTAGCTCTCCAGCTCCGGCTGCGGCGCCGCCATTTCCCAGAAGGCGTTGACGCGGGGGGCGTTCATCCAGCGCGTAAAGCGCGCGGCGTCCTCCGCCACGTCGGCGACGCGAAAGCTGAGCGTCCGCTTGACCTGTGGATCGTAGCGCCGATAAATTTCGCCTTCCGGCCTGGCGGGACGCACGGGGTAAAAGAGCTGACGCTCATCATCGAACTGCATCTTGCCGCTGGCCGTCGGCCGTTCGCCGCGGTGCCACAGCGGCAGCTGCCAGAAGGTTTCGCGGGAAATATAGTCGCCGTTGACCGCCGCGAACAGCGCCTGCGCCTGCGGCTCATGCTGCCACTGCGCCCAGGGCAGATGTACGCCGCTCAGGCGCGGCGCGGCCACCAGCAGCTGATCGATCGCCTCGGCAAGCCAGCCGTCCGGTATCGCCGGCACAAACTGCAGCGAGGCGCTGTTGTCCAGCCCAAGCATGAGCGGCAACGCCTGGCCGGTCAGCGCGCAGCGGAAACCGCTGTCGCCATGTACGATATGCGCGTTTGGCATCACGGCTTCTCCCTGTAGAACGGATTCTGGAAATCGAAGTAGATCACCGCCGGATCGGCGATGGTGTTTTCGTTATGGTCGTGGAGATAGCAGTGGAAATTGCCTTTACAGTTCCAGTGCCGGCTGTCGAGCACGTAATCGAGGCTGCGGGTATCGCTGACGCGAGCGCGCAATGCAGCCAGCCTGTCGCGCACCTGCGCTATCAGGCGCGCTTCGGTCTCAAAGCCTGCGGCGCCCAGCGCGGCGGTAACCGCCAGCGTGGAGTTGACCAGCAGGTAGTAGGGGAAGTAGCGCAGCACCTGCTCGCGGCTAAAGCGGTTTTCCGCATCCGCTTCGTCAATCTGCGCCAGCCAGTCAGCCGCGTTCTCCGTGAAGCCGCTGCCCTGGCAGTCCCGGTAGAGCAGGCCGACCGGCAGATCCTGCTGCATCTCCACCAGGATGTTTTGCTGATGCGCCAGCAGCACCAGGCCGTAATTGGCCTCAGTGCCGAACAGCGGCAGCAGTACGCGATCGCAGTAGGCGTCTAGCCAGCACTGCGCCGCCTGGGCCAGCGTCAGCCCGAGCCGGAGGCTCAGCCTTCTGACCGCCGCCGCCAGCAGGCTGTCACCGCCGTCTGGCGCGGCCTGCGTCAGACTGACCAGCACGTTGGTCTGGGCGGCCGGGGTAGCGAAAAGGCTGTTGACGCGAAACGCCATCAGGCTCTCTTCCTGGATCGCGCCATCCGCGGCGCGCAGCCCGGCCCAGCCATCCTCCTGCATCACGCGCATAGTGGGATAGTCCATCTGCAACGACTGCCAGCGCGGCGTCTGGGCGAGGCGCGCGAGGCGCATGCCGCGCTTGACCTCTTTCACCGACAGGGTGCGCACCGAATTGGTCAGCCGCACGCTGAGCGAGAACTTGATCATATCGCTGCTGGCAGGCGAGTAGAGCGAACGCGAAGAGCTGGTGGGCAGCCAGGCGCTGCCGCACTCGCCTAAGTCGGTCAGCGCGCCGCTGGCGACCAGCTGCTGGCACCACGCCTGCGACAGCAGGTGGCGGGCCTGCCACGGATGCATCGGGATCAGCCAGCGCCGGTCGGTAAAGTGGCTCAGCAGCGCGGGCGCGCTCTGCGCGGCAATGCGCAGCAGACGGGCGCGCAACGACAGGCCGAGGCTTTCGCCCGCCACCGCGTCGCTATCGACAGAGAGCCAGTGCAGCGGGAAGTCGGAGGCGAAGTCAGGCAGATAGCGGCGCGCTTCTGCTTCGTTGAAGGGCTCATGCGACTTCGGCGCGGGGTGAAACGCGTGGCCCACCAGCAGCGCCTGTTCGGCCTCAGCAAACGAAAGCGCTTTTTTGCGAAGCTCTGACCAGCGATGACGCAAATTGATCGCCTGCCAGGTATGGGCATGGCTTTCGCCCACGCGCTGCCGGAAGCGTTCGATGACGTCGCAATCGAGCTCCGCGCGAATAGCCGGTTTGGCCAGAATCAGCGAGACCAGGGTGGCAAAGCTGATGGCTTCTCCCTCGGGCGAATCGGGGCTGATGAGCCGCGCAGGAAACTGATAGTGATGGTGCTGGGTAGGAGAGAAGTAGCGCAGCGGCAACCGGATCGTCTGCGATGACGAAAGGGGCAGGTCGATATGTTGCATCTGACCCGGCGCGGCGTCGGCTACGTATATCCAGTCGCGCGTTTCGCGGAAAAGCGCATTAAGAAAGCACTGCGCCGCCACGTCAACGCCAGCCGATTGAGAGAAGCCGTCCATAAGATAATCTCACTTCTTAAATGATAATGATTATCGTTATGATAATTATTTCATTTACAAAGGCAATCACTTTTGCAATATTTGTATACATAAAATGAACGCTATATCCCTGTTTTTAACGGTGTCTTTACATTTATGTGTCAGTTACTACAGAGCGGGCGGCTATGACAGGGCCGGGTCGATCAAGCTGGCCGCTGGCGTTTTGCGCCGGGCTGCTGGGAATAGGTCAGAACGGCTTACTGGTTGTGCTGCCGCAGCTGGTCGAGATGACCGGCCTGACGCTCTCGGCCTGGGCCGGTTTATTGATGTTTGGCTCGATGCTGTTTCTGCCCGCTTCGCCCTGGTGGGGACGCATCTCCGAAGTGAAGGGCTGTAAGTTTGTCGTGGTGGCGTCGCTGTCAGGCTATCTGGTCAGCTTTGGCATGCTGGCGCTGGCGGTCTGGCTGATGGCGGAAAAGCAGGTCGGCGTGCCTGTCGGGCTTGCCGCGCTGATCCTGTCGCGGATGGTGTACGGTCTGACCGTCTCCGGTATGGTGCCCGCCGCGCAAACCTGGGCGATGCAGCGCGCGGGCGCAGAGCGGCGCATGGCAGCGCTGGCGGCGATCAGCTCCGGGCTAAGCTGCGGAAGGTTGCTGGGGCCGCCCCTGGCGGCGCTGGCGCTCAGCCTTTATCCGATGGCGCCGCTGTGGCTGATGGCCGCCGCGCCGCTCTTCGCCCTGATGCTGATCGGCCGCGAGTATGGCGATCCGCCGCTGGCGCCCGTTGCGCATCACGCCGCGCGCTGGCACAGCAGTTTGCTGCCGCTTCTGGCGCTGGCGGCGCTGCTCGCCCTCTGCATTAGCCTGATGCAAATCGGGCTGGCGCCCGTGCTGCGCGATACCATGAGCGCCCCGGGGGCCGTCAGTCGCCATATCGCCTGGCTGCTGAGCCTGGCCGCCATCGCCACTCTGCTGGCGCAGTTTCTGGTGGTCAGGCCGCAGCGGCTGCAGGTTCAGCCGCTGCTGTTTAGCGCGGCGGTGTTGATGAGCGCAGGGCTGGGCATCATGGTCGTCGGCAACCTTATTGCGCTTTATGTGGGCATCGCCATTACCTCTTTTGGCGCCGCGATGGCGACGCCTGCCTATCAGCTGATGCTGAATCAAAAACTCTCAATGGGCAAAGGGGCGGGCCTGATCGCTACCAGCCATACCCTTGGCTACGGCCTGAGCGCCTTGCTGATCCCCCTCATCACGTGGCAGTGGGGACAGCATTACGTGCTGGCGGGCGCATGGATCGCAGCAGCGATATTTTTCATGCTGGCCTGTCGGCTGCAATTCACAGCAAGCGCGGAAAGCGCGCGCTGAACGTCAGGAAAACATATGGACGCCATTCCCGCTTACCGCTTATTCACTCTCACCCTGCTGCGCAAAAGCTGGCTCTCTCCGTCGCTGGTGCGCTGCCTCTTTACGGGCGAAGAGGTCGGGATGATGAAGCGCGACGGGCCCGATCAACGCATAAAGCTTCTCTTTCCGTCGATACAGGGCGTTCCCGACTCGTTATCCGCGCATCTTCCGTGGCGCGAGCAGCTGAAAACCTTACCGCCAGCGCAAAGGCCGATACCGCGCACCTACACGCTGCGCGCGGTTGACGCTGCCGAGCGCCGGGTAGAGGTGGAGTTTGTCATTCATGGCACAGAGGGGCCCGCTTCGGCCTGGGTTATCGGCGCCGCCCCGGGCGACGCTCTGCAGATGGTTGCGCCCAACCGGCAGCACGTCGACGACAGCGGCGGATATGAATGGCAGCCTCATCCCGAGGTAGAGCGCGGTCTGGTGGTCGCCGACGAGACGGCGCTGCCGGCGGTCAAAGGGATCCTTGAGCAGGTGGCACAAATGGCGTCGCCGCCCGCGCTGCAGATTTTTCAGGAGGTGCCGCGGACGAAGGACTGCATCGACTGGCGTGACTACGCCTTTGCACACGTCTTCTGGCTCCCGCGGGATCAAACCCGCTCGGCCCACGGCGCAGCGCTGCTGCAGGCGCTTAAGGCGAACCTCGTCGTGCCTGGCTTTGCGCTCAGCCCTTCACCGCATGCCTGCCGTGAGGTTGAGCAGCCGATGTTATGGCGCGGCGCGGCGCGCAAGGCGAATCGTTTTTATGGCTGGATCGCGGCGGAGTCTTCAGCCGTCAGGCATATCCGGCGCTATCTGCTGGAGGAGCGGCAGCTGGCGAGCCACAACCTGAGTTTTATGGCCTACTGGAGCAAAGGTTAACAGCTTCATTTAGCGTGGGAAAAGGGGCTGAAGCGCGCCGCCCTGCGTACGGCGCGGCCCAGCCTGGCCAGTCAGCCGTTTTCAGAGGAGCGCACGGGGTAGAAGCGCGCTGTTTGCTGCCGCCGCGCTCTGCGCGGCAGCAGCAGGCTGGCGATGATAATCACCAGCGTCAGACCGCCGGTCGCCAGCAACTCATTTTGATGCTGCGCGTTAAACAGCATGCAAACCAGCACGGTGACGATAAACAGAATGGTTAGCCAGGTCAGACCGGGAAACAGCCACATGCGGTAACTCAGCGTTTCGCCCGCTTTTTCGCGCTTTTTGCGCAGCACCAGATGAGAGAAAGCTATCACCAGATAAACCAGCAGCGCGATGGCGCCTGAGCTTGCCAGCAGGAATTCAAACACCACGCTGGGCGCCAGATAGTTAGCCACTACCGCGACAAATGCCGCCGCCGTCGAGAGCAGCACCGCCACCCATGGCGTACCGCTGCGCGTGGTGCGGGAGGCCGCCGCAGGCGCATCTTTGCGACGCGACAGGGAGTAAAGCATGCGCGAAGAGGTATAGAGCGCCGAGTTAAGGCAGCTGCAGACCGCGATCAGCACCACGACGTCGACGATCAGCCTGGCGTGCGGAATATTCATGGCCTGCAGCACCGTCTGATAAGATCCATGCTCAACCAGCGACGGTGAATTCCAGGGCACCAGAGCGACCACGAAGAATATCGACAGCAGATAGAACAGCGCGATACGCCAGATAACCGAATTGGTGGCCTGGGTAATCTGTTTGCCGGGGTTCTTCGATTCGGCGGCAGCGATGGTGATAATTTCGGTGCCCATAAATGAAAACATGGTGGTCAGAATCGCCGCCATCACCTTGCCAATGCCGTTGGGCATAAAGCCCTGGGTATCATAAAGATGCTGGAGGCCGCTGGCGCCGCTGTTGGGCAGATAGCCCAATACGGCCAGCCCGGCGGCGCACAGGAACGCGACAATCGCCGCAACCTTGAGCAGGGCGAACCAGAACTCGAACTCGCCGTAGTTTTTTACGCTCAGCAAATTGGTCAGGGTTGAAACCACCGTAATAGCGAGCGTAAACTGCCAGATGGCGATCTGCGGAAACCAGGCGTGCAGGATGGTGCCAGCCGCATTCGCCTCCAGCGGGATCACCAGCACCCAGAACCACCAGTAGAGCCAGCCGATGGTAAACCCGGCCCAGCGGCCGAGCGCCTTGTCAGCATAGGTCGAGAAAGAGCCGGAATCGGGCAGCGACACCGCCATCTCCGCCAGCATACGCATAATCAGCACCACCAGCGCGCCAGCGGCGGCATAGGCGATAAGCACCGCCGGGCCCGCCTCGGCGATAGCGTGGCCAGATCCCACAAACAGGCCTGCGCCAATCACGCCAGCAATGGACAACATGCGCACATGGCGCGGCTTAAGATTTTGTGCCAGTGCACCTTCATTCGCACTCTGCATTCTCGTCATCAATACCTCTCCAGAACGGCGCCGGGCTTGGGTGCCCGGGACAAGCAGGGGGGCCAGACTCGCGCTAGCGAGCCGGGAAGCTGAAACGTTTTATTTACATTTCCCGACAAACGCTTTTATTAATGCGTGCGAAGAGGTAAGTTGCCAGAGCCAATTTCAGAGAGTGGGATGGAGCCAATTGCAGCTGTTATATGCCGATCACCTGTTAGAGCGATTGCAGGTTTTGCAGAGCGGTTCGCTACAGCAGCGACTGCTGGCCTGCATACAGGCCGCTATTATTGAAGGGGTTTTTCCTCGCGGCGGGCGGTTGCCGCCAACGCGCGACATGGCGCGCGAGCTGGGCGTATCGCGAAATACGGTACTGCATGTTTATGAAAGTTTGATGGCGCAGGGCTACGTGACGGCACGCACCGGCAGCGGCACCCGGGTGGTGGAGACGCTGCCGGAGATCTGTCTGCAAAGCCAGGCGATCGCGCTGCTTCAGCCGACAGCCGCGCCGCTGCCGGCCACCCTGTCAAAACGTGGCGCAACGTTGTTAGGGCATGCCACCGCCTCGCCCTATCAGTGGGGCGCCTTCGTGCCCGGCGCGCCTGATGTGACCGAATTCCCGCATAAGCTATTTAGCCAGATCCAGGCGCGGCTCAATCGCGATCCCGACGTTCACCGGCTGATCTACAGCAGCGGCGGCGGCTGCCCCGATCTGCGGCATGCGCTGGTGGAGTATCTGCGCGTGGCGCGCTCGGTAAAGGCGGATGCCGATCAAATCCTGATCACCGAAGGGGTGCATCAGGCGGTGGACCTGGTAAGCTGCGTGCTGGGCGATCCGGGGGATCTGGTGTGGATGGAGGAGCCAGGATACTGGGGCACGCGCAACCTGCTGCGTAAAAACGGCATGAAAATTCGCGCCATCCCGGTGGATGATGAAGGCATCGTGCCCGTGGCCGGCGCGCCGCCTCGCATGGTATTCGTGACGCCGTCACATCAATATCCGCTGGGCGCGCACCTGAGTCTGGCGCGGCGTAAGGCGTTGCTGGCGCTGGCGCGACGTCACGGCAGCTGGATTATCGAAGATGACTACGACAGCGAGTTTCGCTTTTCAGGCAGCCCCTGGCCGTCGCTACAGGGGCTGGAAGAGGATGCGCCGGTCATCTATATGGGCACCTTCAGCAAAACGCTCTATCCGGCGCTCCGCATTGGCTACATGGTGGTGCCGAAGATGCTGGCGGAGCCGATGCGCACCGCGGCGACCGAGCTCTATCGTGGTGGCCATCTCTTGATCCAGCGTGCGCTGGCAGAGTTCATCCGCCAGGGGCACTATATGGATCATATCCGCCGCATGCGCCTGCTTTATGGTCAGCGGCGTCAGTTTTTATGCAGGCTGATCGAGCGCTATCTGGGGCCAGATTTTTTGCCGCCGGTCAATCACGAGGCAGGGCTGCATCTGGTGCTGCGGCTGCCAGAGGGTTGCGATGACGTTGCGATTAGCGCAGAGGCGCTCAAGCGCGGCGTAAAGGTGCGGCCGCTCTCGCAGTACTATATGCATCCGCAGCGCGCACGCGGCCTGCTGCTCGGCTACGCCTGCGTCAATGAGCGGCAGTGTCAGGATGCGTTTGGCGTCCTCAAAGGCTGTTTGATCGCGGCGGGCATTGAGGTCAACGCGCAATAAAGTATCCAGCGGTCATAATCAGCTTATTCTCTGCCCATAAATCTGTAATTTTTTTGCAACTTAAATCAATTTCCAATCAGCCACTTAAAGGCAAACGGGCCGCAAAGCAGCGTCACTGCTGGGTAAGTGACTAAAGCCACCTTTCGCCATGCCGATAAATCATACAGTTTCCATGAGGTATGTAGCGGCTATGTTAACAATAAACCATAACAAATTTGCCGCGCTGACGAGTAAATCGATGAATAACAGCTCGTCAGCGCTGGAGCAGGTTATCGAACGACTCTCATCAGGCTCCCGTATCAACAGCGCAAAAGATGATGCGGCGGGACAGGCGATAAGTAACCGGATGACGGCGACCGCTAAAGCTGATAGCGTGGTCTCGCGCGGCCTGAACGATGCCATCAGCCTGGCGCAGACCGCTGAAAGCAGCCTCAGCACCGTTAGCGACAAACTTATTCGCGCCAAAAGCCTGGCGATCCAGGCGGCGAACGGCACGCTCTCGGACGCCGACCGCGCCAGCGTCAACAACGAGTATCAGCAGATTCTGGCGAGCATCACCGACATTTCTCAGCAGACGGAGATATTTGGTCAGTACCCGCTGGCAACAGACGATCCGGAGCTGCCGCCTGCGCTGTTGGGCAACGTGCAGCCGATCAAAAATAAGTTCCCGGTGGCGAATCAGAGCTATTCGTTTACCTCGGGCGTGATACCGCTCGCTTATATTCCGGCAGGCGCGACTAACATTACCATCAGCATCGACTCGCTGGCGCAGGATGACGACCTGCAACTGTTTACGCGCGACGGCAAGCATCTGGTCGGCACCCCGATCAACGGCAGCGATCCAGACTTTACCTGGGTGAGCAAAGGGATCACCGATAACGCTACCGCGACAACGTCACTGCTGACCAGCGCCAACGGTTTTGACAGCGGCGCCACCTATGACGATTCCCAGCTGCTTCAGGGCGGGGCGAGCTGGTCGCTGAGCGGCAGCGCCTCGATGAGCTATAACGGCATGAACATCAGCTACAGCGGCGATGGCGATCGTTATGAGGATACCGCAACCGGCGACTATAACAACGGCACCATCAAGAGCAATCCGCTGGAGCGCATCAGCCTGGATAAGGTGACGGAAGATCTGATTGTGGTCGTGGTGGGCAACGGCTCTTTTACCAGCCAGCTTACCTGGGGCGATCTGCCGGAGCCGGTAACGCAACCCGCAGTACCGCCCATTAAGAGCCAGCATTTTGACGTCGTGACCAGCGCCGATTTTGGTCAGCAGATGCAGTTCGATACCCTGAAGCCGACGCCCGCTGACCTGAAAACGCTGGGGCTGAAGAATACGACGCTGTTAACCAGCAGTGATATTTCCGTTACCAGCAAAGCGCTGGATGCGGCGCTGGAGAAAGTGAGCGCTTATCGCTCCTACTACGGCGCGAAGATTAACCGCTATGAATCGAACAGAACGGTGCTGGCGCAGCAGAGCATTGATACGCAGTCGGCGAGCAGCCGCATTCAGGATGCCGACTACGCGCAGGAAGCGAGCCGCCTGGCGCAGGCGCAGATCCTGCAACAGGGTCAAAATGCGGTCATGAAAATCGCCAATCAGACGTCGGACATGGTGCTGGCGCTGCTGCGCAGCTAAGGTGCCGCTGCTGTTTAGTTCCCGTCACGCCGGTTAACGCGCCCGCTTTTTTCTCCATATCACCAGGGATGGTTTCTTTCCTCTTCAGCTGACATACCACGCCGTTACGAACATGCAGTGAGTAATTATCCTGATGGTGTAAACCTCACCCCTGTTGCGCAGTCGCAAACAGAAGCGCGCGGACCCAGCGATGTCCCGCATCCCGGTGCGTTCGCTCGTGCCAGACGGCTATCTTGCTAAAGCCGGGAATCGTCAGCGGCGGCGGCAGTACGCTCAAGCCAGGCAGATCGCGCGTCAGCCGACGCGGCACCACGCTAAGCAAATCGCTAACGCGCAGGATCTCCGGCAGCACCAGAAAGCTGCACACCGAGAGCGTCACGCGGCGCGTTCGGCCAAGGGCCGCTAGCGCCTCATCGGTAATGCCGCTAAAACTGCCATCCGCATAAGAGAATAACGCATGATCCTGCGCGCAAAAGCTATCGAGGGTTAAGCCGTCTTGCTGCGACAGCGGGTGATCCTGCCGCATCAAACAGACATATTCCTCATCGAACAGGGCGCGCGCATGCAGACCATCGGGCGTGCTGTCGGGCGTAATCAGGGCAATATCAATAGCGCCGCGCTCAAATTGCGCCGTGAGAGGCTGGCTGCTGACGGGCGTGACCGCCACGCGAATGCCCGGTGCCTGACGGCGCAACGCCGCCATAAACGGCACGATTAACGCACGCAAGGCATAATCGGTGGCGGCAATCCGGACGGTCATCTCCGCCGTCGCCGGATCGAAAGCTTTCGGCTGCAACAGCTCCGCGACTTCCGCCAGTATGGTTTTCACCAGTTGCGCCAGCTCAAGGGCGCGCAGCGTCGGAATAATGCCGCGCTGCGTGCGGGTAAAAAGCGGATCGTCAAAACATTCGCGCAGGCGCGTAAGCATGCCGCTGACGGCAGGCTGAGTGAGCGATAATCGTTCTGCCGCGCGCGTCACGCTGCGCTCATCGAGCAGCGCGTCGAGGGTTTTGAGCAAATTGAGATCGAGGGTGCGGATATCGGTTTTCATAGACTCCAGCGTTAAGGGATGAGCGTTAAAAGAGCGTTGATGCATCACCAGATATTAGCATGGCAAATATCAAAGATAATAAATGGCGATTGGCCTTATTTCTTGCGCGATTTGATACTTGTTTTGTTCGCTACCGAGGCTGGTAGCCCCGTAATCCAGGAAAAAAACGATGAAAATGAATGCCATTAACTGGCCCGACGGTTTTGTGCCGGGCTTCAGCGACAATTTTTGTTCTAACGAAGTGATTGTTTCCGGCCTGAGCAGCAGGGAGATTTGGCCGCTGCTGAACCAGCCGTCGCTATGGCCGAGTTATTATCAGAACTCAGCGAATCCGCGCTTTTATGACGATAAAGGCCCCGAGCTGGCGCAGGATGTCCGATTCTACTTTGAAACCTTCGGCTTCCCGGTAGAGGCGCAGGTGACTGAATATGTTGCGCCCACAGAGGGCGAGCCCGCGCGTCTTTCCTGGCACGGCTGGGCGGGAGAAGAGGGCAGCGACGATCGGCTGGATGTCCTGCACGCCTGGCTGATTGAAGATTTATCAGACAAGCGCGTGCGCATCCTTACGCAAGAGGTTCAGAACGGCAAACCCGCTAAAGAGCTGGCAAAGACGAAACCCAATCCCATGATCAATGGTCATCAGGAGTGGCTGGACGGGCTGATCGCGGCGGCGCGCGCGCGGCAGTCGCGCTGACTGACACTCGCTGGATGATGCCGACAGCGCCGTTGCTGATACCCGGCTTACGCATCTTCGTTTCGCCATTCCGTCTTTAAGCGGTGAATAAGCCTCAGGAGAATGCGATAAGGTCAGCGCATCAGACCTTTTACCGAAATAAAAATGAGCACCAGCCCGCCAGCGATATTGACATATTTTTTAAGGCGGGCGGGGTCGGCCTTCCTGGCCGAAAAAATCAGCGTATGGCTAACTGCAAGCAGCCAGACGCTCATCACCACGATATGAACTGAGGCCAGCAGCAGAAAGGAAGAAAGGCCACCATGACGGCCTGCAAACGGCGAAACCACCGTCAGATAGAACATGACGGCTTTGGGGTTAAGGAGGTTAGCGAGCCAGGCCTCTTTTACCGTAACGGAAGCGACAGGCTTTTCAGACGCCGTCTGGCTGGCGCGAAGAGCGCTGCAAATAAGCTGGATGCCGAGCCAGAGAAGATAGAGCGTGCCTGCGATTTGCAGCGCGCCAGAGAGCAGCGGTGCCGACGCGATAACAGCGGTGATACCGAGCCCGATAAGCAGCGCATGGGTATAGATGCCTATCGCTGTTCCAGTCAGCGTCCGGTAAAGCCCTTTACGCCCGCCGGCCAACGCGCTGTTCATCACCAGCGTAAAGCTGGCGCCGGGCGAGAGGGCCACAGGCAGCAGGGCGGGCAAGAAACCCAGCAGATCGATATTCATAGATCGACGATAGCCGTTTCAGCGCTCAACTACTTATTCTACTTATTCCGACCGGCCGTCCAGGGATTAAATGCTGGCTCGGCGCTGGCTTCAACAGCCGGTTCATTCAGCGAATCGAGATAGAGGGCTTCCACTTCGGCGCGCGCCCAGGGCGTACGACGCAAAAATTTCAAACTCGACTTAACGCTCGGATCGTTTTTGAAGCAGTTGATAGCGCTCCGTTTACTTAGTTCCAGCCAGCCAAAGCGCGTCACTAATGCATTCACCTGCATTTCTAGCGTGACGCCGTGCAGCGGGTCTTTCGTGCGATGATCGGTCATATGAACTCCTTCTGTCAGGGAGCGGGAAGGGTACAAGAAAGCCGAAGCAGCAGCAATCAATCACTATTCAGCGTACACTCACCGCTGTGCATTCACTCAGGACGCGACGCTATGAACGATAAAAAGATGATTTCCATCGACCAGTTCAACCCGGATGAGCGGCTGGCGGTAGAGGGCGTTATAAAAGGATTAATGGAAAAGTATCGCCAGCGTACCGGCAAAGAGCCGGACGTCAAAAAAGAGAAAGAGTTTACCGCCGAAGCCCGGCAGCAGATTATGAGCGTGAAACTGGCGAAACAAAAAGCGCAGGCCGAAAAAGCTAAAAAGTCGCCCGCGCGCAGAAAGAAACCTGAAGCGATGAAAGAGAGCGAAGTTCCCGATTTCAGCTGGAAAGCCTCGGTAATTAAAGGCCGTCGCTGAGATTAATTAACGGATGATCGGCTGGCGTCGGCCAGCCGATATAAATACGCGTCAGGCGCAGCGTTTCACTATGCGGCTGCGATCCGCGAGCACTTCCGGCCCCATGGTAAAGGTTTTATAAAAATGCACCTCCGATCCTGCGCCGCGTTTATACACATCGGCGAACATTGAATTTTCCCAGGTATAGACCGTCACTCTTTGGTTTTCATGCTCAAGATGGGTGGTGTTATCTTTTTGCACAACCTCGGTGGATGACCAGCCGCTATAGATGCATTCACTTAACTGTCCGGCGCTTCGGTTGCTAACCTGATGAAAGTCAGCAGATTTCATTCTTGCTTCCTGCGGCGTCATCTGACAGCCGCCTAAAAGAGAAAGGGCAATCAACAGCGGTAACCTGAAATTACGCATTGGAAAGCTCCCCGTCAGTTTTCAATAATGCTCAGGCCGGATAAGCCGGTTTGCAGCCTAATTAATGCTTCGGACTCTATAAGTTGAGTATATAAGTAGGGCGATGATTTACCACATAACCCTGTTATTATTTATGGCAGGGTTTATTTGAAATGAACCTGTCACTATGGTCGATTTAAAAATTGCTGCTGTGCCGCTGCGCACATTTTTATGCGACGGCTTGACGGCTACGTTTTTTTAAAACCTGTTAAGGCTGCATTTTAGTTAAGGGCGATGTCGGGCTGGTGGCGCAGCGGCTTTTAGGACAAAATCGCCGTCAGCTTACCGGAGGACCAACAGATGGCACGGACTCAGACTCTCTTAACGCTGACCAGACGGGCGCTGATCGTCAGCGCTGTTCTGCTGCTGGTTTTCTTTACCGGTCGTATTTACCAGTCAGAGCAGGGATCGCCGCTGCATCCCTGGCACAGCTGGGTGGCCGATGAGATGTCCGCCGATGAGATTGATCGCGCCAGCTTCGCCGACTATCAGCAGCGGGAAGCGCGCATTTTCCATGAGATGAAAACCGAGCTGAGCGATGCGCTCAGCGATGAGGATAAAAACGCGCTGAACCGCTTTTATCCTGGCAGCGCAGTTTATCCGGCGCGCTTCGATACCGACTGGAATCGCTCGTTTATTCTGATGCCCAAAGGCGACATTCGGGGCGCGGTAGTGCTGCTGCATGGCCTGACCGACTCCCCCTACAGCGTGCGTTATCTGGCGCACGATTATCAGCAGCGCGGCTTTGTCGCGGTTGTGCCGAGGCTGCCTGGGCATGGCACGGCGCCGGGATCCCTCACCGCCGTTAACTGGCAGAGCTGGATGGCGGCGACCCGGCTGGCGGTGCGGGAGGCGACCCGGCTGGCAGGCGCGCAGCGGCCGCTGCATCTGGTGGGCTACTCCAACGGCGGCGCACTGGCGATGAAATATGCGCTGGAGAGCCTGAGCGATAAAACGCTGCGCGCCCCGCAGCAGATCGTTTTATTGTCGCCGATGACTGGCGTTACCGGCTATGCCCGTTTCGCCGGTGTTGCAGGCTGGCCTGCGCTGTTTCCTGCCTTCGCCCGAACCGCCTGGCTCAACGTTGTACCGGAATATAACCCCTTCAAATACAATTCGTTTCCCGTGAACGCCGCGCGCCAGTCCTGGCTGCTGACTCAGTCGCTGCAGGGGCAGATTGCTCAGGCCGCGCGTAGCGGCCAGATTAGCGCGCTGGCGCCGGTGCTCACCTTTCAGTCGGTTATGGATGCCACGGTCAGCACGCGCGCGGTGGTCGATGCGCTCTATCGCGATCTGCCGCGCAACGGCAGCAGCCTGGTGATTTTTGATATCAACCAGGCGGCCAATATGAGTGCGCTGTTCCGCGCGCCGCTTCCCTCAGCGGTCAGTCGTCTGCTGCCTGCCGCGCCGCGCGCGTACGCGACGACCGTCATTACTAACCGAACGCCAGCCACCTATCAAACTGAGGCGCGCACCATCAATGCGGGCGAGGTCGACGAACGGATTGAACCTTTAAACCTTGCCTGGCCGCAGGATATGTTCTCTTTGTCGCATATCGCCGTGCCTTTTCCATTGAGCGACGATCTCTATGGCACGCAGCCAGGCGAGAAGAACCGCTACGGCATCTCGCTGGGTACTCTCTCGCTACGTGGCGAAACCAGCAGCCTGACTGTTGGCCCGGAGACGTTTATGCGCGCCACTTCCAATCCTTTTTTCAGCGAGATGATGGCGCGCATCAATGCACAGATTGCCTGCAGTGGCGCAGCGGATTACCGCGCCTGCATCGGCCGCTAGCCAGGGCAAGGGATGCCGTCCACAAAAAAGGCCCGCACGGGGCGGGCAACAGAGCGTGTCTTTAGCATCTTGATTTCGTAGGCAACACGTTGCTGTGTGTTACCCCTTCATCATAGTGCAGCGTAAGGAATGTCCTGGGCGAGATACGCAACGTTTTGCCGATATCTCTGAAAGGTAAGATTAATCGAGATCAGGGCAAACTCAGGCATCCAGCTCGTACTGAACGGAGAGCTGCCCTTTTTTCTCTTTGAGCTTAAGGATACGGATGTTGCCGATTTCCAGCGTATTCTGCACGTGGGTACCGCCGCAGGCATAGGGTTTGAGATCGCCCCAGGTCACCATACGTTTCCCCGCCGCGTCGGTGATAACGCGACTGTCGCCGCGCTGAACCAGCGCCGCCGCATCGGCATTAAGCTCATCAAGGGTGAGAGGCGTCAAAGGCGCGACGGCCTCAAAAACGATGCGACCTTCGCCCGGCTTGTGGTTTCCTTTTACGCCCAGCCAGCCATATTTCTCCCCCGCCAGGCCGATAAGATGGCCGGCGGAGTGGTAGCGGGAGTGGAGGGCGCGCAGCCCGGCGTCAACCTTTAGCCGTGCCGGACCCGGCTCCAGCGGCCCATCGGTAAAGTGAAGCACCTGGTCGCCATCCTGCACCACCTGCAGCACGTTTACGTCGTTAATGGTGCCTCTGTCAGAGGGCTGACCGCCGCCCTGCGGATGGAACAGCGTGGCAGAAAGAATGACGCAGTAGCGATCCTCGTCCTGTGGCGTGCAGCTTATTACCTGGCTTTCAGTCTCCAGCGCATCGCTGACGTAATAGCGTTTTTCAGTCACGGCAACTCCTGTAAAAAAGAAAGACAGGAAGCAGCATACTGACTCTGCATGCAATAAAAAAGGGCGAGGGAGGGGAAGTGAAGAGAGTGAACGAGCATCCCTGCTCGACGGGCAATCCGTTAAATCGCTTCGCGAAGCTCCGGCCAGGCGACGGCGGCGCCGGTATCGCTGAACAGACGGCCCTGGAAGTTGATAACGCCTGCCGCTTCCAGCCACATCCACTCTTCCGGACGTTCAATGCCGGCGGCGATGACGGTAATTTCCAGCGCGGAGCAGCACTTGATAATTGCCTGAACCACTGCCTGTCTTGGGCCGCTGCGGTGGACGTCGCGGATAATGCCCGCGCCGATGCGAATACGATCGGGCTGAATGCGGGTCAGCATGGAAAGCCCTGCAGAGCCGTCACCGAAGTTATCGATCGACAAGCTGATGCCCACTTCCTTGAGCTGCCTTACCGCAACCGAAAACGCATCAAGCTGAGAAATCACCTCTGTTTCGCTGACGCCGATAATCACCTGCTCCGGCACCAGTCCGGCACTGCGGATCTCATCCACAATCACGCGCACCGCCTCAGGGATGACCACCAGCGTCATCGGCAGCAGGCTGACGTAGAGCGGCATGCCTTCCGGGCAGGCTCTGCCCGCCTGGTTGAACGCCTGTCTGGCGGCGTTCAGGCTGGCCTGATATTTCAGCAAACCTTCAGGCGCGACCTCTCCCTCTTCATTCAGCGTAGCGATAGCCTCAATCGCCGTGACCTGACGACCCAGCGGGTCGATAACCGGCTTAAAGGTCACGCCGTGATTGGCGGGCCAGGCGTCTGAGGCGCCTGTCTGGTCGGCAATAAAGTCCCAGTATTCAACCGGCGGCACTTCAAAATAGTTCTCTTTTTCGCGCGACTCGACAAAGGTGCGTAAGAACTGTAAGCCGCGATCGTCGTAGGTGAGGCGATAGCGCGAGGTGCCCTTATCCAGCACCGCCTGCAGGACGGTGGACCGCTCATGCTCGCGCAGATCAAAGAGCTCCATACCGGCGTTGCCGAAACGGCGCGCTGGCGAGTAGTCGCGCATCAGCTCTACCACGTTGTGATGGCGCTTGTCGGCGCAGATGCGGCTGTAGATATCCAGCACGCCTGCTTCCGGCCCTTCCAGAATCTGGAAAAAATGCGTGCCGTTAAACAGCAGGATGCCGGTCACTTCATGGGATGCATTCAGCTGGCTGGCTTTATCCACCATGCCAGGAAGGGATTTCACAGGTACATCGTCAGAAAGATGGCTGCGGTAAATTATTGTTGTAAGCATGAATGCTCCGGTTCTGGTGATTGTCGCCGCCACATTAACAGTTACAGGTAGCCGAACGCCAATTTACGCTGAGGTATTTGTGCCCTGACGAGATGAATTTTGTTAATTCAGGCGGGAAAAGAGGAAAAATAATAGTTATCTGCATCGACTTACGCGGTAGAAGGGATCATGATTATGATTATGATTTTTAAAATTTTAACCTTATGTATTTAAAAGGATTAAAATTCAGCAGCGATCTTTTTTTTAGTCTACCGCTTCGCTTGAAGGTAAGTTACAGTTTTTTTTGGGGGGGGGCCAGCGAAGGGCGCTTTTTTTGCGTTACAGAGGTGCCCTTTACAAAATTAAAATTCTGTCCAGGTTTGTGGTTACTAAACTGACAAATGAGGTTATGTCTAATTCGCAAACAAAAGGAGACTACGTGTTATTTCACAACGACGAGAAAGGTCACGCCATTATTGGCGAAGCTGTCATTAGCCTGGCTCTCGGTGAGAAAGAAATAAGCGTTGAGACACTCATCGCTGAGCTGGGTCGGATGGCTGAAAATGAAACCCACGCCGCAAGGCTAACGGCTATCTCGGAGGCCAGACGCTGGCTGAAGAGCTATCAGCATCATGACATCCGGGATCGATCCGAACTGCACTGGCTAACAGTCGCAGGGCGGGAAGATGATGGAAAACACAGCGAGGACGTCATCCGGCTCCGGCCGGAAAACGACGATGAAAGATAACCTCATTATCGGGCGCGTCTGACGCGTCCCGGCCGGAGATCGTTGTCAGGGACGACACCTGTCTATCTGCGCCAGATTGCCCTGCCCGCAAAGTTGTACAACTTTATCTGAACGTTTTAACCGGCTTAAAGCCTGTAAATACGAGCTTTTCCAGCGATCCAGCACTTTTTGCACAAAAATAAGACCTGTACAAGCTCGGCAGGGCTGTACAAGTTTGCAAGAGTTGTATAACTTTACTGCAGGTTTTGACGACCATAATTTAATCGCTTGTTAACGCAGAGGGTTCACCATGCGCCAGAATGTCGTAATCGCAGACACAGTTCGCTATATCAGCACCACCGCGCTGCCTTCGCAGCAGGAAACCCTGGGTCAGGTTGTGACAGAGATTCTGCGCGCTGGCCAAAACCTGAATCGCAAGGCGTTGTGCTCACGTCTGATCCGTCGGCTGGAGCAGGCGACGGGACCAGAGGAAGAGCAGCAGCTTCATCTGCTCATTGGCATGCTGTTCAGCCGCTAATCGCCGGATGTCGCAACTGGTTCAGGCCGAGCCGCGGCGCTCAGCCTGAGCAGCCATTATTTAACGGCGCTACGCGATGATCGCAGGCCATACTAAAAGAACATACTATGTCAATTCAACCGAATACTCAGCACAGCGCGTCTGCAGAAGCCGACATTATTCATCATTTCCGTGAAGCGGGCGATCGCCTGGAAGCAGAGTCTCGCGTACTGGATGGCGTGATTCGCGACATTGTCATCCATGGCAAACGCGTTACCAGCAAAGCGATTATTCTTTATCTCATCGCTGAACTGGAGAGCACCACCGATGTGGTGCAACTGGATGTGCTGCGTCACTGCCTGGAGATCGTGGTAGGCCGCACGCCGGACGACGAAGGTATTTAATCAGTGATGCGCCGTCTGACCTGCGGGCACCGGCGCAGTGGTTTCAAACTGCCCCTGCGACGCCATAACGGAACAGCTCAACGCGGCGGCAAGGGAAACGGCAATCCAGATTTTCATCGCTCTCTCCTGTTCTAAGTGCTTTCACTCTCTTCAGCCTGGCATGGCAGCGCGTCAGCGAAAGTCTCAATGATAAGAAAAGGAATTTTCTGAGAGGCTTAACGGTGACTGCCGCGTTAGTGCAGCAGTCTCTCTGGCAACGGACGACCGGTTACTGCGCCATGCACGCCATAGTGGGCGCGCAGTTCGTTATGCACCTGATTGATCGCATGGCGCATCGCCATCAGACGCTCGCTGTCCTGTTCCATTTTAAGCTGAAGCTGCAGCGTTTCCGTCACGGTGCGCCACGAGATATCTACACCCGCGCTCACCAGCAGCATAACGGCTTCGCCAATAACGATATTGGTCATTTTCTCGTTTGGGTTATTTTCCATATTTCCTCGTCTCGCCTGAAACCTGGAAAAAGCTTAGCACAGGAATAGCGGACTGCAGGCGATTCTCTGCTCGCTTTCACCTAGCGTCTGAGGCGGGAGATATCCGCGAAGTAAAGATAGCCCTTTTTCTCGTACTGGCTCTTCAGGCGCGCCTTTTCGTCAGCGCTAAGCACGTTGCCAGCAAGCAGCGACTGAATAAAATCGTCGCGCACGTGGCGTTCCATATACCAGTCGCCGGTATAGCAATTTTTCAGCGCGCCTCTGTCGATATCCTTAACCCGGTAGGCAGGATTGATATGGAAAAAGAAGAAGAAATTACAGATGGCGAAAATAGCGCAGCAAACCATATATTCAATGGTGCCGAATGAGGATGAATAAAGCAGGACACCCATGGTAATCACAAACAGAAAGCACATCAGGCCATACAGCCCCGGATATTGCTTAATAAACGAGATATCAAAATAGGGTCTGTCATTGCGATTTTCAGCGCGGTTTATTTGATCCAGCTCTTGCTGCAACAGGCTCTCTAATTCGCTATACATGTCACCACTCTCTGCTAAAAATAACGCCGAAAGTATAGAGGAATCGCGTTTGATTAGATACCGCTAACAAAGCGTAATGGCAGCCAGGTGAATCACGCCCTGGCTGCACCTGAGTGAAACGGCGTCAGGAGGAAAGGATCAGGAGAGTTCCAGCGCCGTAATCACCTCGGCGATTTCAGCCCGATGTTCGACCGAAAGCGGCAGGAGCGGACGAGGGAGACAATCAGGATCGGTCAGGCCCAGCACGCCGGCCGCCGCCGCCATTACGCGAATGCTTCCGCCGTGCTTACGGTAGAGCGCCCACAGCGGGCTCAGGCGCGCGGAGAACTGGGTGACGCGCGCACAATCGCCCAGTGCGGCGGCGACGGTAATCGCCTTCGCCGTCTGTGGGAAAAGGCCACCACAAACGGAATACCAGAGATCGCAGCCCGCATTGAGCGCCATCCCGGCAACGGCGTCTACGCTGACGCCAATAAAGATTCGCTGAGGCAGCAGGGCGCGCAGCTGATTAATATGGCTGCGCGCCTGTTCCGCCTCATCCGGTACGCCTGGGATTTTTACCGATTCAAGGTGAGGAAGCTTGCCGATACGCCGGTAAAGATCAGAAGAGAAGTTGAAATGTGTTGTGGCGGGATTGTCATACAGGCAAACAGGCACCGAAACGTAGCGAGAGACCGTTTCAAACAGGCTAAACACTTCATCTTCACTCAGCTTTTGGTAACTCACCGGCGGCAAAAGCAGCGCGCTGGCACCTGCGCGCTGCGCGTCATCGGCAAGATGCAGCACTTCAGAAGTGCTGACGGCGCCGATACAAATCATCACTGGAATTTTTTCTGCTTGCTCAACCGCCAACGTCGCGACGCGTGATCTTTGCTGCCGCGTCAGATAAGCGTAGCTACCCGTCGACCCCAGCGCACAGATAGCGTCGACTTTGGCCGTCGTTAGCCGCGCAAGAATGCGGGCAAATCCATTTTCATCAATGCCTGACGCGGTCACGGGTGTCAGGGGAAAAGCGCTCAGTCCGGTAAACATAGCGAGCTCCAGTTTATTACGTTCACGCGCGTCAGCGCGCTTTTTCATGCACCGTCATAGTAAAAATAAGCGGCTCATCGCTGGCACAGGCGTAGCTGTGTGCCGTATCGGTGGTAGCGACGGCTGAATAGCCAGCTTCAAGGGTATAAGCGTCGCCATTTACCGTTAACAACAGCGTCCCGGCGGTCACATGCAGCAGCTCAGAGGTTTCCGATGGATGTCCTGGAGAGGTAAATACCTCACCTGGATAAAGTTCCCATCGCCACAGTTCAACCATATCGGGCCCACGGGTGCCCGCCAGTAATCTGGCGCTTCCGCCGTGCTCTCCCTGCCACAGCAGAGGGATCTGTTCAGGCTGAAGAACATGTACTTTTGGATCGCTGGCGACGTCAACGATATCGGCGACAGAGACGCCCATCGCCGCGGCGAGCCGACAAAGCAGCGCAATGCTGGGATTAGCCTTGCAGGCTTCAATCTCCACCAGCATTCCCTTACTGACGCCCGCCCGGCGCGACAGCTCATCCAGCGATAATTTTTTTTGGCTGCGGTAAAGCTTGATTCGTGCAGAAATCGCTTCGTTCACCATCGCTGCATCGGCGCCAGTGCTGGTCGTTATATTGACTTTTTTGGTCATCGGTCGATATTATGCAATAAATTAGTCATTACTGGATTATGAGATCTCTTCAATGGTGCCGTCAATCAGTTCAGATATCCGTCATATCGCGCCGGGTTTCCGCGCATTAAGCATTGTGGTGAAGGTCGCCGCCGTACGTTCTCCGCAGTTCGGTACTGAGGCGCTGCGCGAAGCTTGCGCAGCGGTGCTTGCGGGTAAACCAGACTGGGCGGATGCGCATTTAAACGCCTGGAGCGAGGTGTTTCGAACGTTTGGCGCAAAACCTAAACGCACGCCATGCTCAGCAGAGGCACTACGTAATCGCGTCGTTCGTGACGGCGGCATGGCATCGCTTGATCCTGTCGTCGATCTTTATAACGCGGTCAGCCTGCGCTACGCCATTCCGGTTGGGGGAGAGAACCTCGCCGCGTATGTCGGCACGCCAGAGTTGGTTATCGCTGACGGCACAGAAATGTTCGATACCCTTAAAGATGGACAGCCAGTCGTTGAAACGCCAGAGGCAGGCGAAGTGATCTGGCGTGATAATCAGGGTGTTACCTGTCGCCGCTGGAACTGGCGGCAGGGAGTAAGAACCCGACTGAGCGTAACGGATCGGAGAATGTGGTTCATTCTTGAAAGCCTGCCGCAAATGCCGCTTGAGGCGCTCTACGCTGCCGGACAGATGATGACCGACGGATTAAATACAATCATGCCCGGTGTGGAATGCGAGCAGAAGCTGTTAGGGCCGATTTGAAGGCTGAACTGCGCCCTCAGGCGCGAGAAGCAAAGATAAAATGGGTGTCGGTTTCACTGATCAAGTAGAGATTTTTCGCTTCGCCGCTGGGTGAAACGAAAACCATCTCCTGACCGATGCTGAGCGGCGCAAACACCTCAACCGGCTGGTTTTCCTTCTGGATCTCAAGCAGCATGCGCGACTCGAATGCGCGATCGGCAACGCTGTCGAGATGATAGCTGCAGCTAAAAGTCAGTTCAGGCTTATTGAGTATATAGAACTGTCCGGACGGCATAGGCTTGACCTCATCAGGGGGAGTGCGGCGCGGCAAAAAACGCCCGCGATGAGTTAAGTGTAGCGATAAAAGGAGAGGGGCGTGAGGGAAGCAGAAACAAGGCGCTCACCTGATCATGATTTGTTAGCAGGCTAATAGTTGCCTGAGCAAGAAAGGTTAAAGCGCCTGACGCATTTTGTGAGACTCTTCTTCCGCCCCTTCAAGAGCTAAGCCATTGCGAGTGCCGGAGATAAGCGCCGGATGGGGCACGCGTATTCTGTCAGGTCGCCTTCAGGCGGCCTTTTTTATGCGCATTCGTGACGATAGAGGAAACCGCCACTCCCTGGCGAACAACAGTCCAAAAGGTACCTTACTCAGAACTACCAGGCGGGCGACGGCTTTTCTGCCCTCCTTTCCGGCCGGCTTCCCTGGCTCTGTCAGGATTGTTTCTGAAATTGCCTCCGCTGGCTTTGCCTCCTGCGCTGCCCGCTTCTTTGGCTCGATCCGGATCGTTAGCAAAATTACCCGCGCCACCTCTGTACTTCTGTTGTGTCATAGGTAGAACTCCTATCAGTGTTCCGTTAGATAAAAGGACTAGCTAGTCACGCTTTAAGCGTAGCCCGACGTCTCGCGTAAGCAAGGGAAGGTTTAAGCAAAAGAAGCTGATTTTATGCACATTAATAAAAAGAGGGCGGGCTTGCCGCTGCGCGCAGCGGCAGAGAGAGAAGCTAAAACCGGGTCTGAACATGCTGGCTTTTCAGGCGAAAGGCGAGCGGTTTTCCTCTGACGCCTGCGCGCGGTCGCGCGAAAGACGCCAGAAATCGGAGCCGGAAGGGTGCTGATAGATGCGCAGCGAAAATATCCCGGCGACGGCGTAGATATACTCGAAAATCGCCGACTGCGAATTTTCATAGTCGGCCCACAGCGTCGACGAGGTAAAACAGTAGACCTCGATCGGCAGTCCGTCCGGCGAGGGCTTGAGCGCGCGCACCACGATATAAATATCCTTGCGAATGTCGTCGCGCTGCGCCAGCCAGGCGGTCAGGTAGTGGCGGAACACGGTAAGATTTGTCATGCCGTTTTCAATAAACCAGCGATCGCCTACGGCGCTGATGTCGCGGCCGTCAAGCAGTACCGACAGCGGTTCGCTGACGCCGCGCAGCTGCGTCATCGACTGCAGCATTTCCTGATTCACAAAGGTGACGGAATCGAGATCGAGATAAAAGCTGCGCATAATGCGCCGCGCGCCCGACGAAAACATCGCCTGCCAGTTGGTGTAGGTTTCCGTCAGGAAATTTTTGGTGGGAATGCGGGAGATGGTGTTATCCCAGTTGCGGATGGTAATGGTATGCAGGGCGATATCGGTGACTTCACCGCTGAGATTTTTATCCGGCATCTCTATCCAGTCGCCAAGCTGCAGCACATCGTTAGAAGAGAGCTGGATATTGGCCACCAGCGACAGCAGCGTATGCTGAAAAACCAGCATCAATATCGCCGCCGCGGCTCCAAGGCTGGAAATAATAATCACCGGCGATTTATTCGACATAATCGCCAGGATCATAATGGCCGATAAAATATGCACCAGAATTTTGCCGACCTGAATATAGCCTTTAATCGAATGATTTTTACGCTTCGATTTCTTCGAATAGGAGTTATTGACGATCTCCAGCACTTCATTAAAAAAGATCGATAAATAGACAAAGAACAGAATGCCGCACAGCGTCCTGATAGCGATTTGCAGATGTTCCGGCAGTTCGGGCATAAACTGCAGCAGATAATAGACGGTGATAACCGGAATAAAGTTAGAGAGCTTCTCCGATATCCTCACATCCTTATCCAGCGGCACGTCACTTTTATGGGTGCTGAAAAAGACTTTGCGTACCACCTTGACCACGAAAAATTTACAGACAAGATGCGCAACCATGCCGGCGAGGACCAGCAGAATAATATTGAAGGTGGCGGAAAGCGCGACGTTCCCCTCAATAAAGCCCATTACATCGTTAAAATAGTGCATTTTTACCACGTACTGAAAAAGGTAGAGCGAAAGTTAAGCATAAAACAGAGGCGGATGATAAGCGACGAATGCGTCGCTAAGGTGCTGGTGCAAGGGGACAACGCCCAGACGGAGCCGGGCGAAGGGCGCCAGGACAACGGGGTAAGAGTGAGGGGAAGCCGACCCTCTTATCCCGCCACACGGCGCGTCAGAGCAGAGAATCGGGATTGGCTTTTGCCGCTTTTTTCTCCTCTTCGACAGCCTGCACCGGATCGGCGGCGCTCAGCCAGCGATCGAATTTCTGGTAGGTTTCGATAAAGGATTTAAAGTAGACGGTAATGCCGGTGACGTTCTCTTTTCGCTCCATATACGCCACCGCCAGTTTAAACGCATCCTGATTTTCAAATTTCACGGGCTTTACTCTCCTGAATTACGGGTTTATTCAGCGTAGCCTGGCGTCGAAATCCGCGCCTGTGCATCTGTCTGCTTTTTCCCGCAAGGCGCGGCGGAGTGTGACGACGCATGACCCGCAGCGGCAGCATCATAACCCCACGCGCCTCGCTTTACATCAGGTTAAATCAGCAATCTTTCTTCGCCTGTCCGCCGTCGCGCAACGGCGGCGGCGGGACCGGTCAGAAGTTGTACGTTACGCCAGCGTACCAGGCACGGCCAGGCTCGTTATAGGTCGACGCGCCCGCGTTCTCGCGATAGATCCGTTTGTCGAGCAGATTGCTGACGCCCGCGTTGGCGCGCAGGTTTTTCGTCAGGTCGTAGTTGAGGTTCAGGCCCAGCACCGAGTAGGCGCCGACCTCGCGCTGCGAAAGATTGTTCACTTCCAGACGCGACTCGGAAAACTGGCGCGGCTTCTGGCGACCGTACATCGTCCAGTTGATATTGCCGGAAAGGTTGCGGGTCATCTGCCACTCCAGCTGCGAGTTGATGGTGTACTCAGGAATAATCGACAGCGGATTGCCGGTCTCTTTATCTTCCGACTTCAGCATATAGGTGGCGTTGCTGCGCCACTCCAGCGTATCGGCGATCAGCGGCACCGTCAGGTTGCCTTCCAGCCCTTCGACCACCGCTTTGCCAGCGTTTTCCCAGCGCAGAATGTTATAGCCGTTAGAAGCGATGCCTACGCGCTCGCGGCCAGAAACGATTTTGTTTTTATAATCGTTGCGGAACCAGGTGATGCCCGCCACATAGCCCTGATGGGAGAACTCAATGCCCAGCTCCTTATTCACACTGACTTCCGGCTCCAGATCGTCGCTGCCCAGCAGATAACAGCTGCCTGACGCGATATTTTTCGGACAGCCGTTGCCGCGGGTCGAGAGCAGATAGCCTTCGGTGGACTGATAGAGGTTTGGCGCTTTGAAGGCGCGGGCGATACCCGCCTTAAGCGTAAAATCGTCTCCCAGACCCTGCGACAGGTTCAGACTCGGGCTCCAGTTGGCGCCGAAGCTGTTGTGATAGTCGAAGCGAATGCCGGGAATAATTTCGGTCGAGTCGGTCGCGGCGATATTGTCCTCGAAGTAGAGCGAGCTGAGGGTCGCGCTGTTCTTGCTGCTGCGATCCGCCGCGTTGCCGCTGACGCCGCCGATATTCACGCCCGCCTGATTGGCGGCCTGCATCGAGGCGGGATCGTTCAGCCTGTCATGGTTCCACTCCGCGCCCAGCGTCACCGTCTGGTCGCGCAGCCAGTCGAGCGGGAAGTTAATCTCCGCGTTGCCGCGGTAGCTCTCCAGTCGGCTGGTGGCGAAGGTGTTGCTGTTGATCATTCCTTCCACGCTGCCGGCGGATCCTTCCTGCAGGCGCGTGTTGTTGGTTTTCTCGTAATTGAACGTCAGCTTCGACAGGCCCCAGTCCCAGATGCCGTTGTGCGCCAGGCCATAAGACTGGCGGTAAAGACGGTTGGTTTCGCTGCCGACCAGCGACTCGACCAGGCCGTTGGCGCTGTTATTGCCGTTGCTGTTTTGCGTGTCGCCGGCGTAGATATTGCCCTGACGGCTGTAGCCGTATGAGAAATCAAGGATCTGCTCTGGCGTTATCTTCCAGGAGAGCACGCCGTTGATATCTTTATTACGTACGCCTTCGCGACCCGCGGCCCAGGAGCCGTTCTGCGCGGTATTAATGTCCCAGGCGTCGGCGTCGGTTTTATTGAGGTTGCCATAGAGGCGCATAGTCAGTGCGTCGCCCGCCAGCGGCCCGCTCAGGCTGAAGTTGGCGCGTTTGGTCGCACCCTCTTTGCTCTCTTCGGGCTGGTTGGTAAACAGCGAGAGCGACCCGTGCCAGTCGTTGGTCGGCCGCTTGGTAATGATATTCACCACGCCGCCCGCCGCGCCGGAGCCATAGCGCGCCGCCGCCGGGCCGCGGATCACTTCGATACGCTCCACCATTTCTGGCGGCACCCAGTTGCTGTCCCCGCGCGAATCGCGTTCGCCGCGCCAGCTGTAGCGCACCGCGTTGCGCGAGGAAACCGGCACGCCGTCAATCAGGATCAGGGTATTTTCCGGCCCCATGCCGCGAATATCGATCTGGCGGTTGTTGCCGCGGCTGCCGCTGGCGCCGTTGCCGGTCAGGTTGACGCCAGGCATTATACGGATGATGTCGGAGAGGTCGTTTACCGGCGGGCTTTTTTCAATATCTTTGGCGGTAATGGTGGAGACGCCGGGCTGCTGCTTGAGGATCTGTTCGGCGGTGACCAGCATCGTCTCGTCGTCAGCCAGCTTTTCAGTCTCTTCCGCGCCGACGCCGGTGGCGCTTAACATGCCGACCATCAGCAGGGCGCAAGGGCGCTTTCTGAAATCTACCGTTACATTCACTTAAACTTTCTCCCTGATACGTTAATGAGTGCAAGTAAATGCGCATGATAGTGATAATGATTCTCATTGTATAGTTGATGTCAGCATATTTACATTGCTGGACAATAGGTTAAAAAACGGGCGCCGCCTTTACGCCGCCGCAAGGCTAAGCGCCGCCCGCTACAGCGCGGCGATCAGCGTCTGCGCCAGGCGGCGTAAATCCTCATCATCGCGCAGTGCGCTGCAGGCCAGTAGTGCAGGCTGCCCGTCGAGCGCCGCGCGCAGCTTGCCTGCGACGTCCACCGGCGTCGCCAGCGACTGCTGGCGAGTGCGCCGCTGGCGTAGCAGCGTGCCGTCGTTGAGAAACAGCGTCACTTCATGAAAGCGCAACCCGGGATTGATGGCATCCGGCGGCGCATTCTGGTCGGGCTGGCGCGTTACCTTCGCCGCCAGCGCCATAATTTGCGGGTTGATTTCACCTTCGGCAAAATCCGCCATGCGCAGGTCGCCGTAAATCAGCATGGCGGCGATGACATATTCCAGGCTAAAACGCGCCTCGATGCCGTTTTTCGGCTGGCGCACTGAGGCAGCGATATCGCCGCCGGGCGGAAAGGCCACGGTTATGCGATCGATAGCGCTCAGCAGCGCTGGTGTCGAACCGCTCCAGCGCTGGCGGATCTCGCGCGTCGCCTCCGCCGCGCTGTGCGTGCCGGCGCAGGTGGCGAAGGGTTTGAACTCCAGGCCCGGCGTGACAATGCGCCAGGGCGCGCCCCAGTTTTCCAGCAGCTTTTCAGGCTGCGCCTCACGCGCGCTGCCCAGCGAAATAAAGGCCTCAAGCACGCCCTCCGGCTGTCCGTCGAACCCCGCCAGCGCCAGCTGCGCGGCGCGCACCGCGCGCTCGGCGGCGAAACCGGCGTGCAGCGGCTTCACCGCCGAGCCGAACTGGGCGCGCAGGCCACTCGCTTCGGTAGCGGCGATGCCGAGCAGAACCGCGGTCTGGCGCGCGTCCGCGCCGCTAAAGCGCGCCAGTGCCGCGGCGGCGGCCAGCGTGCCAAGCGATGCGGTATTGTGGTAACCGAGCGTGTAGTGGCTTTGCGTCATGGCGAGACCCAGCCGGCCGGCCATCTCCACGCCGATGCTATAAGCGTCCAAAAAGCGCGCCGCGTTGAACGCGTTGTTCTCCGCCGCCCACGCCAGCAGCGCAGGCAGGATCACCACGCTGGGATGGCCGCGAAAGTCGGCGTGAAAATCGTCATAGTCGAGCGCGTGTGTGGCGTAGCCGAGCAGCAGCGCGCGCGACGCCGGGCCGCTATTGCCGTAAATCGTTTTCAGCAGCGGCAAGCCGCTGTCCGGCACCTGTCGGTTGAGCACCGGCCAGCTGACGGCGAGAAAATCCTGCACCCCTTCGCGCGCGCGCTGGCGCGCTGCCTCGTCAGGTTGGGAACCGGTTATCATCTGGCTAAGCTGCGCAGTGAGGCTCACAGCGTCGCCGCCAGATCAGGGGAAAAACGCATCGTCATCTCCAGACTAAAAAGCAGAGTGCAGAGGGTAGCAACAAAGGCGCCGCTCGCTATATCTGAAATATCGATAAGCTAATGCGAATTTGTGAAGAGCAGAGGCCGCATAAGGCGTTGCTTAAATTAGCGTTTGTCGTACTATGCCCTGCAGACGCCACGCGCATGGGCAACCTTATTAACTCTCTGTTTACCCGACCTTTTCAGCGGGCAGCAGACCCACAGCAGGATAAGCCGTGTTAGCTATCAAATCGCCGCAAGCCAGGCAGGCGGTGAATCCTGAACTCACTCAAAGCCTCGAAAGCCAGGGCATCCGCTGGCAGCTGAAGCTGCTCGACGGCGAATGTACCGACGAGGCGATTAAACAGTTGCAGGCCAATACGGCGCAGCAGGGGGCGGAGGCGATTCTGACCACCTGCGCCGCCTGGTCTCCGGTGGCGATCGTCTATAACGCGCAGGGCGCGCATCTGCGCAGCCAGCCGCTGCGCAAGATGCCAGCGCTATGTCACCTTTTCGCTGGAGCGTATCATCGACGCGAATATCGTGCTGGCTGGACTGGCCAACAGTATGCGCGATACTCTACCCACACCGGGCTACGCCCACGCCATCCATAACCGCCTGACCGGACTGCCGGAGCTGCACCCCTGGCTGCACGGCGAAAAAGTCGGTTACAGCCTGTTGGTTCAGTCTTTTATGGAGCAGGGCAACGGCGAACCGGACCCGGCGCTGGTGGCGCTGCTGCGCCGCTTCGACGCCCCACTGAAGCTGCCCGTGCTGGCAGGCGATCGCGCGGCGGCGCTGCATCGTCTGGCCGCTGAAGTGCGTTTTCCGGCAGCCAGCGCGGCGCGTCTGCCGTTTGAGGTTTCGCCAGCGGCGCTGGAGCAGGCACTTATCGCTACCGACCATTTTTCATAGCCGCCCAAAGAGGGCTTTTACTGCAATCAGGGAAATAATATGGACAGTTCATCTGCAAAACATCGTCTGCGTCTTGGTCTTTTCGTTCAGCCGGTAGGGCATCACGTCAGCGGCTGGCGCCTGACCGAAGAGCTGGGCGCGCCGACCGATATCGACTGGCTGATTCGCCTGGCGCAGAAAGCGGAGGCGGGACGTTTTGACCTCTTCTTCGTTGGCGACGCGCTGGCGACCAGCATGTATCGTCTGCCCTCTACCATGGCGCGCCTTGAGCCGCTGACCATGCTGTCGGCGGTGGCGGTCAATACCCGCCGTATCGGCCTGGCCGCCACCGCGTCGACCACCTTCAGCGATCCCTTCACCATGGCGCGCACCTTCTCCTCCCTCGACCATATCAGCCGCGGCCGCGCCGCCTGGAACGTGGTGACGTCGTTCTCCGCCGACGTGGCGAAAAACTTCAGCCGCGACGATATGCCGAACCACGCCGAGCGCTATGCGCGCGCGCGCGAATTTCTGCAGGTGACCAGCAAGCTGTGGGAAGGGTGGGAAGAGGGCGCGGTAGAGCCGGATCCGGCCTCGGGACAATATTTCGTCAACGACAAGATCAATCCGATTAACCACGTCGGCGAGCATTTCCAGGTGCAGGGTCCGCTGAATATCACCCGCTCCCCGCAGGGACGCCCGGTGATTATCGAAGCGGGATCTTCCGCCGACGGCCAGCAGCTCGCCGCCGAAACCGCCGAAGTGGTCTTTACCGCCGCCGCCAGCCTGGAGGAGGCGCAGGCGTTTTATCAGTCGCAGAAGGCGCAGGTCGCAGCCGCGGGCCGCAACCCGGAGCACGTGGTGATCATGCCGGGCGTGATGCCGATTGTCGGCCGCACGCGCGAAGAGGCGAAGGCGCTGTGGAAAGAGCTGAACACGCTGGTGGATATCGACAACGGGCTGAAGCAGCTTTCGCTGCGCTTTGGCATGGATCTCTCTGGCTATCCGCTGGACGGCCCGGTACCGGAGGTACCGCTGGGCGAGGGCAACCAGAGCCGCGTGAAGCTCATGACCGATATGGCGAAGCGCGAGAACCTGACGCTGCGCGAGCTGGCGGCGATCGCGGCGGGCTCGCGCGGGCACCGGGTGATCGTCGGTACCGCAGAGGATATCGCCGACGACTTCCAGCTCTGGCTGGAGCAGGGCGGCGCGGACGGCTTCAATATTATGCCGGCCATTATGCCGGAGCAGCTGGATCTGTTTGTTGAGCTGGTAATCCCGGAGCTGCGCCGTCGCGGCCTGTTTCCGACCGACTATGCTTACGCCACGCTGCGTGAAAATCTCGGCCTGCCAGCGGTCTGATCTGGCCGCCGTGCAGTAAGCTGCAATGCAGAAATAAAAAAGGCGCTGATATCAGCGCCTTTTTTATTCAATCAGCTTAGATCAGGAACTCGTCGAGCGAGCCGCCTGCATCCAGCACTTTTTTGATCGGCGAAGGCGTGCGGCCCTGACCGGTCCAGAATTTGGTTTCGCCGGTTTCATCCGTGAACTTATATTTTGCCGGGCGCGGGGCGCGTTTCGCTTTAGGCTTGCTTTCGTTCTGCGCCAGGTCGGCCAGATCGGAAATATCGATGCCATCTTTCATCAGCATCTCTTTATACAACGCCAGCTTCTCCGCTTTTTCTTTTTGCGCGGCTTGTTCAGCATTCACTTCTTCACGGCGTTCTGCGACAACGACAGAGAACTTTTCGAGCATCTCGTTTAACACGTCGAGCTCAATTTCTCGTGCCTGAACGCGCAGCGTACGAAGATTATTCAATGCTTTCAGCGCATCACTCATGGATATAACCCTTAACGAATCAAAATAGGTAAAACGCGCAGTTTACGGTAAAAATTAGATAAAGGAAATAAGCTAAAGCACAGAGCGTAGCATTTAATTGATAATCTGTGGCTAGCTCGCCCGGGGGAAACTATTAGCATAAAAAAACAAGAACAAATATAGCGCAGCAGCCAGGTGGGAGCGCAGCGAATAGTTTTTGCGCGGTTGCCGTTATGGCGGGCAGGCTGCTGTGCGGGCTATATATTTAAACGTAACGGATTTTATCTTGCTGATTACAGGCAGATTAGCCCAACTGAGCCGCTATATCGGCTCACTCCTTTACCGGTTGTATGTAGAGTGGCACAAAAGGGTAAAATGAAGAGACGTTATAAATGTCTAAACCGGCCACCCTTTGCGCAGCGTTATCATTAACCTTTGCAATATTTACCTTTCGCAAGTGCCAGCCACTATTTAGCACAACATTCCGGTAGTGACGCGCGGAACTATTTTATCCGCCCGAATAGCACGCGCTGTTTCACTATTTCACCATCCGGAATAAATATTCTTCAGTCACAGGATGCCTTAAATTAAATAGCCAGCAATCAACGCATTAATAAAATTGCTGAGCTTGCCGAACAGCGTGTTGCTTATTAACCCGCGACCGACCTTCAGGCTGGCAGGCTAAGCGACGAAACTGTTTTTCGCGGACATGACGCATCAGGTTGCGGCCTGCGCGCCCAGCGCTGCCCAATAAATCACCCTCTGACTTTCCTGTAAATTCCAGTAGTTTTGCCTTCTGAACATGTCACGCCTTAAAAATCCATATTAATCAGCTATATATTCGATTTGCAGGCTGATAGGTTTTTGCAGCATTTATTAACAATTGCTTGCAATGATAATAGCAATGCGTATATTTCTCATTTGCTTTCTTGCAGCATTACGTCAGTAAAGTGCCCTGCGACCGGACAGGAGAGACGATCCAGCAACCCGTGGCAGCCATACCCAATAACGAAAAAAGAGGAAGAGTGATGTCTTTTGATGTTCAGCGCGTCAGGGAATACCGTGCGGGCGAGTCCGCCAGCGCCATGAAACGCCCGCTGCAACGCTCGCTGCTGGCCGTGCTGATCGCCGCCAGCGTTGCGCAGAGCGCTCAGGCTGCCGAGACGGCCGCCTCCAGTGAACAGACGCTCGTCGTCGACGCCAGCGCCAGCAGCACCGGTCAGCAGGACGCGCGCGATTACAGCGTGCCCATTACCCGCGCCGGCACCAAAATGGCACTGACCGCGCGCGATATCCCGCAGTCGGTGACCATCGTCAGCAAGCAGCGCATGGAAGACCAGCAGCTCCATTCGCTGAATGACGTGCTGCACAACACCATGGCGATCACCGCCGTCAGCCCCGATATGGATCGCATTACTTATTATTCGCGCGGCTTTCCCATCGACAACTTTATGGTCGACGGTATTCCGACTACCTTCGCCTCAAACTGGAACCTGGGCGACGCCAAATCTGATATGGCGCTCTACGAGCGGGTTGAAGTGGTGCGCGGCGCGACCGGTCTGCTGACCGGGCCGGGCAACCCGTCGGCCGCTATCAATATGGTGCGCAAGCACGCCGACAGCAAAGAATTCACCGGCAGCGTCTCCGCGACCTACGGCAGCTGGGGCAAGCAGCGCTACGTCGCCGATCTCTCGACGCCGCTCAACAGCGACGGCAGCGTGCGCGGCCGCCTGGTAGCGGGCTATGACGACAAAAACAGCTTTATTGAGCGCTACGGCGCGACTAAGCAGTTTGTCTACGGCGTGGTTGACGCCGATCTGACCGACTCTACCACCCTCTCGGTGGGCTATGAATTCTCGCAGGTCAACACCGACTCGACGATGTGGAGCGGCACGCCGCGCTGGTACACCGACGGCACGCAGATTCATACCCGCCGCGGTTTCAACACCGCGCCGGAGTGGGCCTATAACGATCAAGAGAACAAAAAGCTGTTCGTGAGCCTGAAGCAGGATTTCGACAATGGCTGGAACATCACGCTGAACGGTACGCACAACGAGATGTACCTCGACAGCAAGCAGCTCTACCTCGACGGCTACTTTGATAAAACCACCGGACTGGGCGTCTCGCAGTACGCTAACTATCCGGTAGTGGGCGGCACCGGCTATAACACCGGCAAGCGGAAGGTGGATGCGGTCGACGCTTTCGCCAGCGGCCCCTACGAACTGCTGGGCCGTCAGCATGAGCTGATGGTTGGCGTTAACTACAGTCGTCAGGACAACAAATATTACAGCTCCTGGGCCAATATCTCGGCGGACGAGCTGGGCAACTACAACGACTATAACGGCAACTTCCCGGAGACCGACTGGGGCCCGCGTGAGCTGACGGCGGACAGCACCACCGTGCGGCAAAAAGCGGTCTACCTCGCGACGCGCATTTCGCTGGCCGACCCGCTGCATCTGATCCTGGGCGCGCGCTACACCAACTGGAACCGCCAGACGCTGGCCAGCGGCGAGGAGCTGGAGAAAAACAATATCACGCCGTACGGCGGGCTGATTTACGACTTCGCCGAGAACTGGTCCGCCTACGCCAGCTATACCTCGGTGTTCCAGCCGCAGGACTACCGCGACAGCAGCGGCGCCTTCCTCTCGCCGGTGATCGGGAAAAACTACGAGGTGGGGGTGAAGTCCGACTGGCTCAACAGCCGTCTGACCACCACGCTCTCCGTGTTCCGCACCGAGCTGGACAATGTTGGTGTAGATACCGGCCAGGTCATTCCGGGCTCGCAGAGCACCGCCTACGTAGCGAAGGATGGCGTGGTCAGCCGCGGCGTGGAGTTTGAACTGAACGGCGCGCTGACCGATAACTGGCAGATGACATTTGGCGGCACCACCTATCTGGCGGAAGATCGCGACGGCAACGCCTATAACGCGCAGCTGCCGCGCACCAGTTTCAACCTGTTCACCAGCTATCGCCTGTCGATGCTCGATCAGCTGACGCTCGGCGGCGGCGTGAACTGGCAGACGCACACCTGGCAGGATGTCGGCGCGCCGGAAGGCAACGGCACCTGGCACGCGAAGCAGGGCAGCTATGCGCTGGTGGATCTCTTCGCGCGTTATGAGGTGAATAAAAATCTGTCGCTGCAGGCCAACCTGAATAACCTGTTCGACAAAGAGTACGACACCTGGGTCGGCGCCTATAACGTCTATGGCGCGCCGCGCAACTTCTCGGTATCTGCGACCTATCGGTTCTGAGTGGACTTTCAGCGAGTAAAACCACGGCGGGACAGCTCAGGCTGTACCTGCCGTTTTGCTTCAAAGAGATGACATCGTCAGGCTAGCTGGACAGAGAGGCAAATTAAGGGATATTTTTGATATAGCCGCTTAAATAAACGACATTCCCGCTAAAACGAATGTCGCCTTCAGGAGCAGCGACTTCAGTAAGCTCATCCAGTAAACAGGGGGTTATTGCCAACGCCTGCGCAACCGCTGCTTTATCAACATTCATATTCTCATAAAGAAAGTTCAGAGCACTGGGCAAAAACTCCGGCTTCTCGCTGACGATCAAACTATCTTCCTTTTCATCTATCGCTTCGCCTTTGCGTTTCAATGCGGTAAAAGCCGTTTTGTACTGTGCGTCCGTCAACAAACCGAGCTGATGCGCCCGGTAAACGATCGCCGCTTTGCTGACCTTCCAGGTTAGCTTGAATTCGCTTAATCCTTTCCAGTTAATTCGTCCTCCTACTGGCGAGGGAAAGAAGCTGGCCATCGCCGATCGAGGAAGCAAAAGTGCTGAAGCGAACCTGTTCGCTTGAGATTCCGTCGTGCGATCGCCTGTCGTCATGCCGCTGTGTAAAACCAGATGCCCAATCTCATGCGCAATATCGAATCGCTGACGACAGGCTGATTTCTTCGCTCTGTTTCTGACAATAAACGGGCGTTCGAGCGGCACAGAGAGCGCATCGACCTCATCGGAAAGGGAATCAAACGAGGTTACGAAAGCACCGAGTTTTTCGGCCAGACGCGTCACGTTATCAATTGGCCCCCATCCCAGCCCCCAGTCGATACGGCATTTTTCAGCTGCTTTCTCAATCTCTTCCGGGGTATGGGCGGTAATCTCCTGAAAACAGACGGGAGGCAGTTCCAGTTGCCGATCGAGAAAGGTAATCAGGCGACCGTAAAGCTCGGCCTTTGCCAGCGTAGAAAGCCGGGTTGACACACGCGTGCCTTCCCGCTTACGAAAATGCACTAGCTCTTCATTAGTGCGTTGTGGCTCCTGAAGGCAAAAAAATTGAGGCGTCACTTTTAAGGCGACGGCTAATTCTTTTGTCAGTACGGGAGTAGGGACAGCAATGCCGGTTTCCAGCCGCTGTATATACTGACGAGTCTTGCTGACGCGCTCAGCCACCTGCTCCAGCGACAGCTCGTGATACAGACGAGCCAGTCGTAAATTAGAACCGTTAAACACGTTTCACCTGTTACTCATGATTAGATTGTTCTGGCCTGTCGCGGCTCGGTGCGCGGATAGGATCCAGAACAATGGGAACGGAAGTGGGTGGGGTATCGCCCATCGCATGCAGCGGCGGAACACGCCCTTCTCCATAGGTCCATTTTGAAACAATTTCATCTAGCGCGTTAGTGCCAATGAAATGCACTCGCGCGCCTTCACCCTCAAATTCTGGCTTCTCAACCACAAAGCGATGCAGCGTAGGCGTGGTTAGCTGAGGCTCAAAAAGCTGGTCCACTTCATTCCTGCGGAAAAAACCGGGCTTTTTGGGATTGTCCGGGTCGTCTGCAAAAAAGCGCACTGGAATGTTTTCAATATTGAACGTCACATCCATCCCCGGATGAGTCAGCTGCAGCCATGTATGCTTATTACTCAAACAGAGCGCGATAAGCATTTGTCGCTGTCGGCCAAACGTACAGGCTCCGCGAGTGTAATTATCATCCAGAGGGGAAGAGAGTTGCTGCCAGGTCATATCCAGTACCTTAAGCAGCTCTTCGGCAATAAGTTAAAGACGTTCTTCAGAAAGCGCAGGGTAAAAAAGCCAGGGGTAAGGGTGAGTTTGCATTTTTAATATTCCTTCAAATTGCAATTTGTGGGATTTGTCAATCGGGATGTTGGTGCGCAAAGGCAGGTTTGTCAATCATTTTTGGGATGCCCGACGCGTCAGAGGGTTATTTATGGTGCTGTAAGTTAATACCGACGCACGCTGCTTCATACGCCGCAACGCGCTCACGAATTTTCGGCAGCAGCAACCGCCCGTAATCCGCCGCGTCGCGCAGCTGATCGAAGCCGCGGAACAGGAAGGTGGTGACGCCGAGCTTGTAATATTCCAGCGCCGCCTCGGCCACCGTCTCCGGCGCGCCGACCAGTGAGGTGGAGTTGCCCGCCGCGCCGGAAAGGGCGGCGATGCCGGTCCACAGGCAGCTGTCATACACTTTGCGCGCCGTCGCCAGCTGATAGAGCCGCTGCGAGCCGGTATTGCTGTCAGGCTGGATCGCCTGGCCGCCGATCTTCGCCTGCGCCTGCGTGAGCAGATGGTCGGCGCGCCGCCAGGCCTCTTCATCGGTCGCGCCCAGCACCGGACGCAGCGACAGGCTGAAGCGAATCTGATCCTCGCGGCCATATTTCTGCGCCGCCGCGCGCACCTGGGCGATTCGCTCTTTTACCTGCTCCAGCGGCTCGCCCCACATCATATAAACGTCGGCATGCCGCGCAGCAATCTCTACCGCCGCCTCCGACGCGCCGGAAAAGTAAATCGGCACGCGTGGTTTCTGGTGCGGCTTCACCGCGGTAAAGTTGTCCCGCACCTGATAGAAATCGCCATCAAAGCTGAACGGCTGCGGTGACGTCCATACCTGCTTCATCACCTCCAGATATTCGCCGCTGCGCGCATAGCGGCTTTCCTTATCGAGAAAGTCGCCGTCGCGCTGCAGATCGCCGCTGTCGCCGCCGGTAATCACGTTGATCGCCGCGCGCCCCTGGCTGAGCTGGTCCAGCGTCGCGAACTGGCGCGCTGCGAAGGTCGGCGCCTGAAAGCCGGGCCGATGCGCCACCAGCAGGCCGAGCTTATCAGTGAGCGCCGCCACGTAGCTGGCGATAGTCATCGAATCTGGCGCGCGGGTATTTACCGCCAGCAGCACTTTGTCAAACCCCGCATACGCCTGCGTCTGGGCAAAGGCTTTGATAAAGGGCAGATCCACCACCTGACCGTTGCCGGCGTCGGACTCGCTCGCCTCATGCGCGCCGACCAGACCAATAAATTCCAGCGTCATCATTTACTCCTGTCGGATAAAAGGGCCGCTTTGCCGGCGGCGGTGAAAATAACATCGTCCTGCGGCGTATGGATCCGGCCGCACAGTACATTGCGCAGGTGGCGTTCGAGCGGGCTGGCGCGCGTCAGCGCGTGATTGCCGATAGGCTCGACCATCAGTTGCACGCTGCGAATGGCGTTGTCGATGGTGACCTGTTTCACCTTTGCCGCGTCGGCTGCGGCGATCTGTCCGGCCGCTGCGGCGTCGAGCAGGGTGCGGCTGGTAAACAGCAGAGTTTCAATGCGGCCCGTTAGCTCCTGAAAGCGCGGCAGGCTCGCCAGCGGCTGGCCCAGGTTGGCGGGCACGCGCTGCTGCAGAAAGCGGATGAACTCACGCCGCGCCGTGCGTGCCACCGCGTCATAGAGCGTGCCCAGCAGTACCGCCATCCACAGACTCTCTTCGTCGTTGAGCGCCGGACGCGGCGTGCTCCAGCGGCTGACGTTGACCGCATTCTCCAGCGGCACCCAGACCTCCTCAAGCACCACGCGGTGGCTGCAGGTGGCGCGCATGCCCAGATGATCCCACTCCTCTACGATGCGAATGCCGGGCGCGCAGGCGGGCACCAGCCAGGCGCCGACCAGCGGATCGGCGTCGTCGCTGCGCCCCCAGACCAGAAACCAGCTCAGCCCGACGCTGCCGGTGGAGTAGATTTTCTCGCCGCTGATGCGCCAGCCGTCGGCAACGCGCCGTGCCGTGGTGGCGGGCAGGCCGCCGCGCGCGGGCGTGCCCAGCTCCGGCTCGACGCGCAGCGCGTTGATCAGCGCCCCGTCCTGCGCGATGCTCTGCGCCACCTGGCGGCGCAGGTCGGCGGGCCAGCTGGCGTCGTCGCCGAGCCGACGGGCGTTCAGGTATTGCATAATCAGGATAAGCGCGGTGGAAGGTTCACCTTGCGCCACCGCCGCAATCACCGCGCGGCACGCCGCCAAATCCGCGCCGCCGCCGCCCGCCGCCGCAGGCAGCGCGAAGCTGAGCAAGCCATGCTGGCGCAGCAGCGTGAAATTGGTAGTGGGGAATTCGCCGAGTCTGTCCACCTCCGCCGCGCTGCTCGCCAGCGTCTGGCTAATTACCGGCAGCAGCTCGTGGAGATATTCGCTAAGCGCCATTATCTTTCCTCGGTTATTCGGGATGATTTTCGATTCTTTATTTTTCTCCCGGCGAAGTAAAAGCATTAAAGCGGATAACCACATGCGTAATCGGCATAATTTACAGGCTGGTTGCTCTCTCTGTTTCCCCTTACTCTGCTTCTGTCGTCATATTTATTCGATATTTCATTTCCGGGAAAGGGTATTTCATTCGGGGGAAAGAGCATGCCAGTAAATAGCGTTTTATCACGTCGGCAATTTTTGCATTATTCCGCTGCGGCATTCGCCGCCAGCGCCTTTTCACCGTCGCTCCGGGCGGATAACGCCATGCCCGGCATGTCGATGCCGCACGATTTGCTACAGGGCGGCGCGGGACAATGGGCGCTGGCGCAGCCGACGCCGGTGCGTCTGGCGGTCAACCTCAACGCCATCTGTCTGGCGCCGGTCGTGGTGGCGGATCAGCATCAGTTCTTTAAAGCGCACAACCTGGAGGTCGAGTTCGTAAACTTCGGCAACTCCACCGAGCTGCTGCTGGAGTCGATCGCCACCGGCAAGGCGGAAGCGGCGGTCGGCATGGCGCTGCGCTGGCTCAAGGCGCTGGAGCAGGGCTTTGACGTTAAGCTGACGGCGGGCACCCACGGCGGCTGTATGCGGCTGCTGACGCGCGACGACGGGCCGACCTCGCTGCAGGCGCTGAAAGGCAAAACCATTGGCGTCACCGATATGGCGGGCGCGGATAAAAACTTCTTCTCGCTGCTGCTCAAGCGGCACGGCGTCGATCCCAACGGTGACGTGGAGTGGCGCGTTTTTCCGCAGGACTTGCTGCCGATGGTGCTGCAAAAAGGGGAGATTCAGGCGGCGAGCGGTTCCGACCCGGTGATGTGGCGTCTGACGCAGCAGCCGGGCTATCGGGAGGTCGCCACCAACCTCAGCGACGACTACGCCAACCTGAGCTGCTGCGTGATCGGCACGCGCGGCAGTCTGATCCGCGATCGTCCTGAAGTGGCCGCGGCGATTACCCACGCCATTTTGCAGGCCCACGCCTATGCCGCGCAGCATCCCGACGTCATTGCACAGGCCTTTAACAGCAAGGCGTTGAATACCCGTCCTGACGAAATCGCCAGCGTGCTGAAAACCCATACCCACGGCCACTATTCGTCAGGGGAGGCCTTTGTGAAAGAGATCGATATCTACGCGCGCGATCTGAAGGCCATCAACGTGCTGCGCCCGGAAACCGATCCGCTGCTATTCGCCAAAGGCATCACCGCGAACGTGCTGGCGTAAAAAAATACGGCAGCCCGAGGCTGCCGTTTTATTCCTCTGTCTCTCTTACAGCAGCAGCTGCGAGGTCTGCACCGCCGTCGCCTCTTTCAGGCTCTCCGCGGGGTGCTCGTGGCTGAACAGCCGCGTGCTGAGGTAGTTGACGCCGCCGTCGGCCAGCAGCAAAACGATGCGCTTGCCCTGATTTTCCGGCCGCGCCGCCAGCTGCTGTGCGGCAAACAGCACCGCGCCCGATGAATCCCCGACCAGTATGCCTTCCGCCAGCGCGAACTGGCGCGCAGCCTGATACGCCTGCCAGGTTTCCACCGCGATCGCGTCGTCATAAACCTGAGGATCCAGATTCGGCGGGATCCGCTCCGGCGGCTGGCCGCTGAAGGCGTGGACGCCGGTAATCTCCAGCGGTTCCGGATGCTGCGGGCTCGGCTGCGAGCCGATGCCCGGTTCGACGGCGACTACCTGAATGGCGGGATCCTGCGCTTTCAGATAACGCCCGATGCCGGAAAGGGTGCCGCCGGTGCACACCGAGGCGACGAAAATATCGAGTTTGCCCTGGGTATCGCGCCAGATTTCCGGGCCGGTGGTCAGCTCATGCATGCGCGGGTTCGCCGGGTTCTGTAGCTGCTGAAGAAAATGCACGTTCGGCTCGGCTTCGGCCACCTGCGCCACCAGCCAGCGGGTGGCGGCGACAAAGTCGCCGTCGCTGGCCTCGTAGTAGTCGGCGAAGCCCGGCACGGTGCTGAAGGGCACTACCTCTGCGCCGTAGGCCTGGATAATCTTGCTGCGCTCGATACTGACGAAGTCGTTGATGTAGACGCGAAAGCGATAGCCTTTGGCCGCCGCAATTGAGGCGACGCCGATGCCGGTGTTGCCGCTGGTGGTTTCGGCAATCGTATCGCCCGGCCTGATGAGACCGTCGCGCTCCGCCTGTTCAATCATCGCCAGCGCGATGCGATCCTTGACGCTGTGGTTAGGGTTAAAGAGTTCCAGCTTGCCGAGCAGTTCGGCGCGCACGCCGTGGCGCTCGCTAAAGCGCGACAGGCGCAGCAGCGGCGTTTGGCCAATCAGTTCGGTCACAGAGTTATAGATAGATGCAGCCACAGGCGACTCCTCTTGAGAAAGCGTTACCATTTCACCGCGTTGCGCTGCCAGGCGAGCGTGCGGTCGCGAACCAGAAACAGCAGGGTGATCAGCGATGAGAACAACACCGCCATCACGATCAGCGCGGCATACATATTGGCGTAGGCGGCCCAGCCCTGCGCCCACTGCAAATACCACCCCAGACCCGATTTGACGCCCATCATCTCTGCCGCCACCAGCACCGAAAAAGAGGCGCCTAATCCCATAAACAGCCCGACGAACAGGTGCGGCAGCGAGGCGGGAACCGCGACGCGCAGTACCAGAAAGAGCGATTTCGCTCCCAGGGTGCGCGCCACGTCGTAATAGCGGCTATCGACGCTGGCGACGCCTGACCAGGTGAGCACTGTGACCGGGAACCAGGTCGCCAGCGCAATCAGAAACACGGCAGCGGCGAAGCTGGAGGGGAAAAAATAGAGCGACAGGGGCAGCAGCGCCGTCGAAGGCACCGGGCCGAGAAAGCGCAGGATCGGATGCACCCAGTAGCCCAGCCCGCGCGACCAGCCGATGGCGACGCCGGTGACGAAGCCGACGATGCTGCCGTAGAGAAAGCCGAAGGCCAGCAGGCGCAGCGAGTTGAGCACGCTGTCGAGCAGGCGCGGCCAGTCGGTAGCGTAAGCCTCGATCAGCGCGCGCGGTGGCGCGAAGAAGGGCGCGGGCAGTAGCGCCAGCTTGGCGGTGATGTATTCCCACAGGCCGATTAGCAGCGCCAGCGCAATCAGCCAGCGGCCGCTGCGCTTCAGCGGCTGCCAGGCCTTCAGCGTGGGCGCGGCGCAAGAGCCGAGCACCAGCGCGGTAAGCAGCGTCGCCAGCGCGATAAACAGTTCGTGGGTCTCGTTGACGAAACGCGGCGCCGCGAAGCCCTGCGGCTTATCGGGCAGCGCGATCATTAGCGCTACCAGCGCCCACCACGCCAGCAGCGCGCCCCACAGCGCCGGTTCGAGGCGCCGCGACTCGGCGCGGCGGCGCAACGTCAGAATATCTGTGGCCATGCTGCTCTCCCTAACTCATCTTCCTATGGTGATGCTGGCCGTTATCCGGCAGCAGATCGGGCACATAGTGATCGGCAAACTGCTGCGCGTCGGTGTCCGGGCGGATCATGTTGATTTTTTTCAGCTCGTTGACGTAGGTCGCCACTTCGCCGCGCAGCTGCGCCCCGGTAGAGTGGTGGCTGTGGGTATGCTCTTTCAGCATCGCGGCGATGGACTCGACCGGCACTGAGCCGGGCACGAACGGCTGGACGATCTTCGCCGTCTCCTCCGGATGGTCGGCGGTCCACTGCTGCGCGTCGACAATCGCCTGGGTGATCGCCTGCGCAGTGTTGGGATCGTCGCGCACCAGCGAGCCGCGCAGCCCCAGCACGCAGCATGTCAGGTGGGCATATTCGCCGTTCAGGTTATTGTCTACTTCTACCAGCCCGTGCTGCTGCTTCAGCAGCCAGCCCTGCGGGTCGTCGGTCGCCAGCGCCTGCACTTCGCCTTTACGCAGCGCCTCGCCGAAGAGATCGGCGGGATACTGCAGCCAGTTCACCGCCTTATCGGGATCGATGCCCTGTTTCGCCAGCTGAATGGCGAAGAAGTTGCGGATTGGGCTCGCCTGGTCGGTCACCGCCACCGATTTGCCCACCAGATCTTTTACGCTACGGATGTTGCTGTTTTCCGGCGTCAGCAGACGCATGCAGCCGCCGTGGGTGCCGACGGTGAGATCGACGTCGAATCCCTGCTCCAGCGGCTTGAGCCAGCGCAGCGCCATGCCGATGCCGCCGTCCGCCTGACCGGTGGCGATCGCCTGCAACAGCGCGTCGGTCGGGCCGCTGAAGTTTACCGGCTCGACGTTGAGACCATATTTTTTAAAGAATCCCTGCTTCAGCGCCACCGAAATGGGCGACTGGCAGACCGCGGTTTGTCCCCAGGCGAGCTTGATGGTTTTCAGTGGCGGATCCTCCGCCAGCACGGAACCGGTGAATACCGGGCTTAAGCCGATTCCTGCACCCAGCGTGGCGAGGCCGCGCAGTACGGTGCGTCGGCTCAGCGAGAGTGAATGTAATGCCATAGCGCCTGTCCCTTTTAGTGAATTACCTGGAAACTAACGCATGCGCCAGACGTCACCAAATAACAATCCCGCATGTGCTCATGCGATATTTCATTATGAAGAACGGGCAAACCTATTACCGCTTTCGGCATATTTCATTCGCGAGGCGCGTGCTATTTATGGGGTTATTAAGCGGACTTCGGAGACTATTTTATGGCGACGCAAGCGGCAGGCGTAAATATCGATATAGAAAATGTCAGCCACCATTTTACGCTGGAGGGCAGCGATTTGCCGGTGCTGGAAAATATCAGCCTGCAGGTGCGGCCGGGGGAATTTGTCGCGCTGCTCGGGCCGTCGGGCTGCGGCAAATCGACGCTGCTGCGCCTGCTGGCCGGGCTTGAGCAGCCCGCCAGCGGCGTGCTGGCGGAAGAGGGACGCGCCATCACCGCGCCGCATCCGTCGCGCGTGGTGGTATTTCAGGATCCGACGCTCTATCCGTGGCGCACCGTGTACGACAACGTCGGGCTGGGGCTGCAGATTCGCGGCGAGAGCAAACAGGCGGCGCAGACCCGCATCGACGCCATGCTGCGTCGCGTCGGGCTGCAAGAGTTCGCGCGCGCCTGGCCGCATCAGCTCTCCGGCGGCATGGCGCAGCGCGCCGCGCTGGCGCGGGCGCTGGTCAACCATCCGCGCCTGCTGATCCTCGACGAGCCGCTCGGCAAGCTCGATTCGCTGACGCGCCTGCGTATGCAGCAGGAAATCGTCGATCTCTGGCAGGAGCAGAACTTCACCACGCTGATGGTGACGCACGACGTGGAAGAGGCGCTGGTGATGGCGAATCGCGTGGTGGTCTTTAGCTCGCGTCCGGCGCGGGTATTGGATGTGATCGACGTCGAGCAGGCCTATCCCCGCCGCCGCGACGATCCGGCGCTGGTGGCGCTGCGCAGCCGGGTGTTGGCGCTGCTGGGCGCGGAGCAGGCCGCCGCCTGAGAGATGCGATTATTTCGTCAGGCGCGCCGCCATTTTCAGCGCGTTGTCGAAGATGGCGGAGGCGATCGCTGGCGGGATAGCCGCGGGTAGTTGCGCCCTGACGCGCGCTACGGCGGTGGGCAGCGCCTCGGCGAAGAAGGCGAGGATCTGCGCCATCCTCTCCCTGGAGAAGCGCACGCTTTCCGCCGTGGCGAGGAAATGGCGCGGAAAGATTTTATCTATTTCGCTCTTTTTACCTTTCGACGCGCTTAGCCCCATCGCCAGCTTCAGCTCGCGGATATTGAGGCCTGCGCCGCCCAGCACCGGATAAGCGGAAAGAATGTCGTAGAAGGGCGTTAGCCGGTAGCTGCCGCCGCGCTCGATATAGAGCGAAAAGTTTTTTGCATGGCCGTCCGTGGCGCCGATCAGCCACTGGAACACCTGAAACTTCATAAAATCGTCGCGATCCTCAAGCGCATTGCTGGAGCCCATCAGCAGCGACATAATCGCCGCGATGCCTGGGCCGCCGTCAGACTCATATTTGGTCGCCGAGGCGAGGCCGAGGCTCTGGCAGATATCTTCCTGCGGCAGACGCAGCAGCCGGGTGCCGTCGGCGCTCCAGCGGCGATCAAATCGTCTGACCGCCAGCGCGCGCAGCCTGCCTGCCGTGATAATACTGGCGTCGGGCACGCGGAAGCCGAGCTCGCGCGCCAGCGCCAGGCAGACATACTCATTTTCCACGCTGTCGCGCATATCGAGGGTAGCGAAGGGCTGTTTAATTTCGCCGATCGGCAGCTTAATGATATGCGAGGTTGGCGTCGGCCCCTGGGGGATCGCCCAGCCCCGATCGGTATGCAGCAGCGCGGTTTTCTCCTGCGCGCCCGCCACGGAGATGCGGAAGTCGCGCTCTTCCGGGATCATGCCCAGCGGAATATCGCTCTGGTACGCTGAGAGGATCTTTTCCAGCCGCGCCGTGTCCAGCGGCTCATAGCGGAGAGAGAGGTCAGGGGCGGCGGCCTCTTCGGGCAGCAGCATCACCGCGCCGACGCTGTCGCGGCCCACTTCCCGCAGCAGATCAAACGGCTGCATCGACTTCGCCCGATAGCGGTTAAGAATGCGCTCCCTGACGCGCGGATTGTCCGGCAGCAGGTTGTCGAAAAAGTTAATCACGCTGGCCGAGGCGATAGCGGGGTACTGCAGCGGCAGCGAGAGCGACAGCGGCCGCGCCAGCGGATTGCTTAGCCAGCCCGGCGCATACTGAAAGAGATGCGCGCCGTTTTTCTGCCGTGTCAGGGTGCCGACGCGCTCGCCGTTCATCCAGGCGATAAGCCGATCCATTACCAGTCAAGCTCCTTGCCGTTCTGCGCCGATTTACCCTGAATGACCAGCTCCTGCTCCAGCGACTGCAGGATCTTAAACAGCGTCGTCAGCGTGGTTTTGTCAGGATTGTTTTCAAAGTTCGACACAGTGGCCTGCTTGATGCCGACCCGGCGCGCCAGATCGCTCTGCGTCCAGCCACGCTTCTGCCGTTCAAGCCTGACCAGGTGGGCCAGCTGTTTGGGGCTGTATATCATCACCGCTCCTGATCAAAGGCGGGGATGCAGCTATCCCCGCCTGGGGGTAAAACCCAAAATATACCCACTAAAGGATAAAGTAAAGCGTATCCTCACCTGGGGATAAATCAGCCGCCCCAGCGGCGCTGCAGATAGCGAACGGCGGGCTGCGTCTGCGGCTGATTAAGGTAGTTTTCCCGGAACAGAATGGTGCCGTCGATGCCAGGTGTAGTTTCGTTGAGATCGAGCTGCTTCTTCAGCTCCGGCACGCCGCCTTCTACCGTCCAGTCTGGCTCGGTACGCGACGGCTCGCCGATTTTATAAAGCGCGACGCCGATATAGAGGCGGGTATGGGTCGGCTTCACCACCTGCGCCCACCAGTGGGCCAGCACGTCGTAGCGCGCCGCCTGTCGCGCGAAGGGCCAGTAGAGCTGCGGCGCGATATAGTCGAGCACTCCCTGCTGCACCCAGCGGCGGGTATCGGCAAAGGCTTCGTCGTAGGCGGCCGCGCCGCGCGTGTCGGAGCCTGCCGCATCGTGTGACAGGTTACGCCAGACGCCCGCGGGACTGACGCCGAACTCGACCTGCGGCTTAATCTGCTTGATGGTGCGCGACACCTGCTCAATCAGCAGTTGCGTATTGTGCCGCCGCCAGTCCGCTTTTGAGGCGAATCCCTGGCCCCAGGCGCGATATGTCTGGGCATCGTTGAGCGGCGAGCCTGCTGTTTCCGCATAAAAATAATCGTCGAACTGCACGCCGTCGACAGGATAGCGTTTGACCACTTCAGCTACGATGCTGGTGATCCAGTCGCGCGCGTCCGGGATGCCGGGATCCAGCACCAGCCGATCGCCGGCGGTGCGGATCCAGTCGCGGTGCAGCACATAGACGCTGGCGGGGTGCAGCGACAGGGTGCGGTTCAGCTCGGCAAGGGTTGACGGACGGGTATTGACGGCGACGCGGTAGGGATTGAACCAGGCGTGCACTTTCATGCCGCGCTTGTGCGCCTCATCCAGCATAAACATCAGCGGGTCGTAGCCGGGATCGGCGCCGATGGTGCCGGTCAGCATATCAGACCAGGGCAGAATATCGGAGCGCCAGAGCGCGGTGCCGTCCGGTTTGACCTGGAAAAAGACCGTGTTGATGCCGAGGCTTTTCAGCTTGTCGAGTTTGGCCGTCAGCGCCTGCTGCTGTAGCTGAATGCGCTGCGCCGCGCTGCTTAGGTTAACCGAATTGACCGGCGGCCAGTCGAGACGGGAAACGGTCGCCAGCCAGACGCCGCGTACCGGTTGCTGTGCGGCTGCCGGCGTGGTTTTTTGCGGCTGCGGCTTTGCGCTGGGAAGGGGCGTGACCAGCGACTCAGGTGGTCTGGAGGCGCAGCCAGCCAGCAGCAGGGCCGCGGCGACCAGCAGTTTTTTGCGTGCCGCGCCGAAGGAGGCGATGGAATAACTGATGGTAAACTCCCTTTCATCTTGCTAACTACCCGGAGGCATCATTCTCTGGTTATCACGGCGTAAGTCAACCGCTTATCGGAAGGCGTTTACTTAAGGAAAAGGGAGCAGCGAATTGCAGAAGCGGGGATGAGGCAGGGGCGGCTGAGGAGAGACAAAAGGGCGACAAACATGCGGGGAGAGTGTCAGTTTGCCGTTGCCTGAAGGCGAGCCTCAATTAGCGGCCTGGCGCTCAAGCGCGAGCCTGTTCAGCAACGCTGACACTCCCGTTGTGCACGCCTGGCGCTCCTGGAACTCAGCTTACAGGAGTCAGTAACGACCGGCAGGTTACTTACCGGCGTGCGGCATCTGCTCGGCGGACTTCAGATGCGCCTCTACCACTGGCGTATGCGCATCAGCCAGGGTTTTCACATCGGGATCCTTAATATTTTTGGCGTCACTTTGCAGTTTTGACAGCACCATCTTGTGATCCTTCGTGCCGGCGTTGGTCATATACATCTTGTCAAAGGCGGCGCCGCTCTCTTTTTCCAGCTTCGCGGCCATGGTTTTGTGTTTGGCATCCGGCTCCGTTGGCAGCGTCACCCCTTTTTGCTCGGCGACCGTCTGAACTTTGGTCAAGGCGGCGCCGTGGTCATCGACCATCTTCTGCGCGTAGGCTTTCACGTCGCTGCTCTCTGCCTTGCTCAGCGCGATTTTGGCGGCGGCGATTTCATTGATATTGGCCTGCGCCATATCCTTCAGCGCTTTTTCGTCGCCCGCGCTGAGTTTGCCGCCTGAGGCGCTCTGGCCTGCGGCGCCGTTCTGCGCAGGGCTGGTTGGCGTCTGGGCATACACGCCAGCCGTGCTAAACATCGCGACCACTACAGACAGGGTCAATAGTCCTTTCAGGGTTTTATTCTTTGGCATGGTGTTCTCCAGATACTCATGAGGAGGCTGGCGTCAGGCTCTTAACCCGGGACAGCCGTGTAGGGTAAACAGAAGTGCATTAGTCAGTATAGGTTAACTATTTGGGACAGCAGAGAGAGGCAAGGGTAGGGCTGAGCGAGTGGATGGCACTGGCTTGCTGTGGCAAATCTCAGAGGATGTCGGGCAAGGAGGCAGGCAGTATGATCGACCAGGTGGTTAATCATTTTTAACTCAGTATTACCGTCCGGCCAAAAATGCTTTTGCTAAAGGTCCACTATGTGCCAGAAGCGGACGTTTCCGGCATCTGCATGCACTAAGCCGTGGAGAATAGCTTTCACTGCATAACCATACAGATATACAGGAATTATCAGGGGCATTTGTCAGTATTTCGGACAGGAAAAATACCGAAAACAGCCTTCGGGCTGCAGAACCGCGCTGAGAGCTTTTCAGGCGGTGCATCAGGCACTTTTATGTAAAAAAGACTCTCATGCATACAGTAAATCGTGCATGCTTCATGACACAAATTCACAGGTAGTGAATCCGATTGAATAAGGAATTCAGGACGTGATTGACTTCACCCGTTTTGTCGAACGCTATGAGCAATTTAACGCTTCATTACTCCCTTCTGATAACATCACCGAAAGCCGGATCAATGATTTATATATCCGGGTATACAGGCCAATGGCAGCCCTTGATGAGGTTCTTATTGTCTACCATGGTGGCGGGGTCAACTCTGACGCTGGCTACGACATTCTTGCACGACAGTTGAGTTACGATCTGCCCGTCTGTGTTTGTCTCGTCGATATCCGTGGGCACGGTCGTTCGGTAGGTGTCCGGGGAGAAGCTTCCAGTCCTGTTCAAATCTGGCGTGATGTGGATGTCGTCATTGATTATGTCCGAACCTCTTTTCCTGATGCCAGAATCACTTGCTTGGGCACTCCAGTGGAGGCGGTATGCTGATAAATTACTTTACCCGATACTCTCTATCGAGGGTTGTTGAAAGCCTGATCTTGCTAGCCCCAGCATTAGGTCCTTTTTCACCTCCTGCTCTGAACCGCGAGTTTTCCTCTCCCTTTGCATCGATAAACCGTTTGAGCTTCATAATCAATGCTATGAGTGCAGGTTTTCTATGTGGACGTCGTGCAGGAGTAAGGCTTAATTTCCCCTGTGAGGTTATTAATGCAAGGCCTAACTTTGTTCAGACATACAGCGTTAATATGGCTAACGCCCTTACCCCTCGTAATCCCGAAAGGCAACTTAAAGAAATCTCTATTCCAGTAACAATCATGCTTGCTGAGCATGATGAACTGTTTGATGTAAGCCGTATGGAAGAATTTTTCAGGAACTGCGGCAATCCGAATGTAAGCAGTCGGGTTGTGGCAGATAGTACACATCTCGATTGTATTTTCGAGTTAACGGATATGGTGAGGGAACACTTCACTGGCCTGACTTCAAGAGCGCAATAGGTCAGTTATGTTCAACGTATTAGAACCACTCAGCTGTCATAAGTGAAATGTCCGCTGCTCGCTCATAGCGGACACTGGTCTGCGCGTTAGTCCGCTTTGTGCCAAAAGCAGACGTAGTTCGCCACATGAAATGTGCGGATAGAAAGCTGTTAAAGAGGCGTTAATGCTTCAACCATAGTTTTCTATTCAATTAGAATGCTAACGATATTTTAGGCTACCAAGTTTTTATTAATCAAAGGTTGAATCATGAATTCACGCGTTATTTAGCAGGAGATCTTTTTTTATGAAATACATCCACAACGCAATTGTGCCGTGCTAAAACTAATCAAGCTCCATTAATATTCCTCATAATCACGCATAATTTGTGATTGTTATAGAATTAAATACTGCACGTATGTTGCTGAGTGTTAAAAAAATAACTCCTTGAATCGTAGTATGTTAGCTCACATAAAACATACCAATCCCATACGGGAATAATCTAAAATATTTGAGGTGCATCTATGTCTAATGACAAAAAACCAAAAATAAATGATACTGACTCTGTCGTAATCTATGAAGCTTCTGATGCCATAAATGACTTGAGTATAGAGGCAAATAAAATAGATGCGCCTGAGAAGTTTTGTGAAAACTACGATGATATAGTTAAGGTTTTGAATAAAGCCATAGAATGTTTAGATAAAGTACACCTACCTGTTGTAGTTAAAACCGTTCTCGCACTGATAGCTATAAGAGAACTTTTAGCAAAAATTCATTCAGGATTTTGTCCTGTAAAATCACAAGGTGAAAAAAATGAATAAAAACGGTTTTTTCAGCGGAGAAATAATAACTCATTGGTTGACAGATCAAACTCCAAATAGAAATATGCAGTTAGTGGATGGTTATTCATATAGAGATCCTGACGAAAAAGATTGGGTTGCGCCAAAAGGTAGTATAATTAATGGTGCCAGCATTCCTCAGGCACTTTGGGACGTAGTTGGCTCTCCCTACATAGGTAACTATAGAAATGCATCGGTTATTCACGACGTAGCCTGCGACCAAGCAAAAACCAAAGAGGACCGAAAAAAAGCCGATATAATGTTTTACTACGCCTGTCTCGCAGGGAATTACCCTAAATTTCAAGCTAGGGTATTTTATGTTGCCGTCAGAATTGGTGCTTGGATTGATGCGTCAAATATGATAGTAACTGACACCACTTTCGATGAAAGTTTTTCAAACCCGAAATCAAAACAAATAATCCTAGTGACGCCGATCTTCGTAATATATTAAAAGATATAGGCACTGCTGTTTATGACCTCCCTGATGACACAACTCCTGAAACATTGGATTCAGTTATAGACCCTAAACTTACTTTCTATATGAATTCTTATATTAATATAAATACGTGAACTTAAAATTATCAGCGACATAATTTCGCAGATATATAAATCGTCAAATAATTTATATAGCGTCGCGTGCGAGTTAATTCACAGGGAGTTGATAATTTCAAATAATATCATGTAGTTACATAATACTTTAACAAACCACCACCAGTTACCTATCTCACCCATGTGCCGAAACTGGTTATGAAGCTGTCGCGAGTAACGTGCAGCACGCATACAGGAGTCCATAATGAATGCTATTATCTATAAATTTACAAAATACAACTTTATCCTTGTAATCGTTTCATTCACTGCAATTGCAAATGGACAAAAAAATTTAGAATTAAAATGTCGTTTGAATGAGGGCGTTACACAACTAAAAGCTTCAGAAGGCTACTGTAAATTTGATTCGCAAACACAATCCTTCAAAGGAAATAGTGCAGAACAAGCCGAATGTCTGCTGAGATTTATTCCTCAAGGAAATGGTAGTCTCAAAGAATCAACGATAACTCCATTTCTAAAAAATTTAGTTGGAAAAAAAGCACCAGACCCTATAAGCTTGATGAAGTTCATCTCCAGAAGGAACATAAATGAGAACGACTTAGGTGGGTCTTTAAATACTACCATTGGAGCAAATTACTTCATCATCCACGACACTAGCTACCCTAAATGCTCGACTGCAAACAGTTACTGCCCACCTAACAATAGTTTTCCTCCTGATATGAACAGCGACTCTTGGTTATTTAATAAAACTTTCGATAATAATAGTAAAAACGCACATGTATATACCAACCGTGTTGGGGCGTCAAAGAAGGTGCGAGATTTTTCTCAAGGAATGGAAACTACAAAATTTGAGGTCTGTACAAACCCCAAGGTTAAATCAGGCCTTTTCGTGGGAGTTGAAAATATACAACCACGTAGGGACAGCAAAAAACACAAAGAATTTAAACCTGGTAATGGCTATGAAGGACCTACTCCAGGATTTACAGATATACAATATGAAAGGCTGGCACTAATCTATACGGCTGCGAGTGTGAGGCGAGCGATATGGTTGATTCCCGCCTTTCACGGCGTAATCGATCATTATTATTATGACGGCCATGATGATCCACAAAACTTCGACACAGTCACTTTTAGCAAAAAAGTTGAAGAGATTAGGGACGAAATCATGAAAACCAATTAAGTATACAATAACTATAGTCACCCACGTTTAATCTAGCTATTCTTGCGTCGTAGATAGAAAATTACTCGCAATGGTTGATGTGAGTCTGGAATATTTTATTTGTTTAAACTCGATTAAATACCGTTTCTATAGACACTTTTTTGGGAGTTATGAAGTGCAGATGTCAGTTCCTCGCTCACAGCGGCCCCTCGGCTCAGTTAGGCGGTCCGCTCCGCGCCACAAGCGGAACTTGCTTACATCATGCTATGTTAGTTTGCTGGGAGCAGGTCAAAGATGTTCACTGCGCCTATGTTCCAGCAACACCTTCCAGAACTTTTCAAGGAATAGAGAAATGGCTCGTAAGTATGTTTATGGTGATAAACCAATCCGCACAACAACCGCTGAGATAGTTGAAAACGAGTTTGCTGGAAAGGCTACGGCTGCGCAGGTCGATGCAATTTTAAAGAAAAGATTTCCACATTACAAAGACAACACTTATTTGAATCTGATAGTTAACGCAGTTAACTGCGATCGTGGTCACTGGAGTTTTAACAGGACTGCCAGACGAACAGATGATGCCACCCATCGCCACCATGAATATGATCGACTTTTCAAGCGCGGAAACGTTTTCGAGGTCTATGATTCCGCACTTCATGGTGTGTTTGAAATCTATGAAGCTTCAGACGGCAAATGGCTAACACGTCCGGTTAAAAGTGAGTTTGAAAAGGCCATAGAAACAGCGTCTCAACTTACCTCGGAACAACGTAGAGAGAAGCTGGCTACAGCCAATACCACGCCAGAAAGGGTCATTATAAAGAGCTATATCTTCAAGCGTAATCCCCTCGTTGTAGCAGAGGTATTAGCCTTAGCTGGAGGTAAGTGTCAAAGCTGCCTACGTGACGCACCATTCAAGCGGGAAGATGGTAGACCGTATCTTGAAGTGCATCATGTGGAGTGGCTTGCTAACGGTGGAGAGGACTCTGTTGAAAATGCTATTGCACTCTGTCCGAACTGTCACCGCGAAGCACACTACGGCGCGCTTGTGTTGAAGCCGGCTAACATTAAGTAGTCTTCTTATAGTCCTCAACTTCTGCTTCTCGCTCATATGGGACAACCATAATCACATCTCCTAACCCTAAGGAGATTGAGCATGACAACATCCCCCTGGAACAAGGGCCGTATTATTGGCCAGAAACGGCCTCTTCAGATCTCTCATATCTGGGGAATCCGTATCAGACTTGAGCTGGAAGGAAAAGTACGCGATTTAGCTCTGTTTAACATGGCTCTGGACAGTAAACTTCGGGGCTGTGATCTGGTTAAGCTAAAAGTTTCTGATGTGGCCTATGGGCACTCTGTTTCGGGCAGAGCGACAGTGCTGCAGCAAAAAACGTGAAGCCCTGTTCAGTTTGAACTGACTAAGGGAACCAGAGAGGCTGTGGCAGCGTGGATCAAAATGGCTCATCTACGTAGTAGCGACTATCTGTTCCAGTCCCGCGTCGGTTCTTCACGACATATCTCAACCAGGCAATATAACCGTATTTTTCATGGATGGATTGATAAGCTGGGTCTCGACGAGACTCTATACAGTACGCATTCTATGCGAAGAACCAAGCCATATCTGATCTATAAAAAAACGAAGAATCTTCGAGTGATCCAGCTACTGTTAGGTCACAAAAACCTCGAAAGTACAGTCCGTTATCTCGGTATTGAAGTGGATGATGCTCTGGAGATAGCTGAGTCTATTGAAGTTTAATTTGTGAGGGCTGCAACAGCAGCCCTGTGCCAGAAGCGGACATCAATGCACCTTTAAAAGATGACAAAACCTGATTAGCGATTATTTACTTCCTGAGCCTTTAAGAAAGCGGGGCGACTCGTTGATCTTAATATGTAGCTATCAATCTCTTCGGTGATTTCCAATCCGCACAATTTTGCCCATAACAACGTATGAGAAAGAAAAATATCGGCCAGTGTAAAGTTGTTACTCGCAATCCATGTTTGATTCGGCTTAAAGCGAATCTGAGAGATGACTGTATCTGCTTCCTTACTGAGGTAATTCATTAAATCCGGGGAACGCTGATTTTCGGGAGTGAAGACAATATGTTTGAGCAGACTCCATACGGGGGCTTCCAGATCGGATAGCGTGAAGCTTAACCACGAATTTACAGAAGATTTTTCTTCAGCGGTTGCGGGATAAATAGAGATGTTTTTATGTTGTTCACACAGGTAAATACAGATCGCTAAGGTTTCACTGATTGACACGTCACCATCGGTCAAAAAAGGCACTTTTCCCAATGGATGGGGTGATCTAACCTCAGAAGTAGGGTTCAAAAGATCGACTCTGATGGACTCGTAATTCACTCCCATTTCTTCAAGAGCCCAGAGTACTCTTAATGATCGGCTTTTGGGGTAGGTATAGATCTTCAATTGAATATCCCTTTGTTGTGGAAACAATTTTATAAGGTAAGTGGGCAGTTCATGTCAAAATTTCCGCTTTTCGCTCAAAGCGGACATTTAGCCCAGTAATTCCGTTCAGTCTGTGCCAGAAGTTTGCATCGCGTCACGGGTTAAACCGGCACGCAGGGGAGGGGTGGTCCCCTGCGGATAGCGGTTAGTTTGCAGCGTGACCTTCGCTGTTTTCATGATTTTTGGGGCGTATCCTGAACCAGATGGCATAGATAGCAGGCAGGAAAACCAGCGTAACAATGGTGCCGGCAAAGGTTCCGCCAATCAGCGTGTAAGCCAGCGTTCCCCAGAAAACAGAATGCGTGAGCGGTATAAATGCCAGGATGGCGGCCATCGCCGTCAGCAAGACGGGGCGAGCACGCTGAACCGTTGCTTCCACGACTGAATCAAAAGGGGTCAGCCCTTCATGCTCATTATGATGGATTTGCCCTATCAGGATTAAGGTGTTGCGCATCAGGATCCCCGACAGCGCGATCAGTCCGACCAGCGCATTTATTCCGAACGGTTGACTGAACAGCAGCAGCGTCGGTACAACGCCAATCAGCCCCAGTGGCGCAGTCAGAAACACCATCACCATCGCTGACATTGAGCGCACCTGCAAAATGATGATCAGCAGCGTGATGGCAACCATAATGGGGAACAGCGGCGCCATGGCTTTCGTCGCTTTACCTGACTCCTCTATAGGGCCTCCCTGCTCAATTCGGTAACCAGCCGGAAGCTTAGCGATTACGGGCTGTAACTGTTTCAGAATTGCCGTAGAAACATCAGGCGGCTGCATGCTGTCGGCAATATCCCCCCTGACGGTAATGGTCGGGGTGCGATCGCGACGCCGCAGCACCGGATCTTCCATCCTCACCTCAACGTCTCCTGCCTGAGAGAGCGGAATACGCTGGCCTGATGAGCCTGCCAGGGTAAATCCGGCTATTTTAGCGGGGTCGAGCCTGATATCCCCTGCCGCGCGCGACATCACCTGCACCGAACGAATATCTTCACGGACGGAGGTGATGGGCACGCCAGAGAGCAGGAACTGGAGCTGCTGAGCAACCGCATTTGACGTCAGCCCTACTGCCTGCAGCCGATCCTGATTGAGTGAAAAGTGCAGCGTTGGCACGCGCTGGCCCCAGTCTGTATTCACGGTCCTCATCAGGGGGCTGGCCTGCATGACTGCCTCTACTTCGCCTGCAATCTCACGCAGTTTATCCGGATCGGGCCCCATGACCCGATAAGCTACCGGATAAGGGGAGTAGGGCCCAAAGACCAGCTGGGTTACGCGAACGCGTGCCTGAGGAGCCAGTCCGGCGGCGACAGCTTCACGCAGCCGGTGCTTGAGAATATCGCGCGCATCCTGACTGTCGGTCAGGACAACAATTTTCGCAAAGGAGGGATCGGGAAGCTCAGGTGCCATCGCCAGATAGAAGCGGGGTGAACCCTGCCCGATGTAGGCGGTGACCATTTTCGCCTCTTGCTGTTTTTTCAGCCAGCTCTCGATTTCCGCCGTCGTCGCGCTGGTCTGTTCAATAGAGGTGCCGTAGGGCATCTGCACCTCAATTAACACCTCGGGACGATCGGATGTCGGGAAGAACTGTTTCTTTACAAGACCCATGCCGAGAATGGCAAGGGTAAAGATAATGATAACTGCCCCGGCAACAATCCATTTCCGGGCGATAACGCGAACCAGCAACCGGCGAAAACGGTTGTAGCGCGGGGTATCGTAGATTGCAGCGTGGCCACCTGATACCGTTTTTATCTCTGGCAGCATTTTCACGCCCAGATAGGGCGTGAAGACCACGGCCACCACCCATGAGGCGATCAGCGCAATCCCCACTATCCAGAACATGTTACTGGTATATTCACCGGCGGTAGACTGCGCAAAGCCGTTAGGCATAAAGCCGACGGCCGTCACCAGCGTACCTGCCAGCATTGGGGCGGCAGTATGGCTCCATGCGTAGGCTGAGGCTTTGATGCGATCGTAGCCTTCCTCCATTTTGACGACCATCATTTCAATCGCGATGATGGCATCATCCACCAGAAGCCCCAGCGCCAGAATCAGCGATCCCAGGGTAATGCGGTCAAAGTTTTTACCTGATGCCTCCATGACCATGAAAACCACTGCCAGCGTCAGCGGTACGGCAGCGGCCACCACCACGCCCACGCGCCAGCCCATGCTGACAAAGCAGACCACCATGACCACCAGCAGCGCGACAAAGAACTTGAGCATAAATTCATCGACTGCGGAACGGATGTTGACTGACTGGTCGGTGACTTTCGTCAGCGTCATGCCCAGCGGCATTGATGCGTTGATGCTGGCCGCTTCCGCATCGAGCGATTTGCCCAGTTCAAGCCCGTTCCACCCCTCGCGCATGATAATGCCCAGCAGCAGAGTAGGTTCTCCCTGATTACGGATCAGGAAAGTTGCAGGATCTTCATATCCGCGTTCAACGGCGGCAATGTCAGACAGCAGCAGCGTTCTGCCATTCACAACGACGGGCGTTTGACGAATCTGTTCCAGTTTGTTGAAAGCGCCGTCAAGGCGGATAAACACCTGGGGGCCCTGCGTATCAATTGAGCCCGCTGGCGTCAGGACATTCTGGTTATTTAGCGCTGAAAATATGTCCTGGGGTGACACGCCCAGCGTGGCCAGTCTGTCATGGGAAAAAGAGACAAAGATGCGTTCAGCCTGCTCACCAATAATGTTGACCTTTTTAACGCCTGGCACATGCAGAAGCCGCTGGCGCAGCGACTCTGCATCGCGCGCCAGTAAACGCTGAGGCTCACCTTTCGCTTTCAGCGCAAAGAGGGAAAAGGTGACGTCCGAAAACTCGTCATTGAACAGAGGGCCCATGACGCCGGCAGGCAGGTTTTTAGCCTCGTCTCCCAGCTTTTTACGCGCCTGATAAAACTCTTCCTGCACCTGTGAGGGAGGCGTGCTGTCCTGCAGCGACAGCATGGTGAATGCCATTCCCGGGCGGGTGTAGGTTTCCGTCCGGTCATACCACTTAAGCTCCTGCAGACGTTTTTCGAACGGTTCAGCAACCTGATCCTGCATTTCCTGCGCCGTCGCGCCCGGCCATGCGGTGATGATTGTCATCTGCTTAACGGTAAACGGCGGATCTTCTGCTCGTCCCAGCCCAAAAAAAGCGAGGATGCCTGCAACCGTGATAAGGATGATCAGGAACAGGGTAATCGAACGCTCCCGAACAGCGAGCGCGGAGAGATTAAAACGGGTGTTACTCATGCGGCTGGCCTCCGGCGATGCTGCCATCACCCTCAAGCGCAACGCGAACGATTTCGCCGTCATGCAGCAGATGCGCACCAAGCGCAACGACCTTATCACCGGCACCGATTCCGCTGGTGACGTTTGCCATATCGTCACTCAGCCCCTCTACCCGCACTGCGCGCCAGGATACCCGAGCGGGCTGACCGGTGATTATCCATACTCCTGGGCCTTTGCCCGGGTCAAAGAGCGCGGAAAGGGGGACCTGCATCAGCCTGTGGGCAGCATTGCCGTCAGAGATGCGCAGCGTCACGGTCGAACCCAGTGGCGCACTGGCCAGAGCGCCCTCAAGCACATAACGCGCTTCAAAGGTCCGTGTTAACGGATCGGCTGCATCTGAAAGCACGCGCAGCCGTGCATTAACGGACTGATTTTTGTCGCCATACAGCGTCGCTTCAGCCTCGCTTTGAGGCGCGGGTCTGAGTGTTTCAGGCAGCTGGACAAGGGCTTCACGCTGCCCCGCACGGGCGAGTCTGACCACCGGCTGGCCCGCACTGACTACCTGGCCTGGCTCAGCGAGCGTATCCATCACGACACCATCGGCGTCAGCCACCAGCACGGCATAGCTCCTGGCATTTTGGGCCACATCTGCCTGCGCCTGGGCAGCGCTGAGATCGGCTCTTGCCGTGTCTGCAGCGGCCTTTATCTGATCGTAGGCGGATGCTGAGACAGCGCCTGCCGCCACCAGGCCGCGGTAACGCGCTTCATCCTGAGAAGCCTGTCTGGCGCGCGCGCGGGCGGCCATGACCGTCTGCTGCTGCGCCTGGGCCTGAAGGCTGAGATCGACGGGATCAAGGCGCATCAGCGGCTGCCCACGTTTAACTGTCTCACCCGCATCCACGAGGCGTTCAAGGATTTTGCCCTGCACCCTGAAGCCCAGATCGCTCTGAGTGCGGGCAACAACAACGCCGGTAAATGAACGGTAAGCAGCATTCGCTGCCCCCACGTTAATCGCCCTTACAAGGGGAGGCTGAGTACGTGGATCGTCGGTGGCAGAATTGTCACCGCAGGCCACCAGGGCCAACGGCAACAGACATACAGCCAAAGTGGCAGGTTTGATCCTGAGCATGGGTTACCTGAAAAAGTGAAAGGAAAGTAACCGCATTCTTATTCTGGTGACCAAAAATGTCAATGGTCACAGGTCAGGGTGCCAGGCTGCGTAGGATGAGCGAGGAAAGAAGGGCGGCAGCGGAGGCAGCCGTCTCAAGGTTGTACTGCAACTGAACGGGGCTAATGTAGGGTCTCATGACAAGAAAAATAGCCTGTGTTGCTTCGTCCAGAGGCGTTTTCCGCTCAAACTCTCCAGAGGCCCGGCCTTCAACAATAATCATTTCAATCAGTTGCTGAAGGCGCTTTTCATGAGCTGCGGCTGATGGCCAGTTATCGCGAGCGGCAACGGCGGCGATGTCATAGAGCTTGCGGTCGTGAAAGAACAGATCGCTTCCGGACTCCGTCAGCGCCCTCAGGAGCTGCCTCATCTTTTCAGATGCGGTCGGCGAATCGGCAATCGCCGCGTTGACAATCTCCATTATCATACCCAGGCGGTTAGCGCAGATTTGCTCTCCAATGGCCTGTTTAGAATCGAAAAATTTATATATGTAGGCCTTAGAAAAACCTATAGCTTTTGCCAAATCGGATACGGTGGTTTTTTCATAACCGAAATGCCCGAAGTGTTCTGTCGCCGCAGCAACCACCTGGTCGCGGATGCTGTGTTCTGAAGGCCCCCTGGAGGGGTGAGCAGTTGTATGTTTATTCATTTTTCCAGCTTAGCGTAGCAAACTCTGATTGACAACAAGTGACCATTATGTAATTCAGTCACGGGTTTATTTTTCTCAAGGAATACTCCTTGTTTCTCAAACGCCCTTTTGCAGCGACAGTGAGCGCCAGTTTACTGGCCGGGTGCGCCGTCGGGCCAGATTATCATCGCCCTGATACACCGCTTGCAAAAGGTTATGACAGTGAGTCCGCGCGCCTGAGCAGAAGTGCGTCCCGGCCCGCCAGTTTTGCCGTCTGGTGAGAAGGATTTAACGCTCCTCACCTGAGCAAGCTCGTTACAGACGCTCTGGCGCAAAACCTCGACCACGCGCAGGCAACCGCCCTGATGACCCAGGCGCGCGAAGGCCTGGGCACGACCACAGCCGCGCTGGTGCCATCAGGAAACGTCATCGGGCAGGCGGCTGGCGCGTATCAGTCAGCTGAGACACTTCTGGGGCAAGTTCTCAGTTCCCGGCCGGATTACAACCGTTACGGTAACCACGCGTATGAATGAGACCCTGTCAGTCGTCGATTAAACCACGCAGCTGATAAATCAGGTCAGCCACTCTTCTAAAGAGCAGAGCTATGGTATCGACCAGGTGAATATAGCGGTCAGCCAGATGGAGAGTAATCTGCAACAAAACGCGGCGATGGTAGAACAGATGTCTGCGGCGGCCAGCTCGCTGAGCCAGCAGGCGGGCAGGCTTCTTGCTGAGGTCAGTTCATTCAAACTCTGAGTCTGCTCAGCATCAATCATGCTTAACTCCCGGGCCGGAAAATAATTTGCCCATTCCGGCCCCTGTTTCCCCTTATTCCAGCGCGCTTTCCGACCGCAGAGGCCAAACGCGTTCCGGTTGCCCTTGCTTCTCTCTTCAGGATGGCATTCAGGAATAAGCCACTTCTTCACGTTATGCACGCTTTTGACAGCATAAAGACAGGTCAAGAGATTAAATAGCCGCAGCAGACTGACGATAATATCAGGTAACAGCATTCCCTAAACCAGAGGCAGCATTCATGTCATTACCCGACACCCACAGCGAGCAACAGGACATTCGTGAAATCACGGTGCGCACGGGCTCCATCCTGCGCACACTCCGTGATAGCCTGCAACAGTTAGGGCTTGATAAAACGATTGCTGATGTTGCAGGAAGCATACCTGACGCACGGGAACGGCTGAGCTATGTGGTAACGCTGACGCGCGAGGCAGCAAATGGCGCAATTAATAGCGTGGAGATGACGCAGCCTATGCAAACTCTACTGGCAGAAAAGGCGAAACATTTAAGTGAGCGATGGAAGGTCGCGTCCAGTCATCAGCCAGACGAAGGAGAAACCCGTGAGTTAGCAGCAGATACCCTTGCATGGCTGCATGATGTGCCAGAAATAACGAGCCTTACGCGCCAGCAGCTGCATGCCATTATGATGGCACAAGGGTTCCAGGATCTGACCGGACAGATTGTACAGAAAATGATGGAGGTGCTGAATCAGGCAGAGCAGCAGCTGATTCAGGTGCTCCGTGATAGCTCAGCAGGCTCAGGTACTGGCGAGCGCAATGCCCCAGCGCATTGCTCTTCCGCAGCGGAAAAAGCTGCCAGCCAAGACGATGTTGATGACCTGCTGGCCAGCCTGGGAATATAAACTTCAGGCCGCAGACAGCGCACTTTTCGAGATATTCACAGTCAGGAAAAAGTGCGACCTCTTTTAATGTCGCCCGCTGTCTGATTGATCCTTCTGTAATTGTTCATGTTGTTTGAGCTCATAGTCGATAAATGCATTAATCATGCTTCGATAGACTTTCTCAATAATGATCTCTGGCACTCCTGCCTTAGCGGCATTCTCGCGAGCCTTATTGATGACCTGCTCTACGCGATCCGGCGCACGAACGGCAGCGCTGTCGCTTTTAAATGCAGCTGCGGCTTTAACACACTTTGCACGCTGAGCAATGATTTTAACCAACGCATCGTCAATTTCATCGATGCGCGTTCTGACCTTTTCAATACAGGTAAAACCCACGGCTTATGCTCGCAAACTAGTACATGAGTTCACCAGCATAGCGTAAATTTTAACTGTTGCCAGCCCTGATAGCATAAGTCGCTGAAAGCGTTGAAACATCACATGAACAGACAGAGGCCGCTTTTCGCTCAACGCGGGCTGTGACCTCTGTTTTAGGTTGCTTCAGCCCAGCGGCAGGCACAACAGCCTCTTTAGCGAGATAAAAAAGCGGATGCCTGCAACAAAATATGCAGACATCAGGCAGATTTAGCTGAAGCTGACCCACGCACCGCCTGAGACGTTTGCTTTCGCCTGAACAGAAGGCAAAGCAGAAGCGCGCAGGCCGGTAACCTCTGCGCCAGCCTGCAGTTTGAACCGGCGGGTGATAGCGCTTAACGACTGAACCTGCTCTTCCAGTATGTCAGTGGCTGCGGCGGAAGACTGAACCAGCGTAGCGTTTTGCTGAGTAACGCTGTCCATTTCCGTTACAGCTACGCCGATCTGGTTTATTCCCTTGCTCTGTTCAGAGGAGGCCGCCGCAATCTCTCCTAACAGTGAAGTCACGCCGCTAACGTCGCGGATAATTTTCTCTGTCGTTAGCGAAACCTGTGCGACTTTCTGCTCGCCAGTCTCAACGTTCGAACTGGATTCAGCAATCAGCTTTTCAATTTCCCGTGCAGACTGTGTGCTGCGTTGCGCCAGCGTGCGAACCTCGTTGGCCACCACGGCAAAACCGCGCCCCTGCTCGCCTGCGCGCGCTGCCTCTACCGCGGCGTTCAGCGCCAGAATATTTGTCTGGAAAGCAATACTGTTAATCACGGAGGTAATCTCGCTGATGGCGATTGCGCTGCTTTTAATGTCCGCCATCGTGCGCACAACCTCCTGCATCGCCGCGCCGCAGTCCGAGGCGGTTTCTGACGCCTCTAAAGCGGCGCTGCTGGCTACGGAGGCATTCCCGGCATTGAGAGCAACGGTAGAGGAGAGCTCCTCCATGCTTGCCGCGGTCTGTTCAAGCGCGGCCGCCTGCTGCTCCGTGCGGCTGGAAAGACTATGGTTACCGTCGCTTATCTGCGAGGTCACGCGGGCCACTTCGCTTACGCCACTGACGATTTCGCTCACCATGGTTTTCAGGCCAAGCTGCATGCTTTCAAGCCCCTGCAAGAGCCTGCCAATTTCATCGTTGCGGGTATGAACGATTACCGAGGTCAGATCGCCTGCGCCAATGGCTGCCGTGACCTCGCCAGCGCGACGGAGAGGTTTGATCAGAACATTTTTCAGCACCACCGCCACGACGACTGAAGCCAGAATAAACAGTATGACCGACACACCCGCCGCGGTATAAGCAATATAGGTATTGATATCGGCCTGGCGGGTAATATTGACGGATGACTGTTTATGTATGGCAATAACCTTGTCCAGCGGAACCCGGTAAGCCTCATCGAGTGCCACCACTTTCGTGCCGGCAAGCGTCAGAAAAGCGTGCACATCTTTTTTCTGTAGCGCGGTAAAAAGAGCCCCAACGCCTTGCTCCGTATAATCGTTGTAGCGGGCTGCCAGTTCCTGAGCCAGTTCCGCTTCACCGGCCAGTTTTGGCGCAGCCTGATAGGCCTGCATAAAACGTAAGCCGCCATCATAGTAAAATCTGGCCTGGGTCAGTGCGGCATTAAACGCCTCTGGATTGCTGCCGTCAGCATAAGGCACTGCGGCCAGCAGCGTAGTGCGAGCAGCACGCATCCAGTTGGTCGTGTCAGCGACGCCGAGAGTTGCGGAGACTTCATAGTTAAGATCATTAAGAGATTTCGCGCTGCGATTGAGATAAATCACGCTCAGCAGTGAAGAAGTAAGAAAAACCAAAAACAGAAACAGACCGGATAGCGTCAGGATTGTGGTAAGACGGGTATTTTTCAGCATGCCAGTTAACCTCCAGGTAAGATGTTTTTTGGTTATCGGTCACTGGCTGTGGAAAATTACGCACCGTTAATAAGTAGTCATTGAAAGAAAACGTCTCAAAACCTTAAGAGAGCGGAAGCCAAAAAAGCGTTCAAAATTTAACGCATTGAATGCAATCGCTTATTTAACCGTCGACTTTTATCGCCAGAAAAGAAAACTAAAAATTAGTTTAAAATCACACGCGCAATTTTAAGAGAAGTGATGGAATACCCTCAAAAAAGATCCATGCCTGATTTTTCTGCTCCTGTTTTGTTTCAGCACGCGCTATCGACGCATTCACAACCGCAACCGGTACCCTTAAAAAGCGGTTACCTGTTCCGTTTGCAATTCAAGTGCAAGAAGCTAGCCTTTTTGGGTTAAACGTTTTCTGCCGCGTAGCAGGCAAGCCACTTTCTTAAATAAAGCGACGCTTCAGTTTGACTTGGGGTATGGACGGGTCAGATAAGCAACCGCAAAGATTAACTTAACCGGAGACTGGATGGCTCATCATCAACCTGCAGCCGAGAAAAAGGGCGTTATCTTTTTCGATGTAAATGAAACCCTGCTTGATACCCGCCCCCTGAAGGCGTATCTGGCACGTTGGCTGGGAAATGATCCCGCCATCGCCGAGGCCTGGTTTACCTCACTTTTGCACCACTCCCTTGTGGAGACGGTCACGGGAAGCTGGCGCACTTTGGGGAAATAGCCGAAGCTGTGTTAAGCATGACGGCTGAGCGCTATGGTATCCCGCTCACGGAAGATGCCGTTTCAGTGGCGGAGGTGCTGGCATCAATGCCGCCATACGATGATGTGGCTGAAGGATTAGCTTCGCTCTCTCATCAGGGGTTTTGTCTGGCTGCGCTGACCAACTCTTCTGCCGATCTGGCAGAAAAACAGTTAACATCGGCCGGACTTAAGCCATTTTTTACCCGCATTCTCAGCGTTGACGAGCGGCGGATCTACAAGCCTGACCTGCGGGTGTATCAGTGGGCGATGAGCGAAATGGGTCACTCTGCCTCTGCCTGCATGATGGTGGCCGCACACGGCTGGGATGTATGCGGTGCGAAACGGGCAGGTATGAAGACCGCGTTTATCAGCCGGGAGGGGCAGGCGCTTTATCCGCTGGCGCCCGCTCCCGATTTGATTGTCAGCGATATCCGCGCGCTTTCCGGTATACCAGACCTGCAGGGCTAAGCAGCTTCTGACTCTTGACGTCACGCTGTTCAGCCTCGGCTAACCGTGCGTTGCAAAAGGGATTAACAGCAGAGGCTGGCCTGTATGTCCGCGCCGCTTTTACAAATTGTCAGGGAGTATCTCACAGATGAAATATTACATAGCAGGGCTCGCTTTACTGGTATCTGGTCAGATAATGGCAGACGCCATGCCTGCGCAGGCCTATCCCTCCTGTGACATACAGGCACAGCGTGATGTTAAAGAGGAGACGGGGGGCCGCATCGCCGATCCGCTCCAGGCGCACATATCCTGGCGGATAAATGTGTTGCAGGCCGATATCAGTACGGCCCGCAAGGCCCGCCGGCTTACGCAGGCCCAGGCCGACAGGCTTTGGCAGCACGCGTCGCAGATAAGAGGCGACGCGGCCCACTACGTGAAGCAACAGGGATTTCTCAGCGCTGCAGAGCGCGCCTCCTTTGACAGGGCGCTCGACCAGCTCGCCAGCCAGCTATGTAGCAAGGTGGCCTGAATCATTCACCGGGCACAAAGCCCGCTTTGTGTTTCAAGCGGGCTTTGTGCCTCTCGCCGCTGCGCATGACAAACAGGCAGGTTAAATGTTGCCATCACTGCGGCCCCTTTTTCACCTCACAAATGAAACCGCAGCGCCAGGTTAAAAGCCTGCTCCGCCGCGACCACAATCGCATCCGGCTCCTCGCGAAAAGGGATATCCCCCAGCAGCAGGCTCGCCTTCACCTTCTCCAGATCGTCGCTGCGGAAGCTGAGCGCAGACATGCGCGCCGAGCCGTCATAGTCCGCCGGCAGCGAGCCGAAGCGCGTCTGCGCATAGGCAGCAGAGGCAAAACGCACCTTCGCTTCGCCCGCCCTGAGCACGAAGGCACCATCCTGACAGGCGAGAATGCGATCCGCGCCGAACAGGTGGCTGTAAACCTGGGCGGAGAGCGCCGGATCCTGCGCCACGATGACAAATTCGCTGATATTGCGCACGCCGTTGGGATGCGTCTGCCAGGCGGCCTGCCACACCGCATGCGGCGTGTCGTGCTGGCAGAAAAAGCTGCGGCCATTGGGGATCAGCGCGGGGCGCAGCCGCACGGTGCGGAAGTGCGCCTCGCTTGCTTCGCCGTCCGGCAGCGTCACCGGGCGGTGAAACGCGGCGGGCGCGTCGCCGTCCAGATCCTGACGCTGCAGATGCAGCCAGGCGCTCTCTGCATCCTGGGTTTTCCATACCAGCCCTGTCAGGCCAGGCGGCGCCTGCCACACATCTTTGCGCTGTTCGCCGCGGCCGGGCTCGTAGCCCAGCAGCTCCAGGTAGTTTTCGCCAAAAACCGCCAGATGGTTGCTGGAGCCGAGCGTATGGTGGCCGCGTTCGCTGAGCCGAAAGCCGAGCCGCCGGTAGAGCGCGCTCGCCTCGTCCAGCCGATCCGCCACGTTAATGACCACATGATCCAGTACCGGTACGAGAACGGGGATCGCCATCTCCTTTCTCCTCTTTTTCGTCATGCGCTGGCCACGATATCCAGGGCGCGCGGCGCAAGCTGGGTAAAATAGTCCACCGCCGCGTCGAGCATGCCCTCATCGGGATCGAATCCCGGATGATGCAGCCCGAAGGCGCTGGCGCTGCCGATGCTGACAAAGGCGCCCGGCACATGGTGCAGATAGAAGGCGAAGTCTTCGCCGCCCATCTGCGGCGTGCCGTGTTCAGTAGCGAAGCCGCACGCCTGCGCCAGATCCAGCGCAAAGTCGGCCCAGGCAGGGGTATTGACTAGCGCAGGCGGCCCGGCAATCCACTCCAGCTCCGCTTCCGCGCCGAAACCCGCGGCGATGCTGCCGATCAGCTGGCGCATCCGGTGCGGGATCGCCTCGCGGATCGCGTCGTTATGGGTGCGCACCGTGCCTTCCAGCTCGACGCTCTGCGGCAGCACGTTCCAGCTGTTGCCCGCCGTAAAGCGGGTCACGCTCAGCACCACCGCCTCCAGCGCGCTGAATACGCGGCTCGGCAGCGTTTGCAAGGCGGTGACGATATGGCTGCCGATTACAATCGAATCGATGCCCTCATGCGGCCGCGCGGCGTGGGCGCCTTTACCCCGAATGTGGATCACGAAGCGGTCGACGTTGGCGTAAAAGGCGCCGCCGCGCGTGCGCAGCGTGCCGAGCGGCAGATCCGGCGCGTTGTGCAGGCCGAAAATCGCCTGCACGCCCTCCAGCGCGCCAGCGTCGATCAGCTGCTGCGCGCCGTTAAACGTCTCTTCCGCTGGCTGAAACAGAATGCGCACCCGGCCGGGCAGCTGCTGCTCCTGCTGGCGCAGGCGGTGCGCGACGCCAAGCATAACCGACGTATGCAGATCGTGACCGCAGGCGTGCATCACGCCGGGCTGCTGCGACCGCCAGGGACGTTCAAAGTCTTCTTCGATCGGCAGCGCGTCGATATCGGCGCGCAGCGCGATTAAAGGTGTGCCGTGGCCGATCTCCGCCACCACGCCGGTTTTCAGCGGCAGCGGCAGCAGGCGAATATCGCCCTGGCGCAGCCAGCGCGTGATGCGCTCGGTGGTCTGAAATTCCTGGTTCGACAGCTCAGGATGCTGATGCAGCTCGCGCCGCCAGGCGATCAGTTGGTCAGATAACAACATGCTTATCCTTGTGCGTCAGAAGGCAGGAAGGGCTCGCCGAGCGTCAGCATCAGGCGGTTCGCCCAGGCGAAGAAGGCGGTTGCCTGGATCAGATCGAGTAGCGCCAGCGTATCCAGCTGCTGGTCGCGTAGCGCCTGAAGCTGGCTCTGGCTGGCCGCCGGTGGTGTAACGGAGAGCGAGGCGGCGAAGTCGATCTCGGCGGCCCAGCGCGGCGACTGGCCGTGCGACAGCACCGCGCCGGGCGCGACGTTAAGCAGTTTCTGCACCGCATCGTGATCTTTCGCCAGCTGCGACGCCTTGCGCGCGTGCACCGAGGCGCAGTAAAAGCAGCCGTTGATCTTGCTCGCCACCGTCGCCGCCAGTTCCCGTTCGGCACGCGGCAGCCCGCCCGAGGTGTAGAAGATGCCTTTATCGGTCAGGGTGCGCTGCTCCAGCACCGGCTGGTTGCGCGCCAGCAGGCGGAAATAGTCGGAGTCGCTGTGGCCGAAGCGCGCCAGCAGCGCCTGCTCTTCGGCGCTGAACGCTGCCAGCGGCTTCGCCGCCAGCCAGGGCTCCCAGCCGAGCTCCGCCTGGGTAAACGCGGTGGGCGCGGTCTGGCCGCTGGCGGTCTGCGCGGCGGTGTGCCAGCGGCCCGCGACGACGGCGGGAGACGGGCCGCTGCGCTCTTCGCCCTGCAGCAGTCGCAAACCGGCCAGCAGGCGGCTCTGAAAGCTGATAAAGCCGACCAGCTGCGCCAGCGTCACCACGCCGCGCTCGCTCCAGCCTGCGCGGCGCAAGGCTTCAATATGCGTCGGCGCGGCGGCGACCGGCTCAACGGTCAGGCGCTGCGCAAAATCGCGCGCCTGCTGATGGCGCGCGTTATCGCTCAGCGGCTGATACGCCGGATGGGCGGCATAGTGGGCGCGCAGCCGTTCAGCGCCGTGCCATTCGGCCACCTGCGCCGCCAGCGCGAGGCGCTCGGCCAGCGGAAAATCGTGCTCCTGCTGGCTAAACAGCACCTCGTAGCTGCCCTGGGCGTGGCGGGTAGCGGCATCGCGCGTGGCCCGCGCCTGCGCCAGGGCGCTGGCGGGATCGATATCGGCCAGTTCAGCCAGCAGATCGTGAGAATGGGTCATAGCTTCTCCTGAGCGCCGTGCGTGCGCAGCCAGGGCGCAAGCTGTTCGGCAATAAGTTCGATGGAGCGCAGCGTATCGGCGGGCGACGGCTCGACCGAGTGCACCTGAAAAGAGATATCGGTGACGCGCGGCAGCACGCTGTCCTGCGCCAGCGAGGCGCGCACCGTGACGGCGTCACCGATGTGGGCATCGAACTGGGCGAAAAGATCGTCCAGCGAGTCGCCGCGCAGCGCATGGCCAGCGGCGCGGTACTGCTGCGCCTGCTGGCGGATGCCCGGCTCCGCGACGCGGTGCGCATAGCTGTCTGAGTCGGCGACAAAGGCGGTGCGCGAAGCAAGAATGCGTGGTGTCACCCCGGCGGGCAGCGCGTCGAGGTAGGCGTCGATAATCGGGTTCTGTATCGCATCCAGCGGCAGGCCGGGATCGCTGGCGGGGCGCGGCTGGGTGCGCGACAGCATCAGCCCGTGTCCGGCGGCGCCAGCGCGCGCGGCGCCTTCGGCGGAAAAGGTGGCGATCCAGACGCGCTGCGCCAGCTGCGGCGCGGGGGGATAGAGATGGTTGTCGGGATGGGCCAGCGAATCGCCGCGCCAGGCGCCGAGCAGCTGATGCAGATTATCGGCGAAGGCGGCGGCGCGCTGGTCGAAGGTCAGGCCGAACGGCAAAAACGAGTCTGGCGTGCCGCCAGAGCCCAGCCCGATCTCCAGCCGTCCTTCAGCCAGCAGATCCAGCACCGCCGCATCCTCCGCCACGCGCAGGGCGTTCTCCATCGGCAGGGTGATAATCGCCGTGCCGAGGCGAATAGTGCGGGTATGCGCGGCGACGTGCGCCAGAAACACCAGCGGCGCCGGCAGGCCGCCTTCCGCCTCGTGAAAATGGTGCTGGGCGATCCAGGCGCTGTCAAAGCCGAGCCGTTCGGCGTGCTGGATCTGTTCGGTCGCCAGGCGGTAGCGCTGCTGCGCAGGCGCCTTATCCAGCAGCCGGGTGAAAAAGCCAATACGTCGCCTCATGCGGAAGCCCTCATACGCGGAGTGAACTGCGGAATGGCGGCGATCAGTTCGCGGGTATAGGGGTGCTGCGGTGAGGCGAACAGGGTGACAACGTCACCGCTTTCCACCACTTCGCCTGCGCGCAATACCGTGACGCCGTCGGCCATATGACGCACCGTCGCCAGATCGTGGGTGATAAACAGATAGGTGAGTCCCAGCTCGTTTTGCAGCTGTTGCAGCAGCAGCAGGATCTGCGCCTGAACGGTCACGTCGAGCGCCGAGGTCGCCTCATCCAGCACCAGAATGTCGGGGTTGAGGATCAGGGCGCGGGCAAGGGCGACGCGCTGGCGCTGGCCGCCGGAGAGCTCGCGCGCGCCGCGCGCCAGCAGTTCGGCAGGCAGCGCCACGCGCTCGGCGACCGCTTCAGCCCGCCGCCGCCGCTCAGCGGCGCTGAGCCGTTCGAAATTGCGCAGCGGCTCTTCGATGATCTCCAGCAACGTCTGGCGCGGATCGAGCGAGGCGAACGGGTTCTGATAGACGAACTGAATTTTACGCCGCAGCTGGCGCAGCGCTTCGCCGCGCAGGTCGCCGACGGGGACGCCGTCCAGCGTCACGCTGCCGCTCTCCGCCTGTTCGAAGCCGAGCAGAATGCGCGCCAGCGTGGTCTTACCGGAGCCGGATTCGCCTACCAGCGCGTGCGTCGAGGCGCGCGCCACCTGAAAACTAACGTTGTGCAGCGCCTGCAGCCGCCTGTTTTTACCGAGCGTAAAACTTTTGCTGACGGCGGTGGCGCTAATCGCGGGCGTCGCCAGCCGGTCGGGCGCGCGCCGTGCGACGCGCTGCGGCGCCGCATCACGCAACAGCTGGCGGCTATAGGGATGCTGCGGCGCGCCGACCAGCTGCGCGGCAGGTCCCGACTCCTGAATCTCGCCGTGGCGAAATACCATAATGCGATCCGCGCGCTCGGCCGCCAGCGCCAGATCGTGGGTAACGAACAGCACGGCGGTGCCGGTCTCGCGACGCAGCGCGTCGAGCAGATCGAGGATGCGCTTCTGCACCGTGACGTCGAGCGCGCTGGTGGGCTCGTCGGCGATAATCAGATCCGGGCTGAGCGCCAGCGCAATAGCGATCAGCACGCGCTGCTTCATGCCGCCTGACAGCTGGTGCGGATAGTGATCGACGCGCTGCTGAGGATGGCTCAGCCCGACGCGCGTCAGCAGCTCCACCACGCGGCGGCGACGCGCGTCGCCGCTGAGGGCGGTATGCAGGCGCAGGATCTCCTCGACCTGCGCGCCAATGGTTTTCACCGGGTTAAGGGAATTGCCCGGGTCCTGCGGCACCAGGCTGATGCGCGCGCCGCGCAGCCGATCGAGCCGCTTCTGCGACCAGGTGGCGATATCTTCGCCGTTGAGGCGGATCTCACCGCCGTCGCGGCGGCCGTTCTCCGCCATCAGCCCGATAATCGCCTGCGCGGTGGTGGTTTTGCCGGAGCCCGATTCGCCCACCAGCGCCACCATTTCTCCGGCCCGGAGTTCAAAGCTGACGTCATGCACCACCTGACGCCACTGATGCCCGCTGCGATAGCTCAGGCTGAGATGTTTCACCGCCAGCAGCGGCGCGGATGCGCTCATCGGCGACCTCCTGCAATCTGAATGCTGATGCGACTGGCGGCCAGCACCACGGCGATCACCAGCAGGCCGGGGAAGGTGGTCAGCCACCATGCGGTAGAGAGATAGTTGCGGCCTTCGGCGATCAGCAGCCCCCATTCGGGCGCGGGCGGCGGCGTGCCGTAGCCGAGAAAGCTGAGCGTCGAGAGCGCGAGGATCGCCTGGCCGAACTGCAGCGCGGCGAAGGCGATCACCGGCGTCAGCGCGTTAGGCAGAATATGGCGGCGCAGCACGGCGAAAAAGGTGCCGCCGCTGCCAAAAGCCGCCTCGACGTAGTCGCTGTGGCGGATGCGCACCACTTCGCCGCGCGCCAGCCGGGCGAAGCTGGCGATTGACGCCACGCCCACCGCCAGCGCGGCGTGCAGCGTGCCGAAGCCGAGCAGGATCAGCACGCTTAGCGACAGCAGCAGAGAAGGGATGGAGAGCAGCACGTCGACGGCGCGCATAATGAGCATCTCGGTTTTACCGCCGCTGGCCCCCGCCAGCACGCCGAGCGCGGTGCCCGCCGTCAGCCCCATCGCCACGGCGATCAGCGCGGCGGAGAGCGACGCCGAAGCGCCGTAAACCATACGCGCCCAGAGATCGCGTCCCAGCTGATCGGTGCCGAGCCAGTGCCCCGCCTGCGGCGCCAGACGCTGAGCCCCGGCGATGCCTTCGGTGGCGCTAAAGGCGGTAAAAAGCGTGGGCGCGAAGGCGGCGCCTGCCGCCAGCAGGATCACCAGCCACGCCAGCCATAACCCTGGCTGCAGGCGCAGCGTCCGGCGTCCGCCTGAGGCGCGGCGCGCGGCGGCGTAGTCCACAAGGCTCACAGGGCACCTCCCGCTGCGCGATTCAGGCGCGGATCGAACAGCGGCATCAGCAGATCCACCAGCAGGTTGATTACTACGAAACCGAGCGCAGAGATCATCACCACCGCCTGCAGCACCGCGACATCCTGGTTGTTTACCGCCTGCTGCGTCAGCTGGCCGAGGCCGCCAAGGCCGAACACCGTTTCGGTGATCAGCGCGCCGGCGATCAGCTCGCCCAGCAGCAGTCCGGCGATGGTCAGCACCGGCAGCATGGCGTTGCGCAAGACGTGACGCCACAGCACGCGGCTTTCGCTTGCGCCTTTGGCGCGCGCCACCGCCACAAAGGGCTGCGTCGAAACCTCATCAATGCTGCGCAGCAGGATCTGCGCCAGCGGCGCGGAGATCGGCACCGCCACCGTGACGATGGGCAGCAGCATTCCCTGCCACGGCGAAGGATTGATGACCGGTATCCAGCGCAGCTGGAAAGAGAAGATCTGGATCAGCGCGATGCCGAGCCAGAAGGTCGGAACAGAGATAAGCAGCGCGGGGAACGACTGCAGCAGCGAACGCAGGCCGCGCAGCGCGGGCTGACGCGACAGCGCCGCCAGCGCGAACGCCAGCAGCGTCGCCAGCAGAAATCCGCACAGCGCCAGGCGCAGCGTGCCCGGCAGATTATCGGCGATCTGCGCGCTCACCGGCACACCCGCCTGCACCGAAAAGCCGAAGTCGCCGCGCAGCATGGCGAACAGCGTATGCAGATACTGTTGCCACAGCGGGCTGTCCGCGCCGTAGGCGAGGCGCATCTCCGCTATCTGCTGCGGGCTCAGCCCCAAATCGGGGTTCTGAAACTTAATCAGCACCGCGTCGCCGGGCAGCACCTGCAGCAGCAAAAAAGAGAGGGTAAAGGCCGCCCAGAGCACCATCAGACCGCTCCCCAGTCGTTGCGGCAGAGAGTGTCGCATCATTTATCCCGCCTTAATGTTTTTCCAGCCAGGCGCCGTAAAACGCCGGGCGCCCGACCGCTTCAAAGCGCACCCCTTTCAGCCAGGGCGCGCCGGCAAACACCTGCGGCTCCTCGAAGATCGGAATGACGTAGGCGTTATCCAGCAGATAGCACTGCGCGTCGCCCGCTAGCTGCAGGCGCTTCGCCGGATCGACCTCGGCGGAGATCGCCAGCAGCAGCGCGTTGAGCTTGTCATCGCGGAAGCTCTGCACTTTGTCGCTGGAGCCGCCTTTTTGCAGCAGCGCGTCACGGTTGCTGGGGTAGAACTGGCTTTTGATGACGTCGGGATCGGCGCGGCCCACTTCCGAGACGGTCAGCGGCGTTTTCAGCGGATCGAGGCTGTCGAGGGTCTTGCTGCCCGCGTCGCCCGCTTTCACCGTCAGCGTCACGCCGACCTGACGCCACTGCTGGGCAATCAGCTGCAGCACCTCTTTGTTCTGCGGCTGCGGCAGCGATTCATAGATGGTCAGCGCCAGCGGCTTGCCCGCTTTGGCGCGGATGCCGTCGGTGCCCGCCTTCCAGCCCGCTTCGTCCAGCAGCTTTTTCGCCTGTTCCGGATCGAACGTCAGCCTGTCGCTGAGATCGACAAAGCCCGCCGCGCTGGCGGCGATCACTGATTTAGCCTGCGGGTAGTTGGGCGAGAAGAGGGTGTCGACCACCTGCTTCGCGTTGGTGGCATGCAGCAGCGCCTGACGCACGCGCAGGTCGCTCACCAGCGGGTTGTCGGGGCGGAAGCTGATACTGTCGTTTACGCCGCGCGTCGGCGCCGCGTAGAGCGGGAAGTGCCGATCTTTCGCCTGCTTCTCGTCATAGGCCTGCACCTGACGGATCACGTCCGCCTGGCCCGCCAGCAGCGCGCCGATGCGCACGCTGTCTTCCGGCGTGACGATGATTTTGATGCCGTCAAGATTGGCGGGCCCCTGCTGCTGGCCGTTTTTCGGCCCCCACTGATAGCCTTTGCGCGCGATCATGTCGACCTCGCGGCCCAGCTTTTCGTCGCTGACCACAAAGGGGCCGGAGCCGATGATATGTCGCGCGTCGCCGAGTTGGTCGAAATTACGCGCGAGGGTGCTGAGCGAAACCAGACCGGAACCGATGGTGGCGGTGCCCTGTAAAAAACCGGGCGAGGGCTTTTTGAAATAGAACTTCACCGTCAGGGGATCGATTACTTCGCTGTGGTCGTAGTTATTAATCACTTCAGAGACCGGCAGGCGCTGCGCTTTATTGCCCAGACCGTAGGTATCGAAGTTTTTCGCCACCGCGCTGGCGTCCAGCGGCGTGCCGTCGGAGAAGGTGACGCCGGGCCGCAGCGTAAAGGTATATTCGGTTTTATCCGCGTTGCTGCTCCAGCTCTCGGCAATCCAGGGCTCAACCTGCAAGGTTTCCGGGTTCTGCCAGGTGAGCTTATCGGTGATTTGATTCAGGATGCCGCCGTTGGGGTAAAAGCCGCCCGCAGGCGGATAAAGATTGGTGTGCGCCTGCTGCTCAAGGTAGATCAGCGTGCCGCCTTTAACCGGCGTCTCCGCCGCGTAAACGGTGATACTCCCTGCAAGCAGAGCCAGTGCCAGCGCGCGCGGCAGTGGCGAAAAAGTAGAACGCGTCATGTGAATTCCTTTGTTATCAACTGCCTTAAAAGGCGGAATTCATCATCGGACGCGGCGCAGGCCAAATGAACCAACGAATTGCGCAAAGCTTATCTGAAAATAACAAATAACGGCGGATTAAGGAGGAGAGCGTAATTCGCCAGAAAGGATGGGTTTTATTATTTCTCTCGCTATCCGCTTTTATTTATTTATTTCAGGAGCGCACTGCCCGGCAGAAATAACAGCTGCTATGCCATTTTTCGCGATCCTTTTTCCATATTTGTTGTTTTACGAATTATTCGCCTCGCTCCACACTGGGTCGCAACGGAGTATTAGTGAGGAAAGGTGAATGTCATATCGTCTGAGTCTGTTAGATAAAGCGCCGGTGCTTGCGGATGAGCCGGCCAGCAGCGCGTTACAGCGCACGCTGCAACTGGCGCAGCAGGCGGAACGCTGGGGCTATCACCGCTTCTGGCTGGCCGAGCACCACAACACCGCGCAGCTGGCGAGTCCGTCGCCGGAGGTGCTGATCGCCTGGATTATCGCCCAGACAGGGCATATTCGCGTCGGCTCCGGCGGCGTGATGCTGCAGCACTACAGCCCCTATAAAGTGGCGGAAAACTTCAACCTGCTGGCGTCGCTGGCGCCAGGCCGCATCGATCTCGGCGTCGGCAAGGCGCCGGGCGGGCTACCGTTGTCGACCCGCGCGCTGCAGGCGGGCGTGGACGCGCAGGCGAAAGGCAGTTTCGCCGAGCAGCTGAAGCAGCTGGGACAATGGCTTGACGCGCCGCAGCGCGCCGCGGACGACGGCGAGGCGCTGCACGCCACGCCGCTGCCGCCGCGTCCGGCTAACCGGTTTTTGCTGGGCGCCAGCGAAGAGAGCGCCGCGCTCGCCGCGCAGCAGGGGTGGCAGCTGGTCTTCGCCGCCCATCTTAACGGCGATCGTCAGCTAATGGAGAACACCCTCGGCACCTACCATCGTCTGAGCGGCCTGCGCGCGCTCGTCGCGGTGCAGGTAGTGGTGGCAGACTCCCCGGCGGAGGCGGATCTGCTGGCCAGCGGCCTGCGTCATTTTCACGTTAAGGTTAATGGCGGGCAGGGCGTCAACGTCGCCAGCCTTGAGCAGGCGGAGCGCTATGTGCGCCAGGGCGGCTTTAGCGACTACGTTATTGAGCCGCGCACGCCGTCGCTGCTGAAGGGCACCGCCGCGCAGGTGCATGCCCAGCTGGATGCGCTACAGCAGCACTACGCCGTCGACGAATTTATTGTCGACACGCCAGTTGCCGAACCGAAAGCGCGCTTTCGCTCGCTTGAGCTGCTGGCGACGCACCATCTGGTCGCGGCCTGACCCTGCCGGAGAGAACCATGAGCACATTCGATTCCCAGCTGATTGCGTGGCGTCGCGAGCTGCATACCTGGCCGGAGCTGTCCGGCAAGGAAGAGGCGACCACCGAGCGCCTGCGCGCCTGGCTGCAGGCGGCAGATATTCCGCTGCTCGACTATCCGCTAAAAACCGGGCTGGTGGCGGAGCTTGGCCAGGGCGAATCGCTGATTGCGCTGCGCGCCGATATCGACGCGCTGCCGGTGCATGAAGCGAGCGGGCTGGCCTTTCACTCTCGCCATTCCGGCGTGATGCACGCCTGCGGCCACGACGTGCACAGCGCGGTGATGCTGGGCGCGGCGCTGCTGCTGAAGCAGCATGAGAAGGCGCTGAAGGGGCGCGTGCGCATTCTGTTTCAGCCCGCCGAGGAGATCGCCGCCGGCGCGCGGCAGTTTATTGACGCCGGGGTGCTGGAAGGGGTACAGGCGATTTTTGGCATGCACAACGAGCCAGGTCTGCCGACCGGGGTGTTCGCCACGCGCGGCGGCGCGTTCTACGCCAACGCCGACAAGTTTATTATCCGCGTCAGCGGCAAAGGGGCGCACGCGGCGCATCCCGAAGAGGGCGTCGACGCGATTGTCGCCGCCAGCCAGATTATCCAGGGGCTGCAAAGCCTGACCAGCCGCAGCTTCAATACCCTCGACAGCCTGGTGCTGAGCGTCACGCGCATCGATGCGGGCAAAACCTGGAACGTGCTGCCCGGCAGCGTCGAGTTCGGCGGCACCGCGCGCACGCACGACCTCGACGTGCGCGCCGGGCTCGAGGCGCGCGTACGGGCGCTGGTGACCCATTTCGCCGAGGCGGCGGGCGCGCAGGCGACGCTAAGCTGGCACGCTGGTCCGCCGGTGCTGGTCAACGATCCGGAATGGGCGCGCTTTTCTGGCGAAATCGCCGAACAGGCGGGCTACCGCGTGCAGACCGCCGATCTGCACCTCGGCGGCGAAGATTTCGCTTTTTATCTACAGCAGGCCCCTGGCGCCTTCGTCAGCATCGGCAGCGCCAGCGCGTTTGGCCTGCATCACTCCGGCTTTAATCCCGACGAGGCGCTGATCGCGCCCGCCGCCCGCTACTTCGCGCAGCTGGCGCAGCACGCGCTGCAGCGGCTCAGCGCGCGATGTTGCGACGCCATCCTGACCTGATCCCCTGAACTGAACGGCGCTCGCGCGAGCCGACAGGCCGCGCGAACGGCACCGCTGCAACCAAAAAAGAGAGCACATCATGACCACGAGAGAGCTTCGACTGGGCACCATCCTGCATGGCGCATCCGGCAATATGTCCGCATGGCGCCACCCCGCCGCGCAGGCGGACGCCAGCATCAGCTTCGACTATGCGAAGTGTATTGCGCGCAAGGCGGAAGAGGGCAAGCTCGATTTCCTGTTTGTCGCCGACGGCCTCTATATTAATGAAAAATCGATCCCCCACTTTCTCAACCGCTTCGAGCCGCTGACGCTGCTGTCGGCGCTGGCGGGCGTGACCGAACATCTCGGGCTGGTAGGCACCGTATCCACCTCCTACAGCGAGCCCTTTATTACCGCGCGCCAGTTCGCCAGCCTCGACCATCTCAGCGGCGGCCGCGCGGGCTGGAACGTGGTGACCTCGCCGCTGGAGGGGTCGGCAAAAAACTTTTCCCGCAGGCAGCATCCCGAACATGCGCTGCGCTACCGCATCGCCGACGAGTATCTCACCGTGGTGAAGGGGCTGTGGGACTCATGGGAAGAGGGCGCCTTCGTGCGCGATAAGGCGAGCGGTAAGTTTTTCGAGCCGGGCAAGCTGCACGCCATCGACCACCATGGCGACTTCTTCCAGGTGGCCGGGCCGCTGAATATTCAGCGTACGCCGCAGGGCCGTCCTATCCTCTTCCAGGCGGGCGCCTCCGACGATGGCAAGAAGCTGGCGGCGCGCCACGCCGACGCGATTTTTACCCATCAGCCGACGCGGGAGGAGGCGCAGGCGTTCTATCGCGACGTGAAGCGCCAGCTGGTGGAAAACGGCCGCCAGCCGGAAGATCTGCATATTTTCCAGGGGGTCAGCGTGATCGTCGGCGAGAGCGCCGAGGATGTAGAGCGGCAGTACCAGACCACCGCCGCGCTGGTGTCGATCCAGGACGCGCTCAACTATCTGGGCCGCTTTTTTGACCATCACGACTTCTCGCAGTATCCGCTGGATGAACCTTTCCCGGAGCTGGGCGATATCGGCCAGAACAGCTTCCGCAGCACCACCGACGAAATCAAACGCAAGGCGCGCGAGCACGGCCATACGCTGCGCCAGGCGGCGCTGGAAGCGGCAACGCCGCGCCCGCTGTTCCACGGCACGCCGGAGCAGGTGGCGGACGGCCTGCAGCAGTGGTTCGAAAATTTCGCCACCGACGGCTTCATCATTCAGGGCGGCACGCCCGACACCTTTGAGCGCTTCGTCGATCGCGTGGTGCCGGTGTTGCAGGCGCGCGGCCTGACGCGACGCGACTACCCCGGCACCACCCTGCGCGCCAGCTTTGGCCTGAAGGAACCGGCTAACCAGTTCTCACAACAATAAGAGCACCTTCGCTATGCAGAATACTAAAACCCTTATCGCCCTGCTGTTGCTGGTGACGTCCGGCGGCGTCTATGCCGAAGGGACTAACGTCGATTACAACGGCCAGCGCGTCAGCCTCGAAGCCAATAAAGCGCCGATTAATACCGCGAAGAATGACCAGGCGGTGGCGCAGCTGCCGGCCGGCCATCACTTTGTAGTGCCAGGTTCATTTACCGTGGCGGTCGCGGCGCAGAACTCGCCGCCGCTGACGGTCTTCTCTGACGACAATAAAACCCTGCTCGGCAGCGAGGTCGACATCGCCCGGCTGGTGGCCGACAGCCTCGGCCTGAAGCTCAACGTGGTGCCGACTTCGTGGGAAGACTGGCCGCTCGGCGTCGCCTCGGGCAAGTATGACGCGGCTATTTCCAACGTCACCGTCACCAAAGAGCGTAAAGAGAAGTTCGATTTCGCCACCTACCGCCGCGACACGCTCGGCTTCTACGTTAAGGCCGACAGCAAGATCAAGGCGATCGCGACGCCGGAGGATATCGCCGGGCTGCGCATTATCGTCGGCTCCGGCACCAATCAGGAGGCGGTGCTGCTCGCCTGGGATAAAGCCAATCAGGCAAAGGGGCTGAAACCTTTCACGCCGATCTACACCAAAGATGACGCCACCCAGACGCTGGCGCTGCAGTCGGGCCGCGCCGACGCTTACTTCGGGCCGAACGTGATCGGCGCGTGGAAGGCGGCGCTGACCGGCAAAACCCGCCTGGTGGGCAGCTTCGACGGCGGCTGGCCGAAGGTGGCGCATATCGCGGTGACGGTGAAAAAGAGCAGCGGGCTGGCCGAGCCGATCAATACCGCGCTGAACGGCGTGATCCAGAACGGCGATTACCTTAAGGTGCTCAACCGCTGGGGCGAAGGCGTCGAGAAGATCGATCGTTCTGAAATTAACCCGCCGGGCCTGGGCGACTGAGAGGTGAACCATGAGCCAGCAATTTTTTCGCGACGTGTCGCCGGAAGCGCCTGAGCTGCAGCCGATCTTGAGCGGACTTTTCGCCTTTTACGCCTCGCGCTATGGCGACTTCTTCCGTAATCACCAGGAAGTCGAGAAAACCGAATGGTATCTGCCGCCGCGCGGCCTGTTTATCGTGCTGGAGCGCGACGGCGAGATTATCGCCATGGGCGCCTACAAGCCCTTTGATGAGGAGACCGCCGAGCTGAAGCGCATCTGGACGCGCGGCGATCTGCGGCGTCAGGGGCTGGCGCAGTTAGTGGTGCAGGAGCTGGAGCGGCGCGCGCGGCGCGCCGGTTACCGGCGGCTCTATCTCACCACCGGTTTCCGTCAGCCGGAAGCAGTGCAGCTCTACAGTACTTTCGGCTATCAGCCGCAGTTCGATCTCAGCGGCGATCTGGAGCGCTACGGGCAGCCGCCCTATGACGGCCGTCTGCGCTTTACCAAAGTTATCGACGTTAACCACGTCGCTCAGGCGAGTTAAGGAGGCAACATGAGCAGGGAACATCAACAGTTGAAAGTGGTGCCGGCGCGCTATCCCGCCCGGACCGTTGGGGCGATTGTTGCCCTGTTTATTCTGGCGGGCGTGGTGGAGTCGGTGGCGCTGAATCCACGCTGGGAGTGGGGCGTCTTCGCCCGCTGGTTCTTCGATCCGGTGATCCTGCACGGCCTGGGGCAGACGCTGCTGCTGACGCTGCTCGGCACCGTTTTTAGCCTGATTTTCGGCGGCCTGCTGGCGCTGGCGCGCCTCTCGTCATCCTGGCTGCTCAGCACGCTCGCCTGGGGCTATATCTGGCTGTTCCGATCGCTGCCGCTGATCGTGGTGCTGATTATTCTGTATAACTTCTCCTACCTTTACGACACGCTCTCGCTCGGCGTGCCCTTTACCACGCTCGCCTGGGGCCATTTCCAGACCATTAACGTGCTGGGTCAGTTTCCGGCGGCGGTGATTGGCCTGACGCTGGTGCAGGCGGCCTACAGCGCGGAGATTATTCGCGGCGGCTTTCTCGGCGTCGATCACGGGCAGACGGAGGCGGCGTCGGCGCTCGGCCTCTCAGCGACGCGCCGCACCTTCCGCATCATTCTGCCGCAGGCGCTGCGCGCCATTATTCCGACCGCCTTTAACGAAATCATCAGTCTCGCCAAAGGCACGGCGATGGTTTACGTGCTGGCGATGCCAGAGCTGTTTTACACCATTCAGATGATCTACAACCGCAACCAGGAAGTGATCCCGCTGCAGATGGTGGGCGCAGCCTGGTATTTGATCATCACCACGGTGCTGTCGGCCATCCAGCACGGCGTTGAAGGCTGGCTGGCGCGCAGCGTCACCCGCGATCCGCAACCTTCGCGCTGGCGCCAGTGGCGCAGCCGTTTGAACCCCGTTGCCGCAAATGAGGAGATTAGCCATGTCCGAAGCCATTGATTACCGCCAGGCACACGCCACCGGCGCCATCAGCATTACCGGCGTCAGCAAAAGCTACGGCCGCCACAAGGCGCTGGACGACGTGTCGCTGGAGCTGGCGCCCGGCTCGGTGACGGTAATTGTCGGACCGTCCGGCTCCGGCAAGTCGACCCTGCTGCGCACGCTGAATCATCTGGAGCGCGTCGATGAGGGGTTTATTCAGATCGACGGCGATTATATTGGCTACCAGCGGCGCGGCGACAGGCTCTATGAGCTGAAGGAGAAGGCGATTTTGCGCCAGCGCGTCAACGTCGGCTACGTGTTCCAGAACTTCAACCTCTTTCCGCACCTAACCGTGCTGGAGAATCTCATCGAGGCGCCCATCGCCCATCGCCAGCTGTCGAAACGTGACGCGGTCGCGCGCGCCGGGGAGCTGCTCGATATCGTCGGGCTGCGCCATAAATCCGATGCCTGGCCGCGCCATTTGTCCGGCGGCCAGCAGCAGCGCATCGCCATTGCGCGCGCCCTGATGCTGAACCCGCGCGTGATGCTGTTTGACGAGCCTACCTCGGCGCTCGATCCCGAGCTGGTGGGCGAAGTGCTCGACGTCATCAAAAAGCTGGCGCGTTCGGGTACCACGCTGGTGATTGTCACGCACGAGATCGGCTTCGCGCGTGAAGTGGCGGATAACGTGGTGTTTATGGTGGATGGCAAAATTGTCGAGCAGGGCAGCGCGACCCAGGTGCTGAGCAATCCGCGCCATGAACGCACGCGCCGCTTTCTTGCGCGCGTGCTATAGGACAGAGATGATGAGAGCCTCTTTACTTGCCCTGCTGCTGCTCGGCGCGCTGCCGCCTGCGCTGTCGGCTACCCTCGACGTCACGCAGAATGAGACGCCGATTGCGGCCCCGGCGAATCCGCAGGCAATCGCCAGGATCCCGCAGGGCTTCCATTTTGTCGAGTCGGGCTATCTGACCGTCGCCACCACCAGTACCAACTCTCCGCCGCTGGGGCTGCTGGCGTCCGACAATAAAACGCGTATCGGCAGCGACGCCGACTTCGCGCGGCTGCTGGCGGACAGCCTGGGGCTGAAGCTGCATCTGGTGCCCGCCTCCTGGGAGGACTGGCCGCTCGGCGTGACCGCCGGACGCTATGACGTGGCGATGTTCAACATCGCGGTGACGGAAGAGCGCAAGAAGAAGTTCGACTTCGCCACCTACCGCGCCGATGGCCATGCGTTTCTGGTGAAGGCGAGCAGCCCCATCAAAAGTATCAATAAGGCAGAGGAGGTTGCGGGACTGCGCATTATCGTTGGCTCCGGCACTAACCAGGAGCGCATCCTGCTCGGCTGGGACGCGCAGAACCGCGCCAGAGGGTTAAAACCGGTGACGCCGGTCTATCTCACCGACGAGGCGGCGGCGACGCTGACACTGCTCTCAGGACGCGCCGACGCGCTCTTCGGCCCGCAGTCGATGGCGGCCTGGAAGGTGGCGTCGCGCGGCGATACCAGAATTGTCGGCTATGGCCCGGTGCGATCCTGGGTGGCGGTCACGACGAAGAAAGGGAACGGTCTGGCGGAGGCGTTACAGACGGCGATAAACGGCACCATTTCGGGCGGTCAGTATCAGCAGGTGCTAAACCGCTGGGGCGAGCAGAATGAGGCGATTGCGACATCAACGGTAAATCCGCCAGGGATTGTTTACTGAAACAGGACGGCGCTGCCGCTGGCGTCTCACTGGCGAAAAAAGCCGCCTCACAGGCGGCTTGTCGTTAACGCGCTTACTGTTCAGGGGTTGCGGTACTCTTCGTACGACCGCGGTTCGGGATCGTCATCTTTGCGATACAGGTTATCAGCGGCCTGACGCTCTTTGACGTATCCCAGGGTCTCCTCCAGCTGCCGCTGCTCTTCCACCGGCATGGTGTTAATCACATCGCTGTTGATGGAGGCCTGAATTTTATCAAAAATTTCGATAGCGAACCCCAGGAACTCACTGTCGGTGAGGATCTCGTTCCGGTAAAGCTCGCAGAGCGTTTTTTGCTTCTCTAACTCTTTTTTAAGATCCTCAACCTGTTTGTTACAGGCATCCAGCTGTGCCGATTCTGACGCATTCGAAGCCATAGTAAATATCCTTTTTGATAAGCGATTTTTAATTAAAACGCAGCTTAGTGTAGTTCTGGCAGGGTATAAATAACAGGCAGCAGGGTTACAGACGCAACGCAGCAATGACTAATGCTAAATTTTTTGATAAGTATGGCTAAGGTTTATTTTGCCCTGAAGCCAGGAGCCCCAGCCAAGGCAAGCGCTCTGCTCACCTTTAAACCTCATCGGAGCCCGATCTGCACGCGTTGAGGCGCAGTCTCTACAGAGTAACGCGCTTATGCTGGCCGCCCGCGCGGTCGATAGTGCGGGCAAAGAGATCGACCATGAAGGGCTTAGTGAGCTTGCGGGCGTAACGCAGACAACAGAAAAACGCCACAGGCATCAGTGAGTTTTCGTGAATGGCCCATGGTCTACGGGCCACTTTTGCTGGCTCAGGCAGGGGGAAAGTGGGCAAAATGCCTGAGCGAGTAAGCATCTTTTATCAGGCCGCCATCTTGCGACACTGCTCGGCACAGGAATGGCACGCTCTGGCGCACGCCTGGCAATGATCGTGCTCGTGCTGGCCGCATTCGTCGCCGCACTGCTGGCAAATCTCTGCACACAGCTGGCACAGCGATTTGGCTGATTCGCTGTTGAGCGCCATAAATTGCGCGGCCAGTCGACAAATGTTCGCGCATTGCATATCCATTCTGATGCAGTTGCGCATCATCTCCAGATTCTCTTCTTCAAGACAGGACGCTGCGCAATGGTCGCAGGCGGCAGCGCACAGATAACAGGCTTCGATGCACTCTTTAAACGGATTAGACATATCTCCTCCTTAACTGAACGTGTTAAGTAAGCCTGGAAAAGAAAACGGATTATGCAACACGGAAATAAGTAAATAACTTTTTCATCGTTGCGTCTGAGGCTGGTCTGGCCGTCAGGGTCAGCAGCTTGATCCGGCGTTAAGCCACGATCATACTGCCGCAGACAGCCTGCCTGCTGGCTGATGCAGGCAAAAGTGCCAGGCATTAGTCAATGCTAAGAAGGGCTGCGTTAAGACTGGAGCCAGAGCCTGTGGAAGTGCCGCTGTCTGTTCACCTGGCTCTTCGGCGCATTTTTCGATAATGCGTACAGCAGAGTAAACTATGATAACAAGCAGGTAAGATTTCTTTCTAAAAACATAATAAGTTTATAGGGTTGCAATGAAAATCCGCTTTCTGTCAGCCAATGAGCACAAGCTGACCGAGGTACGCAAAATCCTCGAACCGGTAGGCGTCGACGTCGTGCCTATCGCGCGCCGCATCGACGAAATCCAGACGGAAAACGAAATCGCGCTGGTACGCGACAAGCTGACCAGGGCGTTTTCCATTATCGGCCGCCCGCTGTTTGTTGAACACACGGGGCTCTATCTTGACGGGCTGAATGGCTTGCCCGCCGGACTGACGCGCATCTTCTGGAACCGGCTGGAGGCGGAGCGCTTCGCCAAGCTGGTACAGGGGCTGGAGAGCCAGGCGGTGACGGCGAAAACCGTGCTCGGCTACTGCGACGGGCGCAAAATGTACCAGTTTCATGGCGAAGTACGCGGCACCATCGCCGCCAGACCTGCCGGACCGCGCGAGTTTCAGTGGGACTGCGTGTTTATCCCGGAAGGCCATAGTCAGACTTTCGCCGAGATGGGCGAGCTGAAAAATGCAATCTCTATGCGCAAGCTGGCGCTCGATCGCTTCGCCGAATTTCTGAAAACCGCCCGAGGAGTGGCATGAAACCTGAACTCAAACGCGCCTATGACTCCGGCAAACTGATCCTCTTCGCCGGCGCGGGCATCTCGCGCAACCTGGGACTGCCGGAGTGGCATGAGCTGATCGCTCATCTGGCGAATGAACTGGGCTACGATCCGAAAATCTTCAACACTTATGGCACCCATCTTTCGCTGGCGGAGTATTACAAACAGAAGAAGGGGTCGCTGGGGCCATTGCGCAGCTGGATGGATCGCGAGTGGCATCGCCCGGACATTGATGTCCGATCGTCAGAAATTCACACCATGATTACGCAGGGCAACTTTAGCCGTATTTATACCACCAACTACGATCGCTGGCTGGAAGCGGCGCACGAGGCGCACGGCGTTCCCTACAGCAAAGTCGCCAACGCGGCAGATCTGGTGGCGCTTACCGAGGACAAGCGGCATATCATCAAACTGCACGGCGATTTCGACGACGACACCTCAATCGTGCTGGATGAGAGCAGCTATTTTGAGCGTCTCTATTTCGACTCGCCGCTCGATATCAAACTGACTCACGATGTGATGGGCAATTCGGTGCTGTTTGTCGGCTACAGCATCAGCGATTTCAATATCCGCCTGCTGTTCTATCGCCTGACGAAAATGTGGGGCAGAACCGGCCTGGCGACCGCACGGCCGAAGTCCTATCTCTTCACCAACCGCAATAATCCGGTGGCGCGCGAGGTGCTGGGGCAGTGGGGAATCGATATGATCGTGTCGGAAGAGGACGACCCGCGTAAAGCGCTGGCTGATTTTCTTAATGAATTGATTTCCTGAGCGAATTCTTCACTTTTACTGGCGTAGCGATAGCGTTGAAAAAAGGATGCAATCTGCCCGCATGAGGGATATACTGTATATATTAACAGTATCGGAGAGGCAAAAATGGCTGTCGAAATTAAATACGTAGTCGTCAAGAAGGGTGAAGAGAAAATGACGTTTGCCAGCAAAAAAGAGGCGGATGCCTACGACAAGATGCTCGACATGGCGGAGGCCTTTACCGACTGGTTAGCGCAGCATCAGCCCGATATGGATGAATCTCAGGCTGAGACGCTCGGCCTGCTGCTTGCAGAGCAGAAAGATGCGATCCAGCATATCCTGCGCACCAGCAAACTTCCGGATGCGGCTGACGCGGCGAAAAAGGTTCACGTAGATGAAAGCGCCGAAGGCGAAGGCGCTCAGACGAAGAAAGTGCGCGCCGTTAAGGCCGCTTAATTTCAGCCCGATATAAAAGACGCGCCGCAGTGCCTTTGCCTGCGGCGCGTTTTTGTATGCGGGAAGCCTCTTCGGTCAGGCGCGCCTGCTCCGCCAGCTTTTATGCGTCAGTGAGCGAACAGAGAGAAGGTGCCGAAATAGTAGCTCGCCATCCATGCCACATAGACCAGCCACACCATTAACCCTGCCGTTAAACCCAGTTTACTCGTCATCAGCCTGCCTCCATAAAATGTGCGGTTACTGGAACCGTTGACACAAATTGACAGAAGGCAGCGAGGTGCGAATTGTTCTGGATCAAATAAGCTGCATACAGTGGTTACAGGTCACTGCGGCGTAGATCAAAAAGCCTCAGAGCAGGTCGATGCGATCGCCGCGCGTAGTGGGCTGCGAGATCACTAAAAATTCGACGTCACTTTCGCTGTCGTTACGGGCCTGGTGTTTCGCTTCGGGAGGAATTTCCAGACCTTCATGGGGGTGGAGCAGATGACATTCGCCTTCAAGCTCCATACAGAGCGTGCCGCGCAGCACAAAAAAGAACTGCCGACACTGGGCGTGATAGTGACAGATCTCTGTAGTGCTGGCGGGCATCCGCTCGTGGATAATGCTGAGATCCTGTCGCTGCAGCAGTGCCCAACCATCGCACTGGTCGCCCCAAATATAGTGTTCGGCATTCTCTTTCGAGACCATGGTGCTCGTCCTTTCTCTTTCTATGGAACCGATACCATAGCGGCTCTGAGCGGAAAAAAACATGTCTTTTCAACGCTCTTGTGTTTGATGCGCGCTTTTCATACGAGACATAAAAGAAAACCCGCCAGCGGCGGGTTTTTTTATCATCAGAGAGGGCTGTGATTACTGCGCCGGACGCGCTTTATTGCGTGAGCGCAGCTTTTTCACCAGACGATGCGCCTCTGCTTCGCTGGCCACCGCAGGCGAAGAGCCACGCAGCGGCTTGCGTGCTGATTCGTGCAGCGTCAGCACAGTGATAAGGCCGATTACCCCGGCGCCCATCAGGTAGTAGGCAGGCATCATCAGGTTATGGGTGGTGTCCACCAGCCAGGCAGTAATTAGCGGTGTCGTACCGCCGAACAGTGAAACGGAGAGGTTAAAGCCGATCGCCAGCGCGCTGTAGCGGATATCGGTGACAAACAGCGCTGGCAGGGTGGCTGGCATAGAGCCGCTGAAGCAGGTATGCAGCGCGCCCAGCACGATTAGACCAGCGAACACCAGCCACATATTGCCCGACGTCACCAGCATCATGCAGGGGATCGCCAGCAGGATCAGGCCAACCGCGCCGCTGCCAATGACCGGACGACGACCCAGGCGATCTGCCCAGTGTCCCCAGAACAGCGTCAGCGGCATCATCACGAACATCACCACCATAATCAGCAGCAAACTGCTCAGCTCGCCCATACCCAGAATGCCGGTCAGATAGCTCGGCATATAGGAGGTCAGCATATAGTTGGAGACGTTAAACAGCAGCACCAGACCAATACATTTCAGCATCGGTTTGTGATACTTCTTCAGCATCTGCACCACCGACATCGCCGGTTTGCTGTGCTCCAGCGCCTCCTGCTTCTCCATATGCTGCTGGAAGGCGGGTGTCTCTTCCAGCTTGAGTCGCACATAGAGGCCGAACAGGCCAAGCGGCGCGGCGACGAAGAAGGGAACGCGCCAGCCCCAGTCAAGCATGGTCTGTTCCGGCAGCACTGAGGTCAGCGCGGTGACGAAGCCAGCGCCCAGCAGATAGCCCCCCAGGGTGCCGAACTCGAGGAAGCTCCCCATAAAGCCGCGACGGTTATCGGTAGAGTATTCAGCGATAAAGGTTGCCGCGCCGCCATATTCGCCGCCGGTTGAGAATCCCTGCACCAGACGCGCTACCAGCAGCAAGATCGGCGCCAGAATGCCTATGCTGGCGTAGGAGGGGATCAGGCCGATGCAGAAGGTGCCGATCGACATCATAATCATGGTCATCGCCAGCACTTTCTGTCGACCGATGCGATCGCCGAGCGGGCCGAACACCAGTCCGCCGATGGGGCGTACCAGGAAGGCCGCGGCAAAAGTACCGAAGGCGGCGATCAGCTGAGCGGTGTTGCTGGCGTTGGCGAAGAAGACTTTACCAATGGTCACGGCAAGGTAGCTGTAGACGCCGAAGTCGAACCACTCCATAGCGTTACCCAGCGCCGCTGCGCCGACCGCTCGCTTAAGCATGTCGTTATCAACGATGGTGATATCGTCAACCGTCAGCTCTTTCTGTTTTTTCTGCCAGAAATGCTTCTTGCTTTTATCTGTGGGTTGATTCCCGGTGCTCATAATATCCTCATTAACCAATGAGGCTCTTATAGCTTTCGTCGCCGAACTGCCAACAAACTCTGGGAAAGAAAGCTATAAGCAGCCTGTTAAAATAAATTACGGCAGCTTGTTTACAACAATTTACCTTACTATAAAAACGGCCTCGCTTTCAAATTAGCAGATTTTTAGACTGTAATAGCCGACTGAACACGCAATTGATGCCATATTGATCCCTCACCATGGTTTAAATGGCTTTATCTCAAGGGGTTATCCTGTAAAGAAATCTAAAAAATGTGATAAAAAAAAGCGTAGCGTGAAAATAACCTGACATATTGCAGGGATTAATAAACCGGGTGCAATCGCCTTAATTAGCCCGGGAGGAAATAACCCTGAAATAAGCAGGGTTACAGGCCGATGCAGAATGTCATCAATCGGTCATGGAGTTAATGACGCGTTATCGCTGTCGCCAGCTAACATTCAGAGAGGAGTTTGATTCGCACGCACCGCCCTGGACTGCGGCGGTCTTTCTGGAGGGGTTATGGCTCGATTTAGTGATAAGCGTATCCTGATTACTGGCGGCACCAGCGGCATGGGTCTGGCGGGCGCGCAGCGCATTCAGGCAGAGGGCGGCCGCGTGGCGGTCACCGGCCGCAATCCCAGCCGGTTGCAGTATGCCAACAGCGTACTGCACGATAATGCGCTGGTGCTGCGCAACGACGCTTCCCTGGAGGCGGATATTGAGGCGCTAGGCGAAGCGGTGGAAAAATGGGGCAAGCTGGATGGGCTCTGGCTGAATGCCGGCTATGCCGAACTGGGCGAGCTGGAGTCCGTCACCGCGGAGGCATTTAACGCCATGATGAATGCCAATGTGCGCGGCCCTGTGCTGCAGCTCGCCCGTCTCTCCTCTCTGCTTAATCCCGGCGCGTCGGTGGTGGTCACCTCATCCTCGTCAAGCTATGAAGGCGCGGCGAGCACCAGCCTTTATGCCGCGACAAAAGGGGCGATTGTGGCGATGGCGCGCAGCTGGGCCACCGCGCTGGCGCCGCGCGGCATTCGCGTTAATGTGGTGGTGCCAGGGCCGATCGAAACGCACTTCCGCGATTTTATGCCGGAAACGGCGCGTCAGCAGTTCGAAGATTTCATCGTTAGTCAGGTGCCGCTAAAGCGGGCCGGGAAGGCAGAAGAGGCGGCGGCGGTCGCGCTGTTTCTGCTCTCCAGCGACGCCTCTTATGTGACGGGCAGCCAGTACGCGGTAGATGGCGGACTGGTGCGTTACTGATATCAGGGGCAGCCTGCGCTGCCCGTTGAGCCGTTAGCCCGGATAGATACCGCGCTCTTTACGCGCCATCAGAATGCGTTCGCAGGCGACAATATAGGCCGCGGTGCGCAGCGAGCATTCTTTCTCTTTGGCTTTCTCCCAGACGTGAACCATCGCGTCGGTCATGATTTTATCCATGCGCACGTTGATCTCATCTTCGCTCCAGAAGAAGCTCGCCATATCCTGCACCCATTCGAAGTAGCTGACCGTGACGCCGCCTGCGTTACAGATGACGTCGGGCACCACGATAATGCCGCGCTCGGCCAGCACGTCGTCCGCTTCCGGATAGGTCGGGCCGTTTGCGCCTTCCAGCACCAGCTTGCAGCTCAACCGTTCCGCGCGCTCGCGGGTAATTTGTCCTTCCAGCGCCGCCGGGATAAAGATATCCATTTCAGTGCGCCAGAACGCCGCCTCATCGATCTTCTCTGCGCCAGGGAAGCCGAGGATCTGTTTGTGTGTCTGCTGCCAGCGTGAAAGCTCGGCCATATCGATACCGTCGGCATTAGCGATGGTGGCGCTGTGATCCTGAATCGCGACCACAGAGGCGCCCGCTTCGCTGAAAAGACGCGCCGCCTCACTGCCAACGTTACCGAAGCCCTGCACCGCGACGCGCGCGCCCTCAACGGGAATGCCTGCGCGGCGCGCCACTTCGCGGCCGGTGATAAATACGCCGCGTCCGGTCGCTTTTTCGCGTCCCAGCGAGCCGCCCAGGTGGACCGGCTTGCCGGTGACCACGCCGGTCACGGTGGTGCCGCTGTTCATGGAATAGGTGTCCATCATCCACGCCATCACCTTGCTGTTGGTGCCGACATCCGGCGCCGGAATATCTTTTTGCGGCCCGATGATAATGCCGATCTCGCTGGTGTAGCGGCGCGTCAGGCGTTCCAGCTCCCCTTCCGATAGCGCAAAGGGATCGCAGCGGATGCCGCCTTTAGCGCCACCGTAAGGCAGGTTGACCGCGGCGCACTTGATGGTCATCCACGCGGAGAGCGCCATGACTTCATTCAGATCGACATTAGGATGGTAGCGCACGCCGCCTTTACCCGGCCCGCGTGAGAGGTTGTGCTGTACGCGATAGCCTTCAAAATGGCGGATGGTGCCGTCGTCCATCTGCAGCGGAATATCGACAATCAGCGCGCGTTTAGGATGGCGCAGCGTATCGATCCAGCGTCCCAGCTCGCCCAGATAGGGCGCGACGCGGTCGATTTGCTGAAGATAGGTGGACCAGGCAGATGTACCGTTTTCAGACGCGTAGGATAACTTTTCCATAAAGACCTTTCTTTTTTAAAGTCGTTTATTATGTGTTGCCGTGGATGAGGAGCGGATTTCACCGCACCCCGTTAATTTACCACTTACTGGAGAAAGATAATTTTTCTTACGCCGCTGAAAAAAACGTTTTTGCTACATTTTGGTGCAGCACAGTGCATAAATAATGTGGTGGGTCGCGCCGCACTGAATAAAGATGTATTTATGTTGCATGGTTGTTGCATAAATGAAATTTGTTGCCACTTTTCAGTTCCTTGAGTCACCTCATAAACTGAACAAAATACGTCCGCTGCGTATTGACTTGGCAGCGGAAAGTCGCCGCATGAGCCAGAGTAATGAGTGGATTACTTTTCGTAATGGCAAATAGCGGGGCGCCTGACTAAAGGGCCATGACTCCCTCTATTTCAATTTTAAGATCGGGCGAAAACAGCGCGCTGACCTGCACTAATGAACTGGCTGGCAAATGGTCGCCGTAATAATGAAACAGCACCCGGCGTAGGGCGTCGATATCTTCAAAAGAGGTGATAAATATTGTGACTTTCAGCAGTGCGCTGAGCGTTTTGTTTTCTGCCTGAGCAATAAGCTGAAACTGTTTAAATATCGCCTCAGCCTGCTCGGCAAGAGAGCCCGCTTGCGCGTCGCTGCCGAATGCGGTGAGCCCGGAAATATAAAGCGTCTTTCCCTGTTTTACCGCATGGACATAGGGCGCTTTAACATCGCCCAGCGCGGGATAATTAATTCTTTCAATGGCTGACATTTTATCTCCTTCATTTTATCTGCCGTACGGCCGTCATTGATCAGACTAATCGCGCCATAACCGAATGTCGCTGTCGTTAAATGACTTTTTCGCTATATAATTGTAAATACAACGAAAGTGGTAAATTAAGGTTACACTTTCCCGCCGTTAATATCACCTGCAGAATTGACAGAATAAAAATGAAATTACTCTCCCGCGCACGTTTCAAATCCCACTTACTTAGCTTGTTAATTTTAACTGCCCTGCAAACACAGGGCGCGCTGGCGTCCACAAACGATACGCTGGTTGTTTCTGCTGCGCCGGGCTCATCCTTGCGTCACGAGGACACCACGCAAAAAAGCGCCATGCTGGGTAACGCCGACCAGCAGGCGCTACGCAATACGCCGTTCTCTGTTCAGTCGCTTTCACGCGAGTTGATGAAACAGCAGCAGTTAAAAAGCGTCAGCGATCTCTATCGCTATATGCCGTCGGTACAGGGTGACGGCGCGCGACCGCAGACGCGCGGTATGCAGGGCAGCGTGGTGCAGAACAGCATGATCGACGGCCTGAACGTCGTCTCAACGACCGATTACGCGGCAGAGCAGTTCGATCATATCGAGGTACTGAACGGCCTGGCCGGTTCACTCTACGGCCCGGCAAACCCGGCGGGGCTGTTCAATTTTGTGGCGAAGCGCGGCGCCGATTTACCACAGCGTCGTCTGCGTATTGGCGGCGGCAGCGGCGGCAACCACAACGTCGCGGCGGATTTCAGCGGCCCGCTCGATCAAAACGATCGCCTGCGCTATCGCCTGAACCTGCTGGATGACGAGGGCGGCGGCTATGTCAGCGGCAGCAAGGTGCGCCGCCAGCTGGTTAGCCTGGCGCTGGACGCAAACCTCAGCGACAATACCGTGCTGGAGATCAACTTCAGCTATTACCACTATTACGATAAAGGTCTGCCGGGCAAATTCGCGCTCGGCAATGGACTCACCTTCCCGACGGCACCCGACCCGAAAAAAGGCGGACTTGGGCAAGCCTATGCGGGCGACGACAACCATACCCTGACCGCAGGGCTGCGCCTGCGGCATGACTTTGACGGCAACTGGCAGGGCGAAGTGGGCGTACTGCGCCAGATTGCCGACCGCGAATCGACTGGCGTCACCAATACCTTTACCGATCGGGCGGGGCGCTATACCACGACGACCTCTTCCTCGACCGCCAGTCGCTTCACCATCAATAGCTATATGGCGAATCTTAACGGCGAAGTCGATACCGGCAGCATCCATCATCAGATCGCCACAGGCATCCGTGGTTTTGTCTGGAAGAATATGAATCCGCTGCACGGCGCGACTTCGACGCTGGGCAGCGCCTCGCTGGAACGGCCCTCTCGCTTTGAGCGGCCGAACTACCCCGACTTCAGCAATCGCTATCACTCCGCCACCGCGACGCAGCACGCTTTTTTGCTGAGCGACAACCTGCAGTTTTCTCCGCAGTGGAGCCTGCTGCTGGCAGGCAGCGAAAGCCTGCTCAGCTCCGCCAGCTACGCGAAAACCGGCGTGCGCAGCAGCGAATCCACTAACAGCGGCTTTTCTGGCTCCGCCAGCCTGGTCTATAAGCCGGTGGATCCGCTGACGCTCTACCTCACCTGGGCGGATAGCCTGCAGCAGGGCGACGCCGCTCCGTCGGGCGCCAGCAACGCCGGTGCGATTCTGGCGCCTTATCGCAGCAAGCAGACGGAAGTTGGCGCAAAGCTGGCGGTAAATCGGCTGCTACTGACGGCGGCGCTGTTTGAGATCAAACGTCCCTTTCCCTATACCAATGGCAGCGGCGAATACGCTGTGGACGGCGAACAGCGCAACCGCGGCGTGGAGCTGATGGCGGATGGCGACGTCATGCAAGGGGTGCATCTCTACGGCGGCATGACCTGGCTCGATCCACGCCTGTTCGATACCGGCAGCCGCGCGACGCAGGGAAAACAGGTGGTGGGGCTGGCACGCTATACCGCCAGCCTTTTCGCTGCCTGGGATCTGCCTGGCCTCAGCGGAGCCGATCTGCACGGCGGCGCGCGCTATGTCGGACGGCGCGCCACCGACAATGCCAACAGCGGCTGGGTAAGCGGCTATACCACCTTCGACGCGGGCGCGGCTTATCAAACCCGCCTGATGAACACCGCAACCACGTTTCGGCTCGATGTGACTAACCTGACCAATCGTCACTACTGGACCAATATCGTGCCGGGCGGCCTCAATGGTTACAGCGGCGCCGGTTATGCCAGCGCCTCGCTCGGCGCGCCGCGTCAGGTGCAACTCTCGATGCAGCTCGATTTTTAAGGAATCTGAATAATGAAAACGTTACTGCGGGCCAGCCTGGCGCTAGCGCTGAGCCTGACGGCGGGCGTCGCCGCTGCCGCCACGCTAACCGACGACCTGGGGCAGCAGGTCGAGCTGCCGCATCCGGCGCGCCGCATCGCCGACGCCTGGTATGCGCACCATTCGCTGCTGATGACGCTGGGCGCGGGCGACCTGATCGTTGCGACCGTCAATCATCCCGCAGACCGGCCTTGGATGTTTAAGGTGCAGCCTTCGCTGAATCAGGCGCTGCAGGCGCGCGGAAAAACCTTTTCCAGCGAGGCGCTAGTGGCGCGCGGCGTCGACGCCATCTTCGTTCCTGCGCAGGATCCTGATGCGATAAGCTATCGCCAGGCGGCTATCCCGACGCTGAGTATGCGTTTTGACGACGTGGCGTCGATGAAACGTTCGCTGCTCACCACCGCGCAGGTGGTGGGTACGCCGCAGGCGCAGCGTCGGGCGCTGGCGTACAACCGTTATCTTGACGCGCAGATCGCCGCCGTCAGCACGCAAACCGCCTCGCTGAGCGAGGCGCAGCGGCCGCGGGTGCTGCATATTCAGTCGCTGCGGCCGCTGAAGGTTGACGGCAGCCAAACGCTGATTGACAGCTGGATCCGACTTGCCGGCGGGAGAAACGAGGCGGCGGCGGTGACGGGCAATATGAAAGAGGTTTCGCCTGAGCAGGTCATCGCCTGGGATCCCGACATTATTATTATCGGGGCAGGCGCAGGCAGGCTTGAGGCGTCGCCTTATGCGGCGCTCTTTAGCGGCCTGAAGGCGGTAAACCAGCATCGCGTGCTGCAAAATCCATCGGGCGTCTTTCCCTGGGACCGCTACGGCACCGAAGTGGCTTTGCAGATCCTCTGGGCGGCGAAGCAACTGCATCCGCAGCGCTTTGCGCAGCTCGACCTTATCGCCGCCACCCGCCGCTTTTATCAGCGCTTTTATGGCTACCCGCTGCGCGTGGACGAAGCGGAAAGAATCCTGGCCGGTTTGCCGCCGATTTCAGGCTGAAATCGCCAGCTTTGCTTCACTGAACAAAGTGTGCGGTGGCTGGCGTAAAAAGCAGCGAAGCGGGCGAATTCGGAACATGCTGACGCATTGTCTGGTGGGAGAAAGTGTGACGTAGCGCTAAAATAGAGGCTTACTCGCAGCTGAGGTCTGACAAATATAATGATTTCACGTTTTTCCCCGATAGCGCTTTTCGCCATCGTCGCGCTCACCGGATGCGCGAAAAAGCACTCTTACCAGGATGATCCTACGTTTACCGCCGGTCCCGCGCAGGTAAGCGTTTCCCACGTCATGACGCGCACCGATGACGGCTCGTCGGTATTCGTTACCGTCGACGGCAAAGACGCCGGCAAGCTGAACGGCGGGCAGAGCAAAGATCTCTTCCTGACGCCGGGCAAGCATAAAATTGGCGGCTACGTCGCTACGCTGTTTGGTCTGGGTCGCGTCACCATCAATCCTGTTGAAGTCAACACGGCGAAAGGCGAAGTGAAGCATGTCGCCTATGAAGTTAAAAGCGACAAGCCAACCTTTACCGAATGGACACCGCCGGCTGTTGAAGGCTAATCCTCTCTCCTGGCCGGTCAGCGCCTGACCGGCTTTGCTCACCTTTTTATCCCCGCCGCTTCCTCATGCATGCGTTGCGCACTGCTCACCGCCGCTAATGATTATATATAATCATATTTGACCATATGTGAGCACCGTCAATTTATTTTTTCGCTGGTTATCCTATAAATGCTCCTGAGACGCCTTCAAAAGAAAGTGCGCTGATTAAATTTAATCAATCTGTATCCATACAGGAGATCAACGTGGCCTATCTTAACCGCAGCACGCGCTGCCCTGATTCATCCTCCGCGCCGCCTTCAGGCGTCACCACGGCGCCGCGCTAGCCCGTCAGCACGCGCAATAACCTAATGGAAATGAGACGAGGGTGGTAACCCTCACGGTTTCGCTCGTCCTCAAGAGAGGCTCAGATGAATACATTCAATGCTGGAGACACCCTGATTATCGTCGGCATCGTGGTGGCTTATATTCTCTTCACCACCTGGCTGACCTGGCAGCTGCGCAGCAAAAGCAGCGGCGATTTTATGGAAGGATCCCGCGCCATGCCCGCGCTGGTGGTCGGTATACTGCTGATGTCTGAATATATCGGCGCTAAATCGACCGTCGGCACCGCGCAGGCCGCCTTTGAAGATGGTTTCGCCGCCTCCTGGTCGGTAATCGGCGCGGCGATCGGCTTTCCGCTGTTTGGCTACCTGCTGGTTAAGCGTATCTACAGCACCGGTAAAATCACGATTTCCGGCGCGATAGCGGAAAAGTACGGTAATACCACCAAGAATATCATCTCCGTCATCATGATTTACGCGTTGCTGCTGGTGAACGTCGGCAACTATGTGAGCGGCGCGGCGGCCATCTCGACCATCCTGAAGGTCAACCTGCCGGTTGCGGCCTTTATTACCGCCGTGGTCAGTACCTTTTACTTTTGCTACGGCGGCATGAAAGGGCTCGCCTGGGTCACGATGCTGCACAGCGCGCTGAAGTACTTTGGCATTCTCGCCATTATGGGATTTGCGCTCTATAAAACCGGCGGCTTCACGCCGATGATCGAACAGATGCCCAGCTACTACTGGACATGGGATGGTCATGTCGGCGCCAGCACCATCGTGGCCTGGCTGATCGGCACAATTGGCTCCATCTTCTGTACGCAATTCGTCATTCAGGCGATCTCTTCCACGAAAGATGTGCGCTCGGCGAAGCGCGCCACCTGGGTTGCCTTCTTCTTCTGTCTGCCGATTGGCCTGGCGATTGCGGTTATCGGGGTGGCGGCGAAATATCTGCATCCGGAGATCAACAGCCTCTACGCGATGCCGATTTTCCTGCAGGATATGAATCCCTGGATGGCGGGAGTGGTGACAACGTCACTGGTGGCGTCGATATTTGTCAGCGTGAGCACCGTGGCGCTGGCCATCGCTTCGCTGGTGGTAAAAGATTTATATGTGCCGTACCGCAAGCCGACGCCGGAGCAGGAGTTCAAAGCGACGCGCTGGCTCTCGTTGATTATCGGCTTCCTGCCGCTGGTTTTTGTGCTGCTGGTGCCTGAGGTGCTGAAGCTCTCGTTCTTTACCCGCGCCATTCGCCTCTCGATTTCGGTCGTGGCCGTGATCGCCTTCTACGCGCCATTCTTTAAGAGCGCGCGCGGCGCCAACGCCGGCCTGATTGGCGCCTGCGTCGCGACATCAGTCTGGTACCTGCTGGGCGACCCGTTTGGCATCAACAATATGTATATTGCGCTGGTCACGCCGGCCATCATTATGGCGATCGATTACCTGATCCCAAACCGACAAATCGATAAAACGCGTCTGAGCGTTGAACAGAGGGGAGTCCGATATGTCCGTAACCGTTAACCGCGATGGCGTGCTGCGCCCAGCAGAGCAGGATGCGCGCCTGATGACGGCGATGCTGCCGTCGCCGTGCCCGCAAAACCATGCCGCGAATCTTTTGCCGCTGCCGGACGGGTCGCTGCTGTGCGTCTGGTTCGGTGGCACGCAGGAAGGCGTGGCGGATATCTCCGTTTACTGCTCGCGGCTGGCGTCCGGTGCCGATCGCTGGAGCGAGGCGGTAAAACTCTCCGACGATCCCACGCGGTCAGAACAGAATCCGGTGCTGTTTCTGGCGCCAGACGGCGTGCTGTGGCTGCTCTGGACGGCGCAGCTAGCCGGCAACCAGGATACCGCTATCGTGCGGATGCGCCAGTCGCGCGACCTGGGCGTCAGCTGGGGGCCGATCGAGACGCTGCTCAATGAGCCCGGCACCTTTATCCGCCAGCCGATGACCGTGCTGGAGAATGGCAACTGGCTGCTGCCGGTGTTCTACTGTCGCACCCAGCCGGGTGAGAAGTGGGTGGGCAATGATGACGTCAGCGCGGTGAAGATCTCCAGCGACGGCGGCAAAAGCTGGCGCGACGTCGCGGTGCCCGGCAGCCTCGGCTGCGTGCATATGAACATTACCGCGCTGCCTGACGGCACGCTGGTGGCGCTTTATCGCAGCCGCTGGGCAGACCATATCTACTACAGCCAGTCGGAAGATGGCGGCGAAAGCTGGTCACAGCCGGAGCCGACCACGCTGCCCAACAATAACTCTTCCGTGCAGGTCACCACGCTGCAGGACGGCACCCTAGCGCTGGTGTTCAACAACATGAGCGCGGCGGGCGTGACGGAGCGACGCGCCTCGCTTTATGACGAAATCGACGACGACGACGATAGCCGTAAAGAGCCGCAGGCGCGCGAAGGGCGCAGCGCGTTCTGGGGTGCGCCGCGCGCGCCGATGACGGTGGCGCTGTCGCCCGACGGCGGCAAAAGCTGGCCGTGGCAGCGCAATCTCGACGAAGGGGACGGCTACTGCATGACCAATAACTCCCAGCAGAAACTCAACCGCGAGTTCTCCTATCCCACCATCAAGCAAGACGCCGACGGCGCTCTGCACATCGCGTATACCTTCTATCGTCAGGCGATTAAATATGTGCGCCTGTCGCCGGCGTGGGTAAAGGAGGCATCATGATTATCGGTAATCTGCAGGCGCTGGCGATGGCAGGGCTGCCCACCGCGCTCCGCGCCATCCTTGAGCGCGACGAGTGTCGGCTTGAGGCGCTGCAACAGCGCGAGGATGGTCGCTTTCAGCCCGCGGATGCGTCATGGTTTTGCCATATTGGTCCGGCGCAGACCGAGCCAGCGGCGCAGCGCCATACCGAATACCATCGCCAGTGGGCCGATATTCAGGTGGTGCTGGCGGGCAGTGAGGTGATTAACGCCAGCCAACAGCCTCTGGCGCGGCCGGACGATGAAGAGCGCAAGGAAGATCTGTTCATCGCTGCCGCGCCAGCTCTGCCGGTTTCGATAGGCTTAAGCGCCGGCGATTTTGCCGTGTTTCTACCGGGTGAACCGCATCAGGCGCTCTGTGCCGCATCGCAGCCGGACAGGGTGCGCAAAGCGGTGTTTAAAATTCCGCGTTCGCTTCTGGAGGCGTAGATGCCACATGCGATAGTAACCGGCGTCAGCTCCGGTATTGGCGAGGCGATTGTCGCCGCGCTGCTCGATCAGGGCTGGCAGGTGACAGGACTGAGTCGTCGCGCGGTGACGCGCGACAGCGCGCGTTTCCGCAGCGTTCAGGTCGATATGAGCGATGAGCCCGCGCTTATCCGCACGCTGGCCGATCTTCCCGTGCCGGATGCGCTGGTGCATGCCGCTGGCATGATGGCCGCCGCGCCGGTGGGTGAGATTAACCTCGGCGTCAGCTCGCGCCTCTGGTCACTGCACGTGCGCGCGGCGGAGATCCTCACCAGCCGCTTTGCGCCAGAGATGCAGCCTGGGGGCCGCATTGTGCTGATTGGCAGCCGCACCTCGCGCGGGGCGGCTAACCGCTCCCAGTATGTCGCCACCAAAGCCGCTATGGTAGGGATGGCGCGCAGCTGGGCGATGGAGCTGGCGCCGCGCGGCATTACGGTCAACGTGGTGGCGCCGGGCGCGACGGAAACGCCGATGCTGTCGCAGCCGGGCCGCGAGGCCTCCAGCCCGGTCGTGCCGCCGATTGGCCGGCTTATCCAGCCGCAGGAGGTCGCCGCGCTGACCGCTTTCTTGCTTTCGCCGCAGGCTGCGGCTATCACCGGTCAGGAGATGGTGATTTGCGGCGGCGCCTCGCTGCGCTAACCGCGCGGGTTTAGTTTCGCCAGCTGCGCGCCAAAATGCTGCTCGATCACCTTGAAGGTCTCCAGCGCCTTAACGCGGTAGAGCTGCTCTGAAGGATGAATGCAGTCGGGCGACATCATGGCGCGCCAGTCAGGCAGCTGTTGAATGCGCTGGTACTGGCTGACCAGCGGCACCTTTTCCGCGCGGGCGACGGTGTCGAGCCGCGCGGCATAAGGCGCCACATCCCATTTCTCCGCCCGGCCGCACAGCGGATGCGGCTCCTGCAACACCACCGCTTTGCCGTTCGCTCTGGCGCTGTCGATCAGCGCCGTCATCACTTCGCCGTAGCGCTGCGGGCTCACCTGGTAGGGTTTTTCGATATCGTGAAAGTGATAGTGGCGCGCGTCGTTGGTGGCGAAATTGAGCAGGATGAGCCGCGCGCGGGACTGCTTCATTGTCTCCTGCCAGGGGGGATTGTGCTCATATTTATAACGGCCGTTCAGGAGTTCGATCGCCTGCGCCGACGGGGCGCCGCGATTGATCACCTGCACGCTGCTGCCATATTTCGCCTGCAGCAGCTGATTAAGCACGGCAATTTCATTGTGCTCGCTGACGATATTGCGTAGCCGACCCGCTTCCCGCACCGCCAGTACTCCTTTAGTGCTGGATCCTCCCCAGGCTTCAATAATAAAAGTGTCGGGCGATGGGGGCTGCGCCAGAACTGCTTTAGACGCGGCGAAGGTAAGCGCAATGGATAGCGCCATCTTAAACTGCATTTTTTTTCTAACCATATCGCTCTCGGCTTGTTACCTGCGGTAAATATCGCGGTTAAACCACGGCTGCAATCACGGTAGCAAAATAATTTGGCCGCCAACAACCCGAAAACTCTCGATTGTCACCGGCAAAATTATATCAACAGGTTGTATTTTATCGAGCGGCACTTTTTTAAGCGGATCGCGGCGAACAGGACGTTTTTTTCGTGCCAGCGAAGTAAAATAAGCAGAATCGCATTTGTTAGCAATATTTCTTTTATTAACCGGCCTTATCAGCCGTCTCGTTTGGCGGGGCGCGGCCCGCAACAGGGCGCACATGGGCGGCATTCTAAAAATGGCTAATTCGATTTCATTGTTTTTGTTAGATAAAATTACGATCGCGAGGCTGATTTGGTTATTTTTCCCTACCTGCGCTATCTGGCCTTTTTCCTAATTGAGCCGCGAATCTCCAGGCATATTCCTAATGTCCTGTCCGCGCAATGCTTTTTATCCTTAAGTGATGGTAGGCTTTACCTACACAGGCCAGACAGGGTTATTCTGATTTCTGCGCGGCCGACTTCACCGGGTCAGGATAATTTCCCTTTTGCATCTCGCTATTAAAAGGGCGGCAGCAGAGAGGCGAGGTCCTGACGCATTATCGAGAAGGGTACAACGTGGAAAATAAAACGTTTCTCTCAAGCCGAAATATCGGCCTGGATTTCCTGCGCGCGCTGTTAATTCTGGAAGGGGTTTTATACCATGCCGCACGCAGTCTTCCCGGTGGGAATAACTGGTACTATATTTCCGGAAAAAATGAGGCGGACGCTTTTACCGCGCTGATTGAGTTTATACATACCTTTCGAATGGAAGCCTTTTTCTTTCTGTCGGGCATGTTCTCGGCCATGGTCATCCTGCGTAAAGGCACTGACTTTTTTTACAGTAACCGCAAGAAGCGCGTTGTGGTGCCGCTGATCTCCGCCTTCTTATTTATTCCTGGGCTAATGTATCTTATCAACGCGCAAATTGACGGCGAAGCCCTGACCATCCATGACGCGCTGGGCGCCTACACGTCGCTGCACCACCTCTGGTTCCTGGTCTCGCTGACCGCGATGTCGTTCCTGATCCCGGGCAGTCTCTATCAGCACGCGGCGGCGATGATGCGCCGCCTGCCTTTCCCGCTGCTGGTCGCGGCGCTGATCGTGGCGGCAAACGCCTTCTTTGTGGTGAAGTTCTTTGTGAAAGAGTTCGGCGAGTGGGTCAACCTTATCCCCGTCACCGCACGCTTTATGGTGTTCTACGCGGCAGGCTATGCGCTCTACCTTAACAGCGATCAGATCCCGCGGCAGGCGCGCAGTATCCTGGTCAATACCAAAGTGGTGGCGGCACTGGGGCTGGCCTGCTGGCTGGTGTTCTATGCCATTTTCCACTTCAACATCACCAGCAGCCTGAAGTATCTGCCGGTGCTCTGCGCCAGCCTGTTCTCGGTAATTTTCTCCTACTGGGTGGTTTTCACCTTCGAGAAGTTGCGTATGAAAGAGAGCCGCCTGGTGAAGGGCGTGGTGGATTCCGCGCTGGTGATCTACATCATGCACTATCCGCTGGTGATCACCTTCGCCTGGCTGCTGGATGGCTATCTGCCCGATGCGCTGCCGATAACCTATGTCGCGGTGGTGACCTCGCTCGGCCTGATCTGCAGCGCCGCCCTCTATTTGCTGATTAAGCAGCTGCCGCTGATGTCGCTGCTGTTTGGGCTGGAGCCGGCTCGCGTGCAGACTCTGCCAGCCACCCATCCCCGGAGCTAATTGCCTCGCTTTGCCTCTGCCCGCTAGACCTTGTCCGGCGGGCATTCTGTTACAAACCTCTTTATTGAAGCGCTGCAAAAGCGGTTATGCTCTTACTACTTCAGACAACCGTGTAGCGAAGGGATCATGATTGTAAATTGCATGGTATATCGCCCAGGCCAGGTCGGGCAGGAATTAGACGTAGAAAAAATCAGTGATGTGCTCAGTGAGCCGGATGCCTTTATCTGGATGGGGCTTTATCAGCCTGAAGCGGCGTTCATGCATAAAATCCAGAATGAGTTTGGGCTGCATGAGCTGGCGGTAGAGGACGCACTCTGCGCGCATCAGCGTCCTAAGATTGAGCAGTATGGCGAGTCGATGTTTATTGTGGTGAAAACCGTCAGTGCGGAAAATGAACACCTTCACCTGGGCGAGACTCACTTTTTTATCGGCAAAAATTTCCTTATCACCCTGCGCCACGGCGCTTCCAACAGCTATGCGCCCATTCGCGAGCGCGTGGCGCAAAACAGCGCGATGCTCGAGCACGGGCCAGGCTATCCGCTCTACTGTATTCTCGATTTTATCGTCGATCGCTATGGCGAATATACCGCCTCGCTTAGCGATAAAATTAATGAGATTGAGGCGGCGCTGTTCCGCTCCGAGTTTGATAATCTTGCGGTGAAAAAGGTTTATCGCCTGCGCCGCGAGCTGCTGAGCCTGCGCAACGCGGCGCAGCCGCTGGAGGAGATTTGCCAGCAGCTGGTGCGGCTGCACGAAGATATCGTGCCGAAAGCGCTGCGCGCCTATCTGCGCGACGTGCAGGATCATGCGCGCCACGTCGTCACCGATGCGGAGGATATGCGTGAAATGCTCACCAGCGCCATGCACGTTAACCTGGCGATGGTCGCGGTGCAGCAGAACGAAGTGACGAAAAAGCTGGCGGGCTGGGGTGCCATTCTGGTGATACCGACGGTGATCTTCAGCATGTACGGCATGAACTTTAAAGAAATGCCGGAGCTGAACTCGCCGCTGGGCTATCCGCTGGCGCTGGGCGGCACTTTCGTCGGCTGCTTCCTGCTCTGGCTGCGGCTGCGCAGGTCGGGATGGCTTTAGCGGCTGCGCCGCGACGCAACGTGCGCCGCGGCCTGGCGTCTTACTCTTCGATAGACGAGAGCAGCGCATTCTGAATAATGCGCTGCGCTTTCAGCGGATTTTGTTCCAGCTGCGCCGCCTGCAGCGCCGCCATATCCAGCTTGTCGAGTGCCCGGTAGATATGCTTGAGGAAGCGGATCGAGAGGTTGGCGGCTTCAACATGGTCTTCGCGGAACGGAAACTGATCGAGCTGCCAGACGCCGTCCCAGTTGTTGCACTTCAGCACGTAGAAAAACTCGAAAATCTCGGTCATATGGACGGTGCCGACTACCAGGTCATCATCCCAACCGCGCAGGTTGTCGTTCACATCCATGCCGAACAGGCGGCCGCGATCGATAATCAGCTGCGCGGAGCCGGCCGGGGATTCGCCCGCGAACAGCGCGTGACCGAAATCGAGCAGGATCCCCACGTTGTCCAGCCCAATCTCCTCAATGCCGAGCAGCGACTTCGCCGCAGAATCCCAGGTCATTTTGACACGCGGTTCGCGCGGCTTGTATTCAATGGCAAATTTCACGTCCGGGTTTGCGCTGGCCAGTTCGCGCATGCCGTCGACCGCCAGCTTCCACAGGTTTTTGTGATCCACCTGGAAAGGGTAATCCCAGCCGTCCTGACCTGGCCAGACCTTAACATAGTTCGCGCCCAGTTCACGCACCACGTCGGCCGCGTCGTTCATCAGCGCCAGCGCCTCAGCACGCACCGCCGCGTCGGGATGGGTAAAAGCGCCGCGCGAGAACTTGCGCAGATAGATCTCCGGCGTTACGCCGATCGCTTTCAGCCCCGCTTCCTGCAGCGCCTGTTTCACCTCGGCGACCGAGACGCCAGGGGTAAAGGGATAGGGGATATCGACGTAGGCGAGATCCTCGACTTCGGCCGCCAGCTTGATCTGATCCAGCGTGCTGAGCGCCGGCCCGTAGCCGTCAACGGCGTAGCGGTCGATATAGTTCGCGAAATGCCACAGGCCAGCGCCAAACTTCGGATAGTTATAGTCACTCATTGCCGATATTCTCCGTTCAGGATGCAGACAGAAATGGGCGGATTGCGCTAACAATCCGTAATGGAATATATATTCAGTAAGGATTATATATTCCATTGTGCGGGCGGAATGGGCTGCGTTGCCAGCAGAGTGCGCGATAACTGTAAGGTGGGTCACAAAAAATGACTGGGCCGCTGAGAAGGGGGCAAGGTTGGCGGCGCGGCGGTGAAGAGAGAGCAGGGCTATTCGCTTGTTAAACGGCGTCATTAGAGGGATCATCTGCGCAGTCTGGGTTGATATCGTAGGCGCTATGCTCATCAGTACCGAAAACTTTCGCAGCCACGCGGCCGATACGCAGCTCGCCTGTACGCTTGCGGCTGTCGCAGGCGCACTCAATACCGCGGCCTTTGAGGTGGTCGGCTTTTTCTCCGCCAATATGACAGGCAATGTCTCGTCACTTTCGGATCATCTGGCCAAAGCAAGCCTGGCACCGGCTATTTTCTTCGTGTCGATCGTCGCCCTCTTTATTACCGGCTCCGCCTTTTCCACGCTGCTGATCAATGCCGGACGGCGTAACAATATGCGCAAGGTCTATGCCCTGACTATTCTGGTGGAGGGGGGCGGTCTGGTTGGTCTCGGCGGAATGGAAACCTGGCTGACGCCGCACTCGCCCGGCGTGGTGCTGATTTTATGCCTGAGCTTTTTAATGGGGCTGCAGAATGCCGTCGTCACCCGCATATCCAACGCGCGCGTGAGAACTACCCATGTATCGGGCACCGCAACGGATATTGGGATTGAGCTGGCGATGCTGTTCGACGTGCTGAGGCGTAAAGAGTCGCCGAAAGAGGCGCCGCTCTATATTGAGCGTTTGAGGCTACACGCCTTTACGCTTCTCGCGTTTCTGGCTGGGGGCGTGGCCGGAATCTGGCTTTATCGCGCATTGGGCTATCCGTTCATTATGCTCATCGGCCTGATGCTTATCGCTCTCGCGCTGCATACCCTGCTGGGCAGGCATAGCAATCCGGCTAATCAGTAAAGCGCGTGCTGCCAGCGTGAGGCGTGGCTGGCTAAACCGCGCCTGCGGCAGGGTGCGATCAGCTAAAGCCTGCGCCCAGCAGCGCTTTATCGATACGGCAGCCGGGCATCATCGCCTCCAGCCCGGCGATTAGCTCATCAGCGGCGTGATGCAGCGCATCAAGCGGCATCTCCGGCAGGCTTTCGAGAATAAACCACATCTGCTGCGCGCTGGCGTCGAGGCGCGTTCGCACGCCCTGACGCCAGTTCCAGCGGCGGCAGGTGACGCCGAGGTCGTCGCGCCAGATCACTTCGCCCGGCTCGGGCGACTCTTCGCAGGGTTCGCCCGCTTTTAGCGTGTCGAAGCGTTCGCTGCCGTCGGCGCGCACCAGCCGCGCATTGCCAACGTAGGCAGCCGCATTTTCGCCACCGATCGGCAGGGCGTACTTAATGCTGATGGCGTTGTAGATATCGACGATCGGATCGATGGCGGGCAGCGCGCCATCGCGAGCGACCCGCTTGCGCAGCGCTTCGACCGAACTGGGCGTGCGGGCAGGTTTTGCGCCGAAGACTTTAAAGAGGTCGCGCCAGGCGGCGATATGCGCCTCGGCATAGGGCACATCCTCGGTGGTGACAGCTCGGCAGGCAGCGTCCAGCGCCGTGCGCGCCACCTGCGGGTGCTGCAGCGCGGTCGCTTCCACCCGAATGCTGATAGCGCGAAAGCCTGGCGCCAGCGCGAGTACGGTCAGATCGACCTCAGGAGAGAAAGAAAACATCGCTATTCCTTGTAGAGGGTTACGACATGAAGTGTAGCGACGGATGGCTGTCGCTGCTCGCCCTGAGCGGCTTTTAGCGCAGGCAGACCAGACAAAAATCCAGGAATATGCCGAATCCGAAGTAAATTACCCGCTTTTCGCTGTACGGTTGCGTTATTTGTCTATACTGAAACTGGACTTAATAACGAATGAGGGAATCATGAAAAAGACCATTATTGCACTTTCTGCTCTGATGCTGGCGACGCCGGTTTTTGCGGCTACCACACACGCTACCGATGAAACCGTGGCTGAAGCGCACAAAGGCGCCGATACTGCCAAAGAGAAGCTGCATCAGGCGCAGGATGCGGGCGCTGAACAGAAGCTGAAAGCGGAACACGCCGCAGAAGGCAAAAGCCATGCGACCACCAGCAAAGTGAGCGAAGGTACGCAGAAAGCCTGGCACAGCACCAAGCAGGGCAGCGAAAAAGCCTGGGACAAAACCAAGCAGGGCGCTGAAGACCTGAAAAATAAAGCAACAAACTAACTGAAAATGGCCGGTTTAACCGGCCATTTTTTTATCCTGTTCACCCCTTCAGGCGCACTGTGCGCTTTCCCGCCCGCAGCGACGCCGCGGCCATCGAAATTATCCCCAGCATCTGGCGTAAGCGACGCGACAGGAAAGCCTGAGAATAATGGCGGCTGTAACACGGCCGGAGAAAAGCGCATTTAATAGTTACATCATACTTATATCCTGTTAGTAAGCACAGTCGGCATCGTGCCAGTTGTAGGCTAAAAAATTCAGCAGCAAAGGGCAGACAACCCTTAATTTTCTGGCAACGCATGCCCGAACGCGCTTGTTCAAATCACTCCGCCGCACCGGCGCGTGCAGGGGCTAATAACAAGTCGAGCTAACAAAAGGTTGAAAACCACGCTATATAATGCAATTAATAACGACCACCAGGAATCTTATTGCTCTTTACATTATTGTTGAGATGACATAGCACTAATATAAAAGGCAGCGAAAAGGGGGTTTTTAGATTAATAAAAATATTTATTAAGGCGTTCTTTGATTTATATCAACCTCAAAGAGGTCAAACCCTTCCACCTGTTTCAATACAGGTAAAAAATACCTATAATTAGGTAGTTAGTCCTGCCGATGCTATTCCTCATTCCAGCGTTGCTTTGCGCTGCGTCATGAAAGCCCCTACAAATCTTCTTGTTTTTCTGGCTTGCTCAGATAGGCTTATTAACCATTCTACAGGACGGAAGCATTCGCCAAATAAGGGCGCCTGAATAATATTCGTATTTATTCGAAAAAGTCAGGGCTGATTCGGCGTCGTCATCTGATTGCATTCAAATTCGTATTGATACGGATTTATTCAGTTTTTCATAAATGACTTTTTAATTATCACTCGCAGACAGCGGGAGCGATCCGTCTGCTGCTTATCGGGAGGATATGTGAGCGTAAAACCTCATTCCGGGCACGGCGCGCTTGAAAACTGGGCGCCTGAAAATCAACAATTTTGGGAAAGCCGCGGCAAACAGATCGCCCGGCGTAATCTCATTATTTCCGTCTGCGCGCTGCTGCTCGCCTTCTGCGTCTGGATGCTGTTTAGCACCGTTGCCGTTAATTTGAATCGGGTAGGATTTAACTTCACCGTCGATCAACTCTTCTTACTGACCGCATTACCTTCTCTCTCCGGCGCGCTGTTTCGCGTACCCTATTCGTTTGTCGTGCCGGTGGTCGGCGGCCGTCTCTGGACGGTGATCAGCACCGCCGTGCTGATTATCCCCTGCGTCTGGCTCGGCTTTGCGGTGCAAAATCCAGCCACCCCCTACGGCGTATTTATCATCATTTCGCTCTTCTGCGGGCTGGCGGGCGCTAACTTCGCCTCAAGCATGGGCAACATCAGCCTCTTCTATCCCAAAAGCAAACAGGGCTCGGCGCTGGGCATCAACGGCGGCCTCGGCAACCTCGGCGTCAGCGTAATGCAGCTGGTCGCGCCGCTAATCATCGCGGTGCCGTTTTTCGTGGGCGGCGTGACGCTGGAAGATGGCAGCCAGATGTGGCTGGCCAACGCCGCCTGGATCTGGGCACCGCTGCTGGCAATAGCCACCATCGCTGCCTGGGCCGGCATGAACGATATCGCTGGCATGCGCGCCTCGCTGCGCGAACAGCTGCCCGTCTTGAAACAGGGCCACCTCTGGACGCTCGGCATGCTCTATCTGGCAACGTTCGGCTCTTTTATCGGCTTCTCAGCGGGCTTCGCCATGCTGGCGAAAACGCAGTTCCCGCAGATTGACATTGTGCATCTCGCTTTCTTCGGTCCTTTCCTCGGCGCGCTGGCGCGCTCAGCGGGCGGCTTCCTCTCCGACCGTTTCGGCGGGGTGCGCGTGACGGTGATGAGCTTTGCCCTGATGACGCTGTTCTCGGCGCTGGTCTTCTTCACGCTGCCGGGCGCCACTGACGGCTACTTTTTGGGTTTTTATGTCGTCTTTATGGGCCTGTTCCTGGCCTCTGGCCTCGGTAGCGGCTCGACCTTCCAGATGATCGCGGTGATCTTTCGCCAGATCACGCTGGATCGCATGACCGCCAAAGGCCACAGCAAGGAGGAGGCGCAGCACGCCGCCGTCACCGACACCGCCGCCGCGCTGGGCTTTATTTCCGCGCTGGGCGCAGTGGGCGGGTTCTTTATCCCGAAAGCGTTCGGTACCTCGTTGACCCTGACCGGTTCGCCCGTCGGCGCCATGAAAGTTTTTCTGGTCTTTTACATCGTCTGTCTGCTGTTGACCTGGCTGCTGTATGGCCGTCGCAAAACCAATAACAACTAAGCAGAGCATATGAGCACTAACCATACTGGAGATGCGCAATGAGCAAACTTCTCGACCGCTTCCACTATTTCAAACAGAAAGGCGACAGCTTCGCAGAGGGGCACGGTCAGGTCTATAACACCAACCGCGACTGGGAAGAGAGTTACCGGCAGCGCTGGCAATATGACAAAATCGTGCGTTCCACCCACGGCGTAAACTGCACCGGCTCCTGCAGCTGGAAGATCTACGTTAAAAATGGCCTGGTCACCTGGGAGACGCAGCAGACGGACTATCCGCGCACGCGTCCCGACCTGCCTAACCATGAGCCGCGCGGCTGCCCGCGCGGCGCGAGCTACTCCTGGTATCTCTACAGCGCCAACCGGCTGAAATATCCGCTGGTGCGCAAGGTGCTGCTGGAGATGTGGCGCGAGGCGCGGGCGCAGCACAGCGATCCGGTCGACGCCTGGAACGCCATTATGGCGGATAGCGAAAAGAGCAAGATCTATAAATCGCAGCGCGGCCGTGGCGGTTTCGTCCGCGCCAGCTGGCAAGAGCTGAACCCGCTGATCGCCGCCGCCAACATCTGGACCATCAAAAACTACGGCCCCGACCGTATTGCGGGCTTCTCGCCGATCCCGGCGATGTCGATGGTTTCCTATGCGGCGGGCACACGCTATCTGTCGCTGATCGGCGGCACCTGCCTGAGCTTCTATGACTGGTATTGTGACCTGCCGCCCGCCTCGCCGATGACCTGGGGCGAGCAGACCGACGTGCCGGAATCCGCCGACTGGTACAACGCCAACTACATTATCGCCTGGGGCTCCAACGTGCCGCAGACGCGCACCCCGGACGCCCACTTCTTCACCGAAGTGCGCTACAAAGGCACCAAAACGGTGGCGATCACGCCGGACTATTCAGAAGTGGCCAAGCTCTGCGACCAGTGGCTGGCGCCGAAGCAGGGCACCGACAGCGCGCTGGCAATGGCGATGGGCCACGTGATCCTGAACGAGTTCCACCTGAAGCACCCCAGTGACTACTTCCTTAACTACGCGCGTCACTACACCGACATGCCGATGCTGGTGCTGCTGGAGCCGCGCGAAGACGGTAGCTATGTGCCTGGACGCCAGCTGCGCGCGGCGGATCTGGCCGACAACCTGGGCGAAGAGAATAATCCGCAGTGGAAAACCGTCGCCTACAACCAGGAGGGCGAGCTGGTGGCGCCGAACGGTTCCATCGGCTTCCGCTGGGGCGAAAAGGGCAAATGGAACCTCGAACCGAAAGCGGCGGGCACGCCGACGCAGCTGACGCTCTCGCTGCTCGACCGGCGCGATGCGGTGATGGATGTCGCCTTTCCTTATTTCGGCGGCATTGAAAACCCGCATTTCCGCCATGTGAAGCAGGAGGAGGTGCTGCTGCATAAAGTGCCGGTCAAAATGTTGACGCTGGCCGACGGCCGCGAGCTGCCGGTCGCCTCGGTTTATGATTTGACGCTGGCCCACTACGGCCTTGACCGCGGCCTTGACGACGCCAACTGCGCGCGCGACTACAGCGACGTGCGTGCCTATTCGCCCGCCTGGGCGGAGCAGATTTGCGGCGTGCCGCGCAGCCAGATTGAAAAAATCGCGCGCGAATTCGGCGAAACGGCGCATAAAACGCACGGCCGCTCGATGATTATCGTCGGCGCCGGCATGAACCACTGGTATCACATGGATATGAACTACCGTGGGCTGATCAATATGCTGGTGTTCTGCGGCTGCGTCGGTCAGACCGGCGGCGGCTGGGCGCACTATGTCGGTCAGGAGAAGCTGCGTCCGCAAACCGGCTGGACGCCGCTGGCCTTCGCGCTGGACTGGAACCGTCCGCCGCGCCAGATGAACAGCACCTCCTATTTCTATAACCATGCCAGCCAGTGGCGCTTCGAGAAGTTGAAGGTCAGCGAACTGCTGTCGCCTCTCGCCGACGCCAGCCAGTTCAGCGGTCAGCTGATCGATTTCAACGTGCGCGCTGAACGCATGGGCTGGCTACCTTCATCGCCGCAGCTCGACATTAACCCGCTGCGCATCGCCGAAGAGGCGAAACGCGCCGGTCAGTCCGAGCAGGCGTGGACCGTCGAGGCGCTGAAGTCCGGCAAGCTGCGCATGGCGTGTGAAGATCCCGATAACGGCGGCAACCATCCGCGCAACATGTTTATCTGGCGCTCCAACCTGCTCGGTTCGTCGGGCAAAGGTCACGAATATATGCTGCGCTATCTGCTCGGCACAGAGAGCGGCATCCAGGGCGACCCCATCAGCGATGAAAAAGATCGTCCGGAAGAACTGGAGTGGCGCGGCGAAGCGCTGGAAGGCAAGCTCGACCTGCTGGTGACGCTCGATTTCCGCATGTCCAGCACCTGCCTCTTCTCCGATATCGTGCTGCCGACCGCCACCTGGTATGAGAAAGACGATATGAATACCTCGGATATGCATCCGTTTATTCATCCGCTTTCCGCCGCGGTCGATCCCGCCTGGGAATCGAAAAGCGACTGGGAAATTTACAAAGGCATCGCCAAAACCTTCTCAGCACTCTGCGTCGGCCATCTCGCGGAGGAAACCGACGTGGTGCTGCAGCCGCTGCAGCACGACTCGCCCGGCGAACTGGCGGCAGGGGAGGTGCGCGACTGGAAAAAAGGCGAATGCGATCTCATCCCTGGCCAGACCGCGCCGCAGATTATCAGCGTGCAGCGCGACTATCCCGCCGTCTATGAACGCTTTACCTCGGTGGGACCGCTGCTGGAGAAACTGGGCAACGGCGGTAAAGGCATCAGCTGGAACACCGATAAAGAGGTCGAGCTGCTGCGCCGTCTGAACTACACCAAAGCAGACGGCGTCGCCAAAGGTCAGCCGATGATCAACAGCGCTATCGACGCCGCCGAAGTGATTCTGACGCTGGCGCCGGAAACCAACGGCCAGGTGGCCGTAAAAGCATGGCAGGCACTGGGCGAATTCACCGGCCGCGACCATACGCACCTGGCACGGCCGAAAGAAGAGGAGAAGATCCGCTTCCGCGATATTCAGGCGCAGCCGCGCAAAATCATCTCCAGTCCGACATGGTCAGGCCTGGAAGATGAGCATGTCTCCTATAACGCCGGCTACACCAACGTGCATGAGCTTATCCCGTGGCGCACGCTCTCCGGCCGCCAGCAGCTCTATCAGGATCATCCGTGGATGCGCGCTTTCGGCGAAGCCTTCTGCGCCTACCGTCCGCCGGTCGATACGCGCAGCGTGCAGCATCTGGAGCATATTCCCTCTAACGGTTTCCCGGAGAAAGCGCTCAACTTCCTGACGCCGCACCAGAAATGGGGTATTCACTCCACCTACAGCGAAAACCTGCTGATGCTGACCCTGTCGCGCGGCGGGCCGATTGTCTGGATGAGTGAAATCGACGCTAAAGAGCTGGGCATCGAGGATAACGACTGGATCGAGGTCTTTAACGCCAACGGTACGCTGACGGCCCGTGCGGTGGTCAGCCAGCGCGTTCCGGCGGGCATGACCATGATGTATCACGCGCAGGAGCGCCTGATGAATATTCCGGGTTCAGAGATAACCGGCCAGCGCGGCGGCATCCATAACTCGGTCACGCGTACCTGCCCGAAACCAACCCATATGATCGGCGGCTACGCCCAGCTGGCTTACGGCTTTAACTATTACGGCACGGTCGGCTCTAACCGCGACGAATTTATCATGGTACGCAAGATGAACAAGGTGAACTGGCTGGATGACGAAGGCCGCGATCAGGTACAGGAGGCGACAAAATGAAAATCCGCTCTCAGGTCGGCATGGTGTTGAATCTCGATAAGTGCATCGGCTGTCATACCTGTTCCGTCACCTGTAAAAACGTCTGGACCAGCCGTGAAGGGATGGAGTATGCCTGGTTCAATAACGTAGAAAGCAAGCCGGGCGTCGGCTATCCGCACGCCTGGGAAGATCAGGAAAAATGGCGCGGCGGCTGGATCCGCAACATCAAAGGACGGCTGGAGCCGCGCCTCGGCAGCCGCTCCTCAGTGCTGATGAAAATCTTCGCCAACCCGGTGGTGCCGGGCATCGACGATTACTACGAGCCTTTCACCTTCGATTATCAGCATCTGCACACCGCGAAAGCGGGTAAAAGCCAGCCGACGGCGCGCCCGCGCTCGCTGATCAGTGGCCAGCGCATGGACAAAATCCACGGTGGCCCAAACTGGGAAGAGATCCTCGGCGGCGAGTTCAGCAAGCGTTCGGCGGATAAAAATTTCGACGCGATGCAGAAGGAGATGTACGGCCAGTTCGAAAACACCTTCATGATGTATCTGCCGCGCCTGTGCGAGCACTGCCTCAATCCCGCCTGCGCGGCCACCTGTCCGAGCGGCGCCATCTATAAGCGCGAAGAGGACGGTATCGTCCTGATCGATCAGGACAAATGCCGCGGCTGGCGCCTGTGCGTCAGCGGCTGCCCGTACAAAAAGATCTACTTCAACTGGAAAAGCGGCAAGTCGGAGAAGTGCATCTTTTGCTATCCGCGCATCGAGTCAGGCATGCCGACCGTCTGTTCGGAAACCTGCGTTGGCCGCATTCGCTACCTCGGCGTGCTGCTCTATGACGCCGATAAAATTGCCGAAGCGGCCAGCACCGAGCATGAAACCGATCTCTATCAGCGCCAGTGCGACGTTTTCCTCGATCCTTACGATCCGCAGGTGATCGCTGAGGCGCTGGAGCAGGGCATTCCACAAAGCGTTATCGACGCCGCGCAGGCGTCGCCGGTGTGGAAGCTGGCGATGGACTGGAAGCTGGCGCTGCCGCTGCACCCGGAATACCGTACGCTGCCGATGGTCTGGTATGTGCCGCCGCTGTCGCCGATCCAGTCAGTGGTCGACGCGGGCGGGCTGGTGTCGCAGAGCAGCGTGTTGCCGGACGTGGAGAGCCTGCGTATTCCGGTGCAGTATCTTGCCAACCTGCTGACGGCTGGCGACACCGCGCCGGTGCTGCGTGCGCTGAAGCGCATGATGGCGATGCGCCACTACAAACGCGCGCAGAACGTGGACGGCGTCACCGATACCCGCGCCATCGACGAGGTGGGCCTGAGCGAAGCGCAGGTCGAAGAGATGTATCGCTATCTGGCGATCGCCAACTACGAAGACCGCTTTGTGATACCGAGCAGCCATCGCGAGCTGGCGCGCGAGGCCTTCCCGGAACGCAACGGCTGCGGCTTTACCTTTGGCGACGGCTGCCACGGTAGCGACACCAAATTCAACCTGTTCAACAGCCGCCGTATCGACGCGATCAATATCGGCGACAACGCGGGAGGCGAATAATGGCGCTGATTAAAGTGGTTGCCCTGCTGCTGGAGTATCCCGACGAGACGCTCTGGGAGGAGCGGGAGGAGCTGCGCGCGCGAGTCAGCGCGCAGCACCCCGCGCTGCTGCCTTTTATCGACCGCTACTTCAGCACGCCGCCGCTCGATATGCAGGCGGAATGGTGCGCGCTGTTCGAACGCGGCCGCGCCACGTCGCTGCTGCTGTTTGAGCATGTGCACGCGGAGTCGCGCGATCGTGGTCAGGCGATGGTCGATCTGATGGCGCAGTATGAGCGTGCCGGACTGGAGCTGAACTGCCGCGAGCTGCCGGACTATCTGCCGCTCTATCTGGAATATCTCAGCATGCAGCCGGAAGCGGAGGCGCAGCAGGGCCTGCTGGATGTGGCGCCCATTCTGGCTCTGATTGGCGGCCGTCTGAAAGAGCGCGACAGCGACTTCAGCGCCCTGTTCGATACGCTGCTCAAGGTCGCGAACAGTTCGCTGAGCAGCGAAAGCGTGGCGGCGCAGGTCGCCAGCGAGGCGCGCGACGACACCCCGGCCGCCATGGATGCGGTCTGGGAGGAGGAGCAGGTGAAGTTTATCGACGACAGCGCCTGCGACAGCTCGGCGCAACAGCAACATCAGCGGCGCTTTTACCATGACACCGCGCCACACTATCTCGATCTCTCTGCTGGAGGAACAGCCTGATGCACTATTTAAACGTGTTGTTCTTTGATATCTATCCCTACCTGTGCGGCACCGTGTTCCTGATAGGGAGCTGGCTGCGTTACGACTATGGCCAGTACACCTGGCGCGCCTCATCCAGCCAGATGCTGGACAAAAAAGGCATGCGCTTCGCGTCGAACGTATTTCATATCGGCATTCTCGGCATCTTCTTCGGCCATCTGTTCGGTCTGCTGACGCCGCACTGGATGTATGAACCCTTTCTTGCCATCGCCACCAAGCAGAGAATTGCGATGGGCGCGGGCGGCGTGTTCGGCATCATGACGCTGGTTGGTGGCTTTCTGCTGCTCAAACGTCGCCTGCTGAACCCGCGCATTCGCGCCACCTCGACGCGCGCCGATATCGTCATCCTCGGCATACTGGTGGTGCAGTGCACCCTGGGCCTGTCGTCGATTCTCTTCTCTATGCATCACCTCGACGGGGTGGGCATGATGAAGCTGGTTGGCTGGGCACAGGCGATCGTGACCTTCCAGGGCAACGCCTCGCACTGGCTGGATGGGGTAGAGTGGATTTACCGCGTACATCTGATCCTCGGCATGACCATTTTCCTGGTGTTTCCGTTCACGCGTCTGGTTCATGTCTGGAGCGCGCCGGTAGAGTATTTTACCCGTCGTTACCAGGTCGTGCGTGCCCGTCGCTGATGCTTCCCTTGCGCCAGCCCAGCCTGCGGCTGGCGCACTTTTGCTCCCGCCGCTGATTGACTTTTCCGTAACACCGCCACGTCTTTACAGTAACTTAATCAACACCGCTTTGTTTAATTTACTTAACATTTTTATTAACTCTTTTAGATTAGGCGCTGTGACAAGGATCGCCTTTCTCCCTACGCTTAAGCCAGGTAATAATAAAAGGTGAAGCGTGCATGTTAATAAAAATGAAGCGAGAGCGTTCCCACACCGAAGACCGCTATCTTGCTGTCTGGCTCGCCACGGCGGCCGGTTTGCTGAATGCGATGGCGCTAGGCGCGTTTGGTTTTTTCCCCTCGCATATGTCGGGCAACACCTCGCAGCTTTCCAGCGAGGTGAATAACAGCGATCTGCGCGATCTTACCTTTCTCGGCTGCCTGCTACTGGCCTTTGTGGCGGGCGCGGTTACCGCACGGCTGGCGGTAATCGCCGGTCTGAAATACAACCTGCGTACCATTTTCTGTCAGGTGCTGGTGGCAGAGGGGATTGCGCTGCTGTGTCTCTCGCTGTTTGAAATCTTTTTCTACTCCTCCGGCAATAACCGTGAAGTGCTGGTGCTGCTCGGTTTTCTGATGGGCGTGCACAACTCTACCTCGACGCAATTGTCTAACGGACGCGTGCGCGCGACGCATATTACCGGCACGCTGACCGATGCCGGCATTTCGCTCGCCTCGGTCATCAGCGCCATGCTGCGCCGCGATCCGTCGAAGAACGCACATGCGCAAAAGAAGCAGCTCAAAACGCACCTGACGACGATTTTCTCTTTTCTTGGCGGCGGCATCGCCGGACTCTGGCTGTTCCGGCTGGCGGGTTTTCACGCCATGGCGGCGCTGAGCGCGGTGCTTATTTTGCTGGCGCTGGCTTCAATGATACTGACGTTAATGAAGGTCAAAAGAACCCTGCTGATCAACACGCGTAGCGCGAAATGATTATCTAAAAGAGCAGACATGAGAGCGATAATTTTTCTCAATCTGGGCATCTTTAGCCGATAGCCGGAGCGTTAAGGGAAAAGCTTATCGCTTTTTTTTCGTCCGAAATAAGAATTATCGCCAGGTTATTTCAGGAAGAACAATAAAACCAGATTAAAGGCCAGACAGGCGAATTTATATTAAGAGTAAGGCGCATGCAAAATTCAAAAGCGTTAAATTAATCACATATCTTTAAAAAAATAAATAATACACCTTTTCATCGCAATAGCACAATGCTAAGGTTTCCCCGTTTTCACGTCAGGATTGTGACTGTTTACAGGCAAAACCTGAACGCCCTATGGCATCAGCCAGTACAGGGCGTTCAGGTTTTTTTTGCTCTGGCCTTTTTAACAGGCAAAACCGGGTTTGCGCTCAGGGCAGTAACAAACTGCTGGCCGCAGAAACAGGCGTTAAATAAACAGATTAAATAATAAAAGGGGCTTCGATAAAGCCCCTGCGTTCGGTTTCGAGATAAATAATGATTTGCAGGGTGTGATTATGGATAAAAATACTCGCTATAAACTGTGTTCGATTGAGTTGTTACTCGTTTCCCCATTGAGTATCGCTCAGGAGTGGAACAGCACGGTATTAGGTTTTGATACGCCGCCAGCCCCCGTTCTCGGCGATATATTCGGTATTCGTCCAGCGCTGAGTAAAAATGGATTTTCTTTTAACTTTGGCTATCTGAATGAAATAGTCTGGAACGGCGGCGGTGGCTATAACCATAATTCCCATGTCGCCTACATCGATCAGTTTGCGCTGACCTTTAATCAGGACCTTGAGCGCTGGACGGGGATACCGGATGCGCGGCTTGAGGGGAATATTGTTAACCGTAACCACGATGACAACCTCACCACTAAACGCGTGCAGGATCCTCGCGTTAACGTGAATGACCTGACGCAGGAGAGCTGGGGCGGCCACGCCATCACGCGTCTGGGCTGGCTAACCTTTTCCCGCAGCTTTGACGACCGACGTCTGACCTGGCGCATCGGGATGATGAATAAGGTGCAGACCTTTGATCAGATTATTCCCTGTGATTTCCAGATACTCTCTCAGTGTGGCGGGAAGTCGGCCAACTCGCTTACCTGGAGCAACTGGAACGTACACACCTGGGGCACAACGCTTGCGTATAAAGTGACACCCAGCGTCACCGTAAAAGGCGGCGTAATGGAGCAGAATCCTGCGGCTTCCAGTCAGGGCCATGCCTGGAGCTGGTCTACCAGCGGCAGCAAAGGGATACTGTTGCCGGTCGAAATAGAAACGCGTCCGCTCATTAACGGCCTGCCAGGCGCCTATAACATCGGTGTCGTGTTGACTAATGCGTCGCAAACCGATCTCTATCGCGGTAAATCGGGTGGGGCGGGCGCCACGGATTCGCATGGCTATAAAAAATATCACCGAACAGGGTTTATGTACGCCGGGCTGAACCAGCAGCTCACGCAGCTTAAAGGCGACGCGAATCGGGGATTAAGCGCGTCTGCCAGCATGAGCCTGGCCGATCAGAGAAGCAACTATATGCACCAGGTGTATGCCGCCTCGCTGCGCTACCGAGGGCTTTTTGACGCTCGGCCTGCGGACTGGATGGGCGTTGGTCTCACCTGGATTGATATGAGCAGCCACTATGCACGCCATCAGCGTGACATTAACGCGCTGAGCAGCGCGTCGGCAGCATTGATGCCAGGTCATTCGCTAAACGGCGAGTTTTACTACCGCTTCCGTCCGGTATCCTGGCTGGAACTCCAGCCGGGCATTCAGTACTGGCATCATCCAAGTGGGATACGACAAACGCAGGATGCCTGGGTAACCGAGTTAAAAACCGTGATATCTTTTTGATTTTGCTTAGGCAATACCGATCAACTTCACGTTTTTATCTCTGGGGCGTTGAGGCAGAAAATGCAGCTGATAAAGTGCCTCCACTGGATTGTGACTGCTCAGGCAGGCAAAACCTGATTTCTGGCATCAGCCGGAAGTCAGGTTTTTTTGTTTCTGAGGTTTCCATGAAAATCGCCAAGGTTCTTAATAATAATGTCGTGATCGTTCTGGATGAACGCGGGCGCGAGCAGGTCGTCATGGGTCGAGGTCTGGCCTTTCAAAAGCGCGTCGGTGCAGATCTCGATGTCACGCTGATTGAAAAGGTTTTTGCGCTGCAAAGCGATGAACTGGTGCGTCGGCTGAGCGAACTGCTGAGCCAAATTCCGCTGGAGGTGATGACCACCTGTGACCGCATTATTGAACTGGCGACGCAGCGGCTGGGGAAATTGCAGGAGAGTTTGTATATTACCCTCACGGACCACTGCTACTTTGCTATCGAACGGCAGCATAAAGGGTTGGCAATCAATAATGTCCTGCTTTGGGATATCAAGCGACTCTATCCCAGAGAGTTCGCGCTGGGGCAGGAGGCGCGGGCCATCATTGCCAGGCGGCTGAATGTCGAGCTGGCGGAAGATGAGGCCGGGTTTATCGCACTGCACCTGGTGACCGCACAGCTGAACAGTGAAATGCCTGAAGTGATGCAGGTGAGCCGCATCATGCAGGAACTCCTTCAGTTGGTGAAATACCAGCTGCGACTCGAATATGACGAAGAGGCGCTAAGCTATCAGCGTTTTGTGATCCACCTGAAGTTTTTTGCACAGCGCATATTAACCCGCACCGTGGTGGAAGATGACGATGTCTCGCTGCAAACGGCTATAAAAGATAACTACCCGAAAGCCTGGCAATGCGCCGATAAAATTGCGCAGCACCTGCATAAAAGCTATCAGCGTGAACTGACCACCGAAGAAATTATGTTCCTCGCGATTCATATTGAGCGGGTGAGAAAAGAGGGGCATTAAACCTCAACAACCGGATTGTTACTGCACAACGCAGGCAAAACCTGAGCGCGGCCTTCGCAAGAAGGATGCGCTCGGGTTTTTTTATTTTCATAAGCAAGTAATCTGCTGCCCGAGGGCATCGTACATAAGGATATTGAGATGGAATACCAGGCTTTAGCGAAGGATATTCTCGATCGCGTTGGTGGAAAAGAGAACATCCTCAGTCTTGTACACTGCGCTACCCGGCTTCGCTTCAAACTCAAAGATAGCCAGAAAGCAGATGCGGAAGGACTGAAGAAAAACAGGGACGTCATCATGGTGGTCGAAAGCGGCGGCCGGTTTCAGGTGGTCATTGGCAATCAGGTTCACGACGTCTGGCAGGCGGTACGTCTTGCAGCAGGGCTGACGGATGATGCGCGCACGCAGGAGGATAAGGGGGAAAAGAGCAACATTCTGGGCCGACTGATTGACCTCGTCTCCGGCATTTTTACGCCATTTCTCGGCGTGCTGGCGGCCTCCGGCATCCTGAAAGGACTGCTGGCGCTGGCGGTCGTCTGCGGCTGGCTGACCACGGACAGCGGCACCTATAAAATTTGGTTCGCCGCAAGTGATGCGCTGTTCTTCTTCTTTCCGCTGGTACTGGGCTACACCGCCGGAATGAAATTTGGCGGCAATCCCTTTATCACCATGGTAATCGGTGGGGCGCTTACCCATCCGATGATGATTGATGCGTTCAATGCCAGCCAGCAGACAGGGGCGCTGGCAGATACGTTTCTCAGTGTCCCAATCACCTGGTTCAATTACAGTTCGTCAGTGATCCCAGTCATCCTTGCGGCCTGGGTGAGCTGCTGGCTGGAAAAAAAGAGTACGGCGCTGCTGCCGCCATCAATGAAAAACTTCTTCGCCCCGCTGATCTGCTTAGGCGTCACCGTACCGCTAACCTTCCTGGCGATCGGGCCGCTGGCGACCTTGCTAAGTCAAACGCTTGCGCATGGCTATCAGTGGATTTTCACACTGGCGCCGTGGCTGGCAGGGGCGGCATTAGGCGCGCTGTGGCAGGTGTGCGTGATCTTCGGCCTGCATTGGGGACTGGTGCCGCTGATGATCAACAACCTGGCGGTGCTCGGTAATGACTCCATGCTGCCGATGCTGCTGCCTGCCGTGTTCGGCCAGGTCGGTGCGGCGCTAGGGGTTTTTCTGCGTACTCGCGATGCACGGCTCAAGATGCTGGCAGGTTCGTCCGTCGCGTCAGGGGTTTTCGGTATTACTGAGCCTGCGGTCTACGCTGTTAACCTCCCGCTGCGTCGTCCGTTTTTTTGGGGCTGTGTCGCAGGCGCTATCGGCGGGGCGATTGTCGGCTTTAGCGATACCCGCGCTTATTCCTTCGGCTTCGCCAATATCTTTACCATTGCCCAGGAAATTCCACCGCACGGTGTGGATGCTACGCTCTGGGGCGGCATTATCGGCACTCTGGTCGCGCTGGTGCTGAGCTGTGGCCTGACGCTGATGGCGGGGATGTCGGCTCAGGCAGCACAGAAGACGGCGGTGCCAAAAGCTGCCGGTGAAAATGATGTGCTCTCTCCGATGTCGGGCGCTGTTGTGGCGCTTCATCGCGTGCCCGATACCGCCTTTGCCAGCGGGCTTTTAGGCAAAGGCGTCGCGATTATTCCCTCCGTTAATAGAGTAGTGTCCCCGTTTGCAGGTGAAGTGGCCTCTCTCTTCCAGACCAAACACGCCATCGGCCTGCTCAGTCATAGCGGTATTGAAATCTTGATCCATGTCGGAATCGACACGGTGAAGCTCGACGGCCGGTTTTTCACCGCCTGCGTGAAGGTGGGCGACAAGGTGCAGCCGGGTGACCTTCTGCTGGAGTTTGATCGCCAGGCCATTATTGATGCCGGATACGACCTGACAACACCCATCATCATCAGCAACAGCGACCAGTACAGTGACGTGGCGACCGTGGCGGGCACCTCCGTTGACATCGGCGCACCGTTACTCAGCCTACGTCATCAATAACAGGAGAACCTCATGAAGACGTTTCCAAAGAATTTTTTATGGGGCGGCGCGCTAGCCGCAAATCAGGTAGAAGGCGCTTACATGGAAGAGGGTAAAGGCTTATCCACGTCAGACGTCCAGCCACAGGGTATCTTTGGTCCCGTAGTGGAGCGCGTGGCGGGTGACAGCACCATTAAGGATGTTGCCATCGATTTTTATCACCGTTATCCGGAAGACATCAGCCTTTTTGCTGAAATGGGCTTTAGCTGCCTGCGCATCTCCCTGGCCTGGACGCGTATTTTTCCCAACGGGGACGAGCAGCAGCCAAACGAAGCGGGTCTGGCCTATTACGACCGTTTACTTGACGAACTGGCCGCTTGTGGCATTACGCCAATGGTCACCTTGTCCCACTATGAAATGCCGTGGGAGCTGGTAAAACGCTATGGTGGCTGGGGTAATCGTCAAACCATTGACTTCTTTGAACGCTATGCCCGTACGCTGTTCACACGCTATCAAAACAAGGTCAAGCTATGGCTGACCTTTAACGAAATCAACATGTCCTTGCATGCACCGCTGACCGGCGTCGGTTTACCGGCGGGCAGCAGCAGAAGTGAGATTTATCAGGCTATTCATCATCAGCTGGTTGCCAGTGCTCGTGTGGTGAGGGCCTGCCACGAAATTATTCCGGACGCCAGAATCGGCAACATGCTGCTCGGGGGGCTGATGTATCCCCTGACCTGCAAGCCGGAAGACGTATTTGAAGCGATGCAGGAAAACCGGAGCTGGCAATTCTTCGGCGACGTACAGTGCCGGGGAGCCTACCCCGGCTATATGCTGCGCTTTTTCCGCGATAACGGCATTCAGCTTCAGTTCACTGACGCTGACGACGAGGCGCTGAAAACAACCGTCGATTTTATCTCCTTTAGCTACTACATGACGGGCTGCGTGACCGCGGATAAAGCGTTGCATCAGCAGAAGCGTGGAAATGTGCTGAACATGGTGCCCAACCCGCATCTTGCCAGCTCAGAGTGGGGCTGGCAGATTGATCCTCTTGGCCTGCGTACGCTGCTGAATGTATTGTGGGATCGCTATCAAAAGCCGCTGTTTATTGTGGAAAACGGACTTGGCGCGAAGGACACCCCCGATGCCAATGGCGTAGTGAAGGATGATTATCGTATCTGCTACCTGAACGACCACCTGGTGCAGGTGCGGGAAGCGATTGAAGACGGCGTTGAGGTTATGGGCTATACCAGCTGGGGACCTATCGATCTGGTCAGCGCATCAAAAGCTGAGTTTCCAAACGCTACGGTTTTATCTATGTTGACCGTGATGACAGCGGAATGGGCACGCTGGCGCGCAGCCGCAAGAAAAGTTTTAACTGGTATAAAGAGGTGATCGCCACCCACGGCGCATCACTGAAAGAGTAATTTCTTCCCAATAAAAAAGCCGATAACCTGCGTTATCGGCTTTCGCTTATGCCTGGTAGAGTTTAACCCACCAGCGGCTTCGCGGTTTTCTCAACCAGCGCCAGCAGGACTTTTACATCTTCCAGCGTCACGGTAGGGTTAAGCAGCGTCAGCTTCAGGCAGGTCACGCCGTTGTGCTCAGTTACGCCGACGTTGGCGCGGCCCGATTCCAGCAGCGCGTCGCCAATCCGCTGATTCAGCAGCGCAGTTTCAGCCAGATCGTGACAGCCGCTTTCCGGATGGAAGCGGAACAGCACGCTCGCCAGCTGCGGCTTCATCACCAGCTCCAGCAGCGGATGGGCGCTGATATATTTCGCCGCCTGCTGGGCGAGGGTAACGCCGTGATCGATGATCGCCGCGTACTGCTTCTGACCCAGCGCTTCCAGGCCCATCCACAGCTTCAGCGCGTCGAAACGGCGCGTGGTCTGCAGCGATTTAGACACCAGGTTTGGCACACCCGCCTCTTCGTCGAACTCAGAGTTCAGGTAAGCCGCCTGATAACGCATCAGCTCGTAGTTCGCCGCGTCTTTCAGCAGGAACGCGCCGCAGCTGATGGTCTGGAAATATTGCTTGTGGAAGTCCAGGGTAACAGAATCCACCAGCTCAAGGCCGTCCAGATAGTCGCGATATTTCTCCGACAGCAGCAGCGCGCCGCCCCATGCCGCATCGACGTGCACCCAGATTTGGTTCTGGGCCGCCAGCGCGGCGATGTCGCGCAGCGGATCGATAGCGCCGGCGTCGGTGGTGCCTGCGGTAGCGACAATCGCCAGAATCTGATCGCCGTTGGCTTTCGCCTGGGCAATCCTCTCTGCCAGATCGGTCACATCCATACGCGCGTATTCGTCGGTTTTAATCTGGGTTACACACTGGTAGCCCAGGCCGAGCAGCGCCATATTTTTCTGCACGGAGAAGTGCGCGTTTTCGGAGCAGAACACCTTCAGCTTGCGCAGGTCGCCCACCAGACCATCCTGCTGAACAGAGTGGCCCTGACGCGCAAAGAACGCGTCGCGCGCCAGCATCAGGCCCATCAGGTTGCTCTGCGTACCGCCGCTGGTGAACACGCCCGCGTCGCCCGCTTCATAGCCAACCTGGGCGCGCAGCCACTCGATCAGCTTCATCTCGATGATGGTCGCCGACGGGCTCTGGTCCCAGGAGTCCATGCTCTGGTTGGTGGCGTTGATCAGCACTTCCGCCGCCTGGCTGACCACCAGGCTTGGGCAGTGAAGATGCGCCACGCACTGCGGATGATGCACCGCCAGGCTGTCTTTCAGGAAGAACTCAACCGCGCGCTCGATGGCGGCCTGGTTGCCCAGGCCGGTCGGGTTGAAGTCCAGCGCGATACGCTCGCGCAGTTCCGCGACAGTTTTGCCCTGATACATTTCAGGCTGCTTCAGCCACTCGACGACGGCTTTGCTGCTCTGCTCAATAACCTGCTGGTAGGCTTCGATGCTCTGCGCCGAGCCCGCCAGGATCGGATTTAATTCAGACATGATCGCATTCCGCTCCACTTAAACCGGCTGCACGCCAGCGGCCAGCAGCGCCTGCTCGAACTTGTCGAGGAACACGTCCAGCTCCTGGTCAGTGATCAGCAGGGAAGGCAGCAGACGCAGCACGCAGCCGTGACGGCCGCCGCGCTCGAGGATCAGGCCCGCTTCAAAGCACTTCTTCTGCAGCAGCGCAGAGAGATCGCCGTCCGCCGGATAGCAGCCCAACTGGTCTTTGGCTTCGTTCGGCTTGACGATCTCGATGCCGATCATCAGACCCAGGCCGCGGACGTGACCGATCACCGGGAAGCGATGTTGCATCTCGGCCAGTTTGCCTTTCAGCCACTCGCCTTGCTGCGCCACTTTGTCGGCGATGTTCTGCTCTTTCAGGATCTTCAGCGTGGTGAGGCCGGTCGCCATCGCCAGCTGGTTGCCGCGGAAGGTGCCGGTATGGTGACCCGGCGCCCAGGCGTCGAACTGCTTTTTAATGCCCAGCACGGCGAGCGGCAGGCCGCCGCCGACGGCTTTCGACATCACGATAATGTCTGGCTGAATGCCGGCGTGCTCGAAGGCGAAGAATTTGCCGGTGCGCGCGAAGCCCGCCTGCACTTCGTCGATGATCAGCAGAATGCCGTGCTCTTCGGTGACTTTACGGATGCGCTGCAGCCACTCGGCTGGCGCCGGGTTCACGCCGCCTTCGCCCTGAACCGCTTCCAGGATCACCGCCGCAGGTTTGCGCACGCCGCTTTCCACGTCGTTGATCAGGTTTTCGAAGTAGTAGGTCAGCGCTTTCACGCCCGCTTCACCGCCAATGCCTAGCGGGCAACGGTAGAGGTGCGGGTAAGGCATAAACTGGACTTCAGGCATCATGCCGTTGACCGCTTCTTTCGGCGACAGGTTGCCGGTGACGGAGAGCGCGCCGTGGGTCATGCCGTGGTAGCCGCCGGAGAAGGCGATAACGCCTGAACGACCGGTGGCTTTTTTCGCCAGCTTGATCGCCGCTTCAACCGCGTCCGCGCCGGACGGGCCGGTGAACTGCAGTTTGTACTCTTTGCCCTGACCAGGCAGCAGCGACAGCAGATATTCAGAGAACGCATCTTTTAATGGCGTTGTCAGATCGAGAGTATGTAACGGCAAGCCGCTGGTAATGACATTTTGGATGCTCTGCAGCACGTCAGGATGATTGTGACCCAGCGCCAGCGTACCCGCACCGGCCAGGCAGTCGAGGTACTCTTTATTGTCGGCGTCGGTGATCCATACGCCTTTCGCCTGGGTGATCGCTAACGGTAACTTGCGGGGATAACTTCTGACGTTTGATTCGAACTCAGCCTGACGGGCCAAATAGGTTTCATTGTTTGCGTTTGAAGTGGCATCTAAAGAATCAATACGGACTTTATCCGTCATCATATCTCTCCTACAACCGGGGCAATCGTCTGTGCCGCAGTTGAATGAATGTTAAAAATTCGGGTTACCTGATTTTAGGCGCGGCCAATATAGAGCTTTTGCGATTCGGGCTCAATCTTTTATTTTGTTTAGATTTGTTCGCGCTTATTTATAATCAGCTGTGCCTGCCTTACGACCTGACCGTAAAGCATGCGCGGGCCTGATGACGCCTGTGTTAAGACAGTGTGACGGCGCAACGTTGCCGGTGAGCTTAACCGCAGTAAAAAACGCTAACCGGAGAGGAAACAGGCCATTAAAGGCGCTTTTTGTTGACGTATTAAACAAATGACGCGATGAAAATTATCACCCCATAAATTAATACGCAGCGCGAAGGTTAAGTTATATAAAAGACTTAACCTTACGTGCCGGAAACATATTTAAACTAAATTTTTTAAAGCGGGAATTTTTAGCGCAGCAGCGAAGGAAGCAGCATAGCGGAAACGGCGTCATGCAGCAGGCGCTGCGCCTGCGCATCCAGACTGCGGTTCTGCCACAGCGTAATGCCGATACGGCCCGCCGCAGGCAGCGTCCCGTCCAGGATATGCAGGCTGTGCGGCAGCCCGATGGGCGAGCGCAGCGTGATGCCGAGGCCCGCCTGTACGGCCGCCCAGATGCCGCTCAGGCTCGGGCTGGTAAAGACGACGCGCCACGGAATACCTGCCCGATCCAGCGCGGCGATGGCGCGGGATCGCATCTGGCAGGGCGCGTCAAACATCACCAGCGGTAAAGGTTCGCCGCCCGCCAGCAGCGTCCTGAGTTCTTTCTGCGGCGAGGCGATCCACACCAGCGGAGACTCCCCCAGGAACGCACTCTCATCGAGCGCCTGCTCGGGCTGCCACAGCAGCGCGATATCGAGCTGCTTCTCTATCGCCGCCTGACGCAGCGCGCGGTTGCGGTCTATGCGCGCCGTGATATTGAGACCCGGATGCTGACCAGCGAGCTGGCCGAGCAGCGCGGGCATCAGCGATTCGCCAAAATCTTCCTGCATGCCGATACGCAGCTCGCCCTGCAGCAGCTCGCCGCGCATGGCGCGCTGCGCTTCATCGTTGAGCGCCAGCAGGCGGCGCGCGTAGCTCAGCAGCCTCTCGCCAGCGGGCGTCAGCGCCAGTTTGCGCCCCTGTTTCACCACCAGTTCGGTACCGCACTGCGCTTCCAGCTTTTTGAGCTGCGCGCTGACGGCGGAGGTTGAGCGGCAGAGCCGCTGGGCGGCGAGCGCAAAGCTGTCGCATTCAATGCCCGTTACAAAGCTGCGCAGCGCATCCATATCGAGAGAAACTGGAAGTTTGTTCATACCGTCCTGATTTTCGGGATTACCCGTGCTGAATAATTTGATTTTCAGGATGGTAGCAGAAGGCGACACTTCAGATGAGCGATAAATCACGAGGAAGCGACCATGAGCACCACACTCGACAAAGAGAACCTTCAGCAGGCGTCGCCAAAGCTGGCGGAGATAACCCACAGCCTGCTGTTTGGCGATATCTGGCAGCGCGACATTCTGACGCCGCGCGAACGCAGCCTGATTACCCTGGCCTGTCTGGCCGCGCTGGGGCGCGAGAAACAGCTCGGCTGGCATATGCGCTTCGCCGCTGAAAACGGCCTGAGCCGCAGCGAACTCAGCGAAGCCTTTACGCATCTGGCGTTCTATGCCGGCTGGCCTGCCGCTGTGACTGCGCTGCACTATTTACCTGAAGAAACGTTGCCTGAAGACGATCGGGCCGAGGAGAAAACATCATGCCGCTGACCCGCATTACGCTGTGCGATGGCACCAGCGAGGCGCGCATCGCGCACATTTCCGACATCCTCCACCGCACGCTGGTCGAGACCTTCGACGTTCCGGCGCATGACCGGTTTCAAATCGTGGAGAAGCTGCCTGCAGCGCAGCGCATTTATGACCCGCACTACCTGAGCGGCGGACGCAGCGACGATTTCATCCTCTTTACGCTGCTGGCCGGAAAGCCGCGCTCGACAGCGCAGAAGGCGGCGTTCTGCCGCACGCTGACACAGCGGCTGGCCGCACAACTCGCTGTCCCACCCGACGACGTGATGATAGTGATCCAGTTCAACACCGCAGGCGACTGGAGCTTCAGCAAGGGCGAAATGCTCGCCGGGGAGGCGCGATGATCCTGATGCACTACCGCTTTACGCTGCCCGCCGATTACGACATGGCGATTATCGAGCGGCGCATCGCGGAGAACGGCGCAAAGCTCGACGGCTTTCCCGACCTGGTATTCAAGGCTTATCTCTATGCGCGACGCGATGAGGGTGCCAGGGCGGACAGCTACGCGCCGCTCTATCTCTGGCGCGACAGCGCCGGAATGATCGACTTCCTGCAGAGCGCTGGCTTCGCCAGGCTGACGGAGGATTTCGGCTGGCCAGTGATGCAAAGCTGGCTGGGGGTGAAAACGCCGCCGGTGGCCACGCTGCTCGACGCACACTTTGCGGCGCTGCGCCCTATAGCGATCTTGCCGCAATAGACTCTGGTGCCGCGCTGGTGGGCTGGGATATTTCGGCCCAGTCGCTGCTTCAGGTCGATTTTGCCGCTGATGCAGGGGGGCCGGGTGAGCACTACCGCATCGACTATCTCGCACTCGGCGATCCTGCTATGCGAGACGCGGTAACATCCTGAAAGAATAAATTTAACATCTTTAGCACCGCCGCCGCCGCACGCAGGATCTGCTCGCCTACGCTAAAAAGAATAAGCACTGGAGAGCAAGGTCGTATGAAAAAACAAAACAGTAGTATGGGTATTGCGCCTTATGGCGGTTCGGCAGGCGGCTGGGGCGCGCTCAAAGCGGTAGCGGATGCGATTCGCGGCCAGATGTCCGTTAAGCAGGATGTGATTGCGCTGTTCAAAGTTAACCAGCCGGAAGGGTTTGACTGTCCAGGCTGCGCCTGGCCCGATCCGCAGCACCGCTCCTCGTTTGAATTTTGCGAAAACGGCGCCAAAGCGGTCTCCTGGGAGGCGACCAGCAAGCGCACCACGCCGGAATTTTTTGCCGCGCACACCGTGAGCGAACTCTGGCAGCGCAGCGCCCTTGAGCTGGAGGGCGAAGGGCGTCTGACCCACCCGATGAAATATGACGCGGCCAGCGATACCTATCAGCCCATCGAATGGGAGACGGCGCTGAACGAAATCGGCGCGCTGCTGCGCAGCTATGAGGATCCCGACAGCGTCGAATTCTACACCTCCGGCCGCGCCTCCAATGAAGCGGCCTTTCTCTGGCAGCTCTTCGCACGCGAATATGGCACCAACAATTTTCCCGACTGCTCCAACATGTGCCATGAACCGACCAGCGTTGGCCTGCCGCAGTCGATCGGCGTCGGCAAGGGCACGGTGGAGCTGGAGGACTTCGATCACTGCGATCTGGTGCTCTGTATCGGCCACAACCCTGGCACCAACCATCCGCGCATGCTGGCGACCCTGCGCGACGTCTCGAAGCGCGGCAAAACCATCGTGGCGATCAATCCGCTGCGCGAGCGCGGCCTGGAGCGTTTTACCTCGCCGCAAAGCCCGATTGAGATGCTGTCGATGGGGTCGACGCAGCTGGCGTCCACCTATTACAAAGTGCGCGTCGGCGGCGACGCGGCGATGCTGAAAGGCGTGATGAAGACGCTGCTGTCGATGCATGAAAAAGCGCTGGCGGCGGGCGAGCCGGGCGTGATCGACGACAGCTTTATTAACGAACACACCGAAGGGTTTGCCGCGCTGAAGGCGGATCTTGAGGCGACGGAGTGGCCGCATATTCTGAAAGTCTCTGGCATGACGCTGGAGGAAATTCAAAATATCGCCCATCTCTACGCGGCGTCGGAGCGCACCATTATCTGCTACGGCATGGGCATTACCCAGCACCAGTATGGCACCCAGAACGTCCAGCAGATCGCCAACCTGCTGCTGATGCGCGGCAACATCGGCAAGCGCGGCGCGGGCATCTGTCCGTTACGCGGTCACTCCAACGTTCAGGGCGATCGCACCGTCGGCATCACCGAAATTCCGCCGCAGTGGATGCTGGACAATATCGAAAAGGTCTTTGGCTTTAGGCCGCCGCAGAAACACGGGCACGGCGCGGTAGCGGCGATACAGGCGATGCGCGACGGCAAAGCGAAGGCGCTGCTCTGCCTGGGCGGCAATCTGGCGGAGGCGATCTCCGATCCGCAGGTGACTTTCGAGGCGATGCGCAAGCTCGACCTGGTGGTGCATATGGCCACCAAGCTTAACCGCTCGCACCTGTTGCTCGGCAAGCATAACTATCTCTTCCCGGTGCTGGGCCGCACCGAGATCGATCGCCAGGCGTCGGGCGAGCAGAGCGTCACGGTAGAGGATTCGATGTCGATGGTGCACGCCTCGCGCGGCACGCTGAAACCCGCCTCGCCGCATCTCAAATCGGAGCCAGCGCTGGTCGCCGGGCTGGCGAAAGCGACGCTGCGCAACTCGCGCGTCGACTGGGACAAAATGGTGGGCGACTACAGCTTTATCCGCGACGCCATCGAGGCGGTTTTCCCCGGCTTCGACGATTTCAACAACCGCATTCTGACGCCGGGCGGCTTCCGGCTGCCGGTGGCAGCCTCGCAGCGCAAATGGCTGACGCCGAGCGGCAAAGCGCAGTTCAAAGTGATGCAGGGCATCAATGAAGATCCCCGCTCGCTAATCTGCCACGACCTGGTGCTGACCACGCTGCGCAGCCATGACCAGTACAACACTACGCTCTATGGCCTGAACGACCGCTATCGCGGCGTCACCGGTCGACGCGATGTGCTGTTTATGGCGGCGGAGGAGGCGGAGAAACGGCAGTTCCGCGTCGGCGATAGGGTGAATATGGTGGCGCTCGATCCGCAGGGTAACCGCACAGGGCGGCGTCTCGATAACCTCATGGTGGTGGTGTATGACATGGCGCCGGGTTCGGTCGCGGCTTACTACCCTGAGGCCAACGTGATGGTGCCGCTCGACAGTCACGATACCGAAAGCGGCATCCCGGCCTATAAAAGCATCCCGATAGCGCTGGAGCGATGCGAGGCGCCTGTAGAAACCTCAGGCGCGCTGCGCTAAAACGGCGTAGAAAAAAGGGAGGGGGGCCGCGTCAGCGGCCCTTTTTATTGCCGATATCATCCAGCACCGCCAGCGCGTCATCCGTCAGCGTCAACTCCGCCGCCGCCAGGTTTTCGCGCAGATGCTCCGGCGACGAGGTGCCAGGGATTAAAAGGATATTGGGCGAGCGCTGCAGCAGCCAGGCGAGCGCCACCTGCATCGGCGTGGCGTTGAGCTGCTGCGCCACCTGGGTGAGCTGGGTGGACTGCAGCGGCGTAAAGCCCCCGAGCGGGAAGAAGGGCACGTAGGGAATGCCCTGGGCGGCAAGCTTGTCGATCAGCGGGTCATCCCCGCGGTTGGCGAGGTTGTACAGGTTCTGCACGCAGGCAATCTCGGTAAGCTGCTGCGCCTCTTCTACCTGACGCGCCGTGACGTTGCTCAGCCCGATATGGCGGATGACCCCTTGCTCCTTGAGCGAGATAAGCGCTTTGAGCTGCGGCTCAAGAGAACCTTCTGCCGGTTTTTGCGGGTTGATCATGCTGCGTAAATTCACCACTTCCAGTACGCCGAGATCGAGATTGCGCAGGTTATCCTCTACCGCGCTGACCAGCTCGTCCGGCGAAAAAGCGGGCAGCCAGCCGCCTTTCTCATCGCGACGCGCACCCACTTTGGTCACGATAATTAAATCTTCCGGGTAGGGATGCAGCGCTTTTTTAATCAGCTGATTCGTCAGGTGCGGGCCGTAAAAATCGCTGGTGTCGATATGGCGAACGCCAGCGGCGATGGCGTCGCGCAGCACCTGCATCGCGCGCGCTTCATCTTTTGGCGGGCCAAAAACGCCGGGGCCAGCAAGCTGCATCGCGCCGTAACCGACGCGGCCGACCTCATCATCGCCCAGACGATAGCGAAGAGAAAGCTGAGACATAGTAACCTCCTGATGAAAGGGACTCAGTAAGTGTAATCGTTGCGGGCTGATTACGCGTCGGCAGGAGGCAGAGGGGGGAAGAAGCGGGCGGCCGCTCAGGCAGCCGCAGGCAGTTGCGGGTATAAATGGTGTACGCGGCGATCGGGCCCGCACAGCAGAACCGGATGGCCATCATTCAGTCGTGTCAGATAGTGCTGATGCAGCCTCTCTGTCAGGCCGGCGCCGCACCAGTAAAGATGGTGCTGGTGCGGGCTTATGGATGAGAGAAGGTCGCTGGAGGCACGCACTTCTACGCAGAAGCCCTGACCGCTGAGCCTGATCGCTTCCAGCCAGATATCGGTCTGGTTCTTCTCACTGACCTTTTCCAGCAGCAGCGGAATGGCGGCGGCGCGGGTGGCGTTGCGCGTCACGGATCCCGCATGGGTGATGATCAGCTGGTGAAAGCGTTCCATACGGCGGAAGGCACCTGCGCGCGTATCATGTTGCAGCCACTGATTGAGCGGCACTAACAGCCGTAATACGAAATCGTCGCCGGTAAAGTTGCTCGCGAACTTACGCAGCAGCACCGCCAGCGACTGCTCGCTGCCAAATTCGAGCTGCCAGAGCATGTCGCCACGACGAGCCGCCCAACCGCCGGTGCGCACAGGGTACGCGCCAGCCTGCGCGATTTTGATCTCACGCAGCGTCGCCCCCTGGCTTGTCAGGCGGGTCATCTCCATCACCTCCTGCAGCTGAGCATCAGTCCAGTCGGAACCGGATGGCTTTTTATGGATCAGGCCGCTTCGGTACCAGCGCTTCAGGTTATGAAGAGAGGAGCCTGATATGGCACAGATGGTTTCAGACGAATAGGTCATATGCTGTCCTTGAGCGGAGAGCGAGTAGCCACCGCCTGCGGCAGTGGATGAATGTACAGTCTGAACCTGTTGCCGTGAAATTGATACAGCATAAAATGTTGTTTTATTTGCCGTTCCGCTTAGTCACAGAGGAAGGCCCATGGAATTAGCCACTTATCCGTTAACGTAATGATATGTGAATATTTTGTTTAGAAAGGTGATTAGGTTGCTTAAAAGATAAACGCGGCGGCGATAAATATTTTTCCGGCGCGGATCCGCTTCGCCGTCTGCGCTGGAATGCCTCCATGTGCTTAACTTATTACAAGCATTTCAAAGAGGCGGGACATGAAACTAAAAAGGAGAAGCGAGCGGGCAACATCGATAAACCGTTCGCTACCCCAGAGCATCGCATTGGCCGGGCTGCTGCTGACGCTGGCGGTGACCGGCCTTAACCTGTGGACGATGCGCGAAGCCTGGCGCGACACGGTGATCCAGTCTGAACAGATGGCGGTAAACCTTTCTCTTTCTCAGGCGCGTCAGGCGGACGACACCATATTGCAGGCGGAGCTGTCACTGCGCGAAGTGCAGCATCAGCTGATAAGCGAAATCGCCACTGGCGTTAACGGCGGCGCCCTCAGCCAGACCATGCAGGAGCTGGCGAGCCGACTGCCCCAGCTGCATGGGCTGTTTTACTACGACGCCCAGGGCAAGTGGATCGCCACATCGGCACGGCAAATCCCGGCACACATCAATAACGCCGACCGCGAATATTTCCGCTACCACCGTATGAATGCGCGCGACAGCGTTCATATCGGTCCGGTGATCCGCAGCCGAAGCACTGGCGATCTGGTGATCCCGGTGTCACTGCGGGTCAACGACGCCTCCGGCGGTTTTAATGGTGTACTGCTGGCCACCATCCGCGTCGACTATTTTCGTCATTATTACAGCTACTATGAACTGGGGGCGCAGGATGTGCTGGTGCTGATGCTGGCGGACAGCACCGTCCTCTACGCGCGGCCGATGCCGGACAGCTATATCGGCAAAAATCTCTCCTCCAGCCACCTCTTTCAGACGATGCTCGCCAGTGCCGACAAGGGGAGTGGCCAGTGGCGCGCCGCGCTGGACGGCCAGGCGCGCATTTTCGGTTTTGCCCGCTCCGAGCGTTACGGGCTGGTGGTGGCGGCAGGCTACGATAAACAGAACCTGTTGCGAAGCTGGATTATAGGGCAGGTAGAGAATGTGCTGCTCGATCTGGCGCTGCTGGCGGGAATTGGCGTGCTTGGCGCCTGTATCCTTAGCCAGGTGCGACGCAGCCTGCGCTATCAGCAGGAGCTGACCCGCCTGCGCGATGAGCTGACGGCGGTGAATCTTTCGCTGGAGAATCTGGCGCATGCCGACAGCGTGACCGGCCTGGCGAACCGCCGCCAGTTTGACCATTTCCTGCAGCAGAGCCTGCTCGACGCGGCGGAGCACAACCAGCAGGTGTCGCTGATTTTGATGGATATCGACTACTTCAAGCGCTTCAACGATACCTACGGCCACGTGGCTGGCGACGCCTGTCTGAAAGCGGTCGCCAGCGCTCTGGCAGGGCTGCCGCTGCGCGGCAGCGACAAAGTGGCAAGGTACGGCGGCGAAGAGTTCGCCATTATCCTGCCGGGTGCCTCAGGATCGGATGCGCTGAACATCGCTAACGCGGCGGTGAAGGCAGTCAGCGCAAGCAATATTCCCCATGACTCCTCCTCCATCGCCGCGCACGTCACGCTGAGCGCGGGGTGCGCCACCTTTCTGCCCGAAAGCGAGCGTCCTGAACCTCAGGCGCTGATCGAAAAAGCAGACGAGGCGCTCTATCTGGCGAAGCATGGCGGACGCAACCAGGCGCGGCGCGGCGTCTGATCGCTACAGCGAGGCTGGCGCAGCGCAGTAGGTTTCCGCGATCTGCGCCAGCGGCTGAGGTTTGCCAAGGTAGTAGCCCTGCAGCCCGTCGCACTCCATCAGTTTGAGCTGCTCCATCTGCAAGGCGGTTTCAACCCCCTCTGCGGTCACGCTCAGGGCGTAGGCCTTGCCGAGCCCGACCATGTTCTCGACAATCTGCCGCGCCTGCGAAGAGTCGTTCAGCGGAAAGATAAAAGATTTATCAATTTTAATGCCGTCGAACGGAAAGGTGCGCAGGTAGTTCAGCGAGGCGTAACCGGTGCCGAAGTCGTCGATTAAAAACTTCACCCCCAGCGCCTTGAGCGCCTGCATCACCTCAAGGGCGGTTTCGGGATCCTGGAGCATGGCGTTTTCCGTTACCTCAATCTCCAGCCGACTGCTCGGCAGGCCGGTGGCATCCAGCGCGGCGCGAATACGCCGCGGCAGGCCTTTATCGCTGAACTCCACCGCGGAAAGGTTGACCGACACTGCCAGGCCTGGCAGGTCGCGGTGCGTGTCTTCGCAGGCGCGCAGCAGCACCCAGTCGCTCAGCGCGCCAATCAGCCCGGTCTCTTCCGCCAGGGGGATAAACTGATCGGGCATCAAGACGCCGTACTGCCCGTGATGCCAGCGCACCAGCGCCTCTACGGCGGTGACGCGCGCGGCTCGGACGTCGTAGCGCGGTTGCCAGGCGAGCTGCAGCTGGTTGGTGTGGATCGCCTCGCGCAGTTCGCGCTCCATTTCGCGCCGCTGTACGATCTTCTCTCCCATGTCACGCTGATAAAACACCCAGTTGTTGCGCCCGGTATTTTTCGCTTTATAGAGCGCGATATCCGCATAGCGCAGCAGCTCGCCAGGGTCGTTGCCATCCTGCGGCGCCAGCGCAATCCCCATGCTGGCGCCGATAAAGACGTCGCTACCGTTGATGGCGAAGGGCAAATTGATTTGAGCGATGATACGGCTGCACAACTCGCCGATCGCCTGCTGGCTGTGGATATCGGAAACGATCATCACAAATTCGTCGCCGCCGAGACGAGCGGTCATCCCGGCATCCTTGAGGCAGGCGTTAAAGCGCAGGGAAACCTCATGCAGCACGCTGTCGCCGGCCGCGTGGCCGTAGAGATCGTTGACCGGCTTAAATTTATCCAGATCGATCATTATCACCGCCAGCGGGCGATCGTTATGCAGCGCGTCGCTAAGCTTGCCCGCCAGGCAGGCGTTCATCTGCGCGCGGTTGGGCAATCCGGTCAGCTCGTCGAACTGCGAGAGATAGCGCACGCGCGCCTCGGCTTCCACCTCCAGCGTGACGTCGGTGGCGGTGCCGCGATAGCCTTTTTTCCCCTGCGGCAGGGTAACGGGACGCAGCGTAAGGTTGCAGAAACGGATATGCTGCTGCGCGGATCGGTAGCGGCAGCGCAGCAGCGTCAGCGGCTCGCCGGACAGTTCCCGCTGCGTCAGCCGCTGCGGGAGGTCACCGTCGTCGAGCAGAAAAGCGTGCAGCGGCTGCTGCAGCCAGTCCTGGCTATGGTAGCCGGTGACGGCGGAAAAACGTCCGGAGATCCAGGTAAAGCGCAGCTGCGCGTCCGCTTCCCAAATCCAGTCGGTGGTGCTCTCCGCTACGTCGCGAAAGCGCTGTTCACTCGCGGCCAGCGCCTGCTGGCTCTGCTCCAGCAGAAAAGTACTGACATCGCTATGGCGCGCTTTGCGCAGCGCGTTGCGCATCAGCATGCTGGCGCTAATAAACGTGGCGAACATCAGCAGCACCAGCAGCGGCAGCAGCCAGGTAAGCAGCGCGCCGCCGGGATTGTCGCTCTGCCATTTCAGCGTCACGGCACCGCCCAGCGCCGACGCGAGATAGCGGTCATGCTCGCCTGCGCCCTCGGGCGGCGCGTCGGCGTAGCTGAGTTTTTGTATGCCATACTCCGCGCCCGCGCTTTCCAGCTTGGCGGGCGTCAGACGATCGACAAAAATCATGATTGAGGGCGGACCCGCTGCTATTTTTACGCTGCTATCGCCGCCGGGGGTGATCCATGCGGCGCCGAGCAGCGCCAGCCCATCGCCCACGCGCACCAGCCGCGCTATCGCCTTGCCGTCGCTCTGCTGTAGCCGCTGCTTCAGCGCATTAAGCACATCCTCTCCCAGCCATGCCTGAAAGCGCTCGCGGCGCAGCGCGCCATCGAGCACGCTGTAGCGGGTTTCGCCATTGGGCGCGATGACGAATACGCCCTCATAGCCGAAAGTCTTGAACAGTGATTCACCCAGGTTCTGGTTGCGCCATGCCCAGTCGAGGTTCAGCGCGCGATGCAGGTTGTTATAGGCTTCGCCCCATTCGGCGTTATCGCTAAGGTGAAAGCGCATGCTCTCTTCGCGGCTGGCAAACGCCTTACCCAGCAGCAGCCCGCTGCGAAGATCCGCCTTATCATTCAGATCGTCGGCCACGCAGAACAGCGCGGTCAGCGCGGCGCAAAAAGAGAGGCCAAGCAGCACCAGCATAATGAGCATCGGTTTTCTGACCAGGCCGCGCGCGCGGCCGTCAGATGAAGAGTGAAAAGCGTAAGTCGTCATGGTTAATCGCCGCGCCAGAGATTCGATAAAGGGTATTCCAGATACCTCCTCTGGTTATCGGCAGCGAGGACGGCGAACTATAACGACACCATGAAGGAATTGTGACACGCCGGTGGGTGAACCGTTTCGTTGATTAAAACTAATAAAAGGCAGCGCGCTGCCGATGATAGCAAGGCTAAACCCTGCCTGATCGCATAAGGACAGGGACGCTTACCTTATGGAGAACAGGATGAACATTACCCAACGCCTGCTGCTGACCTTTTCGCTGCTATTTGGCGCGATTATTTTACAGGCCATACTGGCTATCTCACTGCTGTCCGGATTTCAGGATCGCTTCGAATATGTCCAGGCCAACGCCATTCCCTCAATTAAAGACATAGGGAAAAGGGTTGATGAGAGTAATCAGCTGGCTCTTCTGCTTTATAAGCATCAAAGCCAGACCGATGATACGAAGTTTGCAGGCGTGGAAAAAGAGATCGCCGCCAGCCTGGCGCAGATCAAATCGCAGATCGATGACTACATGGCTAACAATATCTCTAATGAGGAGGACAAGCGCCTGACCCGTGTCGCCTATGAGGATCTGCGCACCATTAGCGATCGGCTGCCCGCGTTTCTTGCCGCCTCACATGCGCACCAGGACAGCCTGACGCTCGGGATGATTGAGGGCAATGAGGGTATCGGCGCGGCAATACGCCAGTTGATTAACGATAACCAGAAGCAGCTGACGCTGAATATTAGCCTCAGCAATCAGCTGCGCGATACTAACCGCAGCCTGTTCACCACCGTGCTGTGGGCCACCATTGGCGGCGTCATCGCCACCGTTGTGCTGTTCGGGCTCTTCTCCGCCTTCACCATTCTGCGCATTCGCCGCAGCCTGTCAGCGATAGGCGATGTAATGACGCGCGCCAGCGACAATCTTGACCTGACGCTGAACGCCGATGAAAGCCGCCGCGATGAGATTGGCAATATGGCGCGCGCCTTTAACCATCTCATGCAGCGCGTCGCCTCGGCGCTCGCCTCGGTAAACCAGGCGTCGCAGTCGGTGAGCAGCGCCTCGGTGCAGATCACCGCAGGCAACGAAGATCTCTCTTCGCGCACCGAGCAGCAGGCGGCATCGCTGGAGCAGACGGCGGCCAGCATGACCGAACTGAGCGAGACGGTGCGCCAGACGGCGGATAACACGCGTCAGGCGAGCCAGCTGGCGGCCAACGCCAGCAGCCTCTCTGAGAAGAGCGGCCAATCACTGACCACGATGCTGGCGACGATGGAGAATATTCGCGGCAGCTCGCGCAAGGTAAACGATATTGTTTCGCTGATTGAAGGGATCGCTTTCCAGACCAATATTCTGGCGCTCAACGCCGCGGTAGAAGCCGCGCGCGCCGGTGAGCACGGTAAAGGCTTTGCCGTCGTGGCGGGCGAGGTCAGAAACCTGTCGCAGCGTTCAACCGCCGCCGCCCATGAGATCAAGGCGTTGATCGAAGCCTCACATCAGCTGACGGAGGCGGGCGCCGCGCAGGCGAGCGACGTAGGCCGCAATATGGAGGTGATGAAGGACGCGATCCGTCAGGTGAGCGATCTGGTCGGCGAAATCGCCGCTGCCGCGGTCGAGCAGAGCCAGGGTATTGCGCAGGTGCATCAGGCGGTCAACCAGATGGACGATGTGACGCAGCAGAACGCCGCGCTGGTGGAAGAGGCGTCGGCGGCGGCGCAGTCGCTGCAGGAGCAGTCCAGCACGCTGACCGCGCTGGTCGGCAAATTCCGCGTCGGCAACGATTACACCGCTGTCGCGCCGCGCGCGCCAGCGGTGCAGCCTTCGCCTCTGCGCACGCCTGCGCCGCAGCGCGTCGCAGTGCTCAATGAAGCGGACTGGCAGAGTTTTTAACGCGGGAAGAGAAAGTCGCTCTGATTCACGCCATGCAAACCAGACATCCGGAAGCGAACTCGCTTCCGGATTTTTATGCTTTTCTGGCGGCGCAGAAGACGGCCCCTGCTGGCGCTATTTTTTCTTATTGAGCATCGCCTGTAAGTCAGCGAAGGGGTTATAGGTGGCGGCGCCGATCTCTTTTTGCGCATCTTCTCCCGCCACTACGCGGGTGCCGTACTGATCCGCTTCCGTGTACTTTGAGTGTTCATGGTCGTGACAGTAAAGGCACAACAGCTCCCAGTTGCTGCCATCCTCTGGATTATTAGTGTGGTCGTGGTCGATATGGTGAACGGTCAGCTCGCGCAGGTTGGAGTAGACAAACTCGCGCGCGCAGCGCCCGCATACCCACGGATAGATTTTCAGCGCTTTCTCGCGGTAGCCGCTTTCCAGCCGCGCGTAGTTTTTGGGGATCAGGGCCATGTTCTTTGTTACCTGTGAAGAAAGATAAGAGGGGGGGAATGCCTGGCATTCGGTCGCCCTTGATGTCAGTCGTGAGCAAACCGCCTTTTTCTATCATAACCCTTTCCAGGCACCAAACGAGAAAATAAACTCGGCCGGGCATGCTGGCCAGCAGCGCAGCGAGTAGCGACCTTTTGTAGCGCGGTGCAGGGCATAGCCGTGATGAGAGACGACGCTACAGCGCGGGGGAAACCCTGGCGGGATTGACGTGACTGACGGCGAGGTAACGCAATAGTGCGATGGGCGAGGTTTTAGCCCGGCCAGGCGATCGAGAGCCCCCATCGCCCAACCGGACTGCCTGCTTAGGCAGAGATCGACTGCTTCACGACGTTATTTCGCCTGAAGCTCTCTTCTGACGATCTCCGCGCCCGCGCTCAGCGCACGAAGCTTGCCGTTTGCCACGTGGCGTGGCAGCGGGATCATGCCGCAGTTGGTGCAGGGGTAAAGCTTATCGGCGTCAACAAACTGCAGCGCCTTGCGCAGGGTAGCAGCTACCTCCTCCGGCGTCTCGATGATATTGGTCGCCACATCAATGGCGCCTACCATCACTTTTTTACCGCGAATCAGCTCGATCAGATCCATCGGCACGCGCGAGTTCTGGCACTCCAGCGACACGATATCGATATTCGATTTCTGCAGCTTAGGGAAAATCTCTTCATACTGACGCCATTCCGTGCCCAGCGTCTTTTTCCAGTCGGTATTGGCTTTGATACCGTAGCCGTAGCAGATATGCACCGCCGTTTCGCACTTCAGGCCCTCAATGGCGCGCTCCAGTGTGGCGATGCCCCAGTCGTTCACCTCATCGAAAAAGACGTTAAAGGCGGGCTCGTCGAACTGGATAATATCCACGCCGGCCGCCTCTAGTTCTTTGGCTTCCTGATTGAGAATTTTGGCGAACTCCCAGGCCAGCTTCTCGCGGCTTTTGTAGTGGGCGTCGTAAAGCGTATCGATCATCGTCATCGGGCCGGGCAGCGCCCATTTAATCGGCTGGCTGGTCTGCTGGCGCAAAAATTTCGCATCTTCGACGAAGACCGGCTTCTGACGGCTCACTTCGCCGACCACGGTCGGCACGCTGGCGTCGTAGCGATCGCGAATTTTCACAATCTCCCGCTTTTCAAAATCGACGCCGCTGAGGTGTTCGATAAAGGTGGTAACGAAGTGCTGACGCGTTTGTTCGCCGTCGCTGACGATGTCGATACCGGCCTCAAGCTGATCCGCCAGACACAAGCGCAGGGCATCTTTCTTGCCATCTACCAGTTCGCGGTCCTGTAATTTCCACGGTGACCAGAGCACCTCAGGCTGTGCCAGCCAGGAAGGTTTAGGCAGGCTGCCGGCGGTAGAGGTAGGTAATAACTTTTTCATAAAACGTGACCCTGTCGGTTAAATAATCAAAGAACGGAATGCGCAGCCCATTGTTCAAGCAATGTCTGGTAGGGCTTAATAAAGTTCTCTTCGGTGAACTTACCCTGCTCAACGGCCAGCTGGCTACGTTCTTCGCGGTCGTAAACAATACGGGTTAAAGAGTAATCCTGATGATTCAGGTCCGGCTGATAACATTTTCCTGCCGCTGAGTTGGCGTTATAGATTTCAGGCCGGTAAATCTTCTGGAACGTCTCCATCGTGCTGATGGTGCCGATCAGCTCAAGGTTGCTGTAGTCGGCCAGCAGGTCGCCGCTAAAATAGAAGGCGAGGGGCGCGACGCTATTCAGCGGCATAAAATAGCGAACCTGCAGCCCCATTTTGGCAAAGTAGCGGTCGGTTAAAGAGGGCTGGTCTTGCTGATATTCGACGCCCAGCACCGGATGATGGTTATTGGTTCGGTGATAAACGTTTTTGCTGGACACGCTCAGGCAGATAACCGGCGGCTTTTGCAGACACTCTTTATAGGCCGCCGATGCTACGAACCCTTTGAAAATGGCGCCGTGCAGATCGCCAAAATCCTCAGGAAGGGTGAATTCCGCCTTATTTTTATTGTGCTCAAAGAGCCGAACGCTGAAATCGTAATCGCGCACGTAAGAAGAGAAGTTATTGCCTGGAATACCTTCGATACGCTGGCTGGTTTTGCGGTCGATGATCGTCGGTTTTAATATTTCAATCACTGGAAAGCTTGCGCGCTGGCCTTCCGTCGCAATGGTCATTTCAGCGGAAATAATATCAACCTCGACGGCATAGCGATCGCTGTTCGGGTTATCCCACTGCGCCAGCGAGTTAAAACGGTTATTAATCATCGCCAGCGCGTTGCGCAGATTCTGCTGGCGTTTATCGCCTCGGGCCAAATTGGCAAAGTTAGTGGTGATGCGCGTATTTTCCGAAGGATTATAATTTTCGTCGAAACGAAGCGTTTTAATCGCAAAATTGAAGGGTTGCGTCATTTTAATCTGGCATCCTAATTCGTGATGGAGAAACTGGCGTTAATGCTTGCTTTTCAGGATATCCCGATTTGTTAAGCTGCTATCGTGCTCACAACTTTTCGCGTTACCAATACTTAACATCCATGTATCTTTTATGCCCGAGTTGGGACTCAACGAAAAGTGATATAAATTCAAAGAACATGAGAGAATTTCATGATGCTGGCGCAGATGAGAAAAAATGATGCCTTCGCCCTGTGCATAAGAAAACCTTTAGGAGCGGTCAGACACCTTAGTCACCTTTACCCACACGTCCGGTAAAGCTCAGTGCCGCATACCGGACAGGGAAAATCCAGGCTTCGATCAGGGCGCGACCTCAAATTCCATCTGGTTATGCGCCAGGGTTTTATGCTCACCATCGACGATGCGCGCTGTTACGCGCAGCGTGCCAGCACGTGACGGTGTCACCGGCAGCTCAACCGCTTTTTTACCGCTGTCGGCGGCGATATCGACCGGCTGCTCGCCCTGCGCCAGCACGCTGTCGCCCTGGACGATGCGCCACTGCAGCTGGCTGCCAGGATAAGCGACCGCCAGATCGTTGATGGTCCACAGGTTGATTTGTCCCGGCTGGCCCGCCTTCCAGTCAAGCCTGTTGGGCTCTATCGACGGCAGCAGCGGCTGATAGGCGCGCTGCATCGCAAAGTAGCCCGCCTTCGGCTGGCGCAAATAGTCCACAACGCCCCAGTTTGCCGAGGGCCAGGTCTCTACAAACATAAACTGAAACAGCGCGGTGACCGGCTGAAAGCGCTGACGCCGGTAGCTTTCCGCAGCGATAGCGACCAGCTGCGCCTGATAGCGCTGGGTATTGGCGATAAAACTCTGAATAGTGTCGCCACGTGAAATTTTCGCGTTCTGAAAGGTCTGGATAGGCTGAAAATTGTGATACTTCCAGCGTACCCACCCGGGGTCGCCCGGCTGGGTGGTGGCAGGCCAAAGCTCACCGCGCGGAATAAAGGTGCGCAGCGTGGCGAGCCGGGGCAGCGCCTGGGCGCCAAACTCGGTGATGGTGGCGGTTTTCGCCGGCTCCAGCAGGTTCGCCAGCGAGCCGAAATACCAGCCTGCCCAGTAGTGCTCTTCAACGGCGGAGAAGGGATGCACAATGCGGCTGGTGTCCTGCGCCAGCGTATCGGCAACGCGCTGCATCAGGTTGCGGTTGAGATCCTTATGCCAGTCGGGAAAGCGCTTGCCCATCCACGGCGAGTTGAAAGGCGGTTCGTTTTGCCCGCCCCAGACCACCACGGCAGGCGAGTTGCCGAACTGCTCCACCATCTCCTGCGTCTGCCTGACCGCGTTATCGGCGAAGGCGGCCGTATCGTTATAGCCCCACTGCAGCGGCACATCCTGCCAGATCATCAGCCCGCGCTCGTCCGCCGCCTGGTAGAGCGCACGGCTCGCCACATGCCCATGCACGCGAATGGCGTTGGCGTTCATCCGCTCCACCATATCGAAATCGCGCGCGTAGCGCGCTTTGGTCATGGTGCTGAGCCAGGGCGAGCCGATATAGTTGGTGCCGCGAATAAACAGCCGCTGGCCGTTGACCAGCCAGCCCTGATTTTGCGGTTGCTCGACCACCTGACGCAGTCCGGTGCGGCTGCTGCGCTGGTCAAGCACGCCCTGGTCGTCGCGCAGCCTGACCTGTACCTGATAAAGATTGGGCTTGCCGTAGCCCTTCGGCCACCAGAGCTGCGCCTTTGGCATCGGCAGCGTGACGGCGATGCGCTGCGTCGCGTCGCCGCTCGGCTGCAGCGTCACGGCCTGCGAGAGACGATAGGTCTCGCCGCTGAAATTATCGGGCCGGGCGGTAAGTTCCAGCCTCGCCGCTTTCGCCGCCGGGGCGCGATAGACGAACTCGACGCGCAGGCGCGGCTGCGTCAGCCCCTGCGACCAGTCGGGCCTGAGGATCAGGTTATCGATCGCCACGCTGCGGCTGAGGCGCAATCTCACCGGCGACCAGATGCCGCCGGAGTTGGCGTCCTGCCCCTGCGGCGACCAGGCGCCGCCAGGCCGGGAGTCGTGCTGATTCAGAATGCCTTTCATCAGGTTTTTGCGCAGCGGCCAGTTCTTTTGCGGATCTTCAAACGGGCTGTCGACGCGCACCGCCAGCCGGTTATAGCGCGTCAGCGCATCGGTAATATCGACGGCGAAGCGCTGAAAATAGCCTTCATGCCGCGCCAGTTTTTTGCCGTTAAGCCAGACGTCGGCGAAGTAATCGACGCCGTCGAACTCCAGCGTCGCCAGCCGATCGGCGGCCGGTTTACGCAGCGAAAATTCGGTGCGGTACCAGAGCGCGCCCTGATGATCCCAGCCGGCGCTGTACCAGTTTGCCGGCACGCGCAGCTTGCGCCACTTTTGATCGCTGCCGCGCCAGCCGACAAAATCGGCATCGTTGGCGTCGTGGGCGCGCCATTCGCCCGCCAGCGACCAGCTTTGCGGAGGCGAAAGCGGCGCGGCGTACAGCGGCGCGCCAATCAAGACGCTTAGCGCCAGGGCGTAACGCATCATAGCTTCTCCTGCAGATGGCGAAGTTGAGTGAAGAGCGCATCTGACTGCTGCTCAAGTTCGGTGATTAAAGCCGCGCTTTCCAGCTGCGCCTCATCGCGGGCCGACTCCTCCAGCGCCTGTAAATAGCGCGTGAAGGCGTCAAAGCCAAAGGTTGAGGCTTCGCCGCGCAGCTTGTGCGCCAGGCGGCGTATGCGCGTCATATCCTGCTCGCAGAGCGCGCTTTTTAGCTGCGCAATCATCTCCGGCAGCCCGTCGGCAAACAGCGCCAGCAGTTCGCTCAGCAGCGCGTCGTCCAGGCCGAGTCGTGCCGCCAGCGTCTGCCGATCGGGCGGCGGCGAGGGCGTGGCGGACGGCGAGGGCGTCGGCAGGGTGACCACGCGCAGGATCTCGTCGTTCAGCGACTCCAGACTCACCGGTTTGGACAAATAGCCATCAAAGCCGTGCTGCAGGCAGAACTCTTTATCACCCTTCATGGCGTGGGCGGTCATGGCAATAATGCGCTGATGCGCCCGGCCAGGACGGCTCGCTTCGCGCTCGCGGATAAGACGCGTCGCCTGCTCGCCATCCAGTTCCGGCATCTGCAAATCCATCAGGATAAGATCCCAGCTCGCCTGATCCAGCTGCTCCAGCACTTCGAGGCCGTTGCCCACCATGGCAAACTGATGGCCAAGCCGCGTCAGGAAATGCGCGGCCAGCTTCTGGTTCACCAGGTTATCCTCAGCCAGCAGAATGCGCAGCGGCCGCTCCGTCCCCGTGTCGAGCTCGCGCAGCGGCGGCAGCGGGGCGACGGCGCGGGCGGGCTGCTGCGTCAGCGCCTGTCTGATGACGTCATACAGCTCGCGCTGGTCCACAGGCTTGCCGAGAAAATAGTTCACGCCGATGCGGGCGAGCTGATCGGCATCCATCACGCGGCTCATTGAGCTGAGCATAATGATCTGGCTCTCCGCCAGCGCGGGCGACGCCTTGATCTCCTGCGCCAGCGTCATGCCGTCTTTTTCCGGCATCTGCGCATCCAGCAGGATGAGCGAGAAGCCGGGATGCGCCTCCAGAATCGCCAGCGCCTCGTCGGCGCTGGCCGCCAGGCTCGGCAGCAGCCCCATATTGCGCAGCATATCGCTCATGATATGGCGGTTGGTGGCGTTATCGTCCACCACCAGCACGGGCACGCTGACGAAGCGCGGCGAACTCTTCAGCGCGTCGCTGACCGGCTGGTGCGGCACGGGCAGGGTAAAACTGAAGACGCTGCCTTTACCCGGTTCACTCTGCACGCTCAGCTCGCCGCCCAGGATCTCCACCAGCCGTGCCGAAATGGTCAGCCCCAGCCCGGTGCCGCCATATTTGCGCGTCGTCGAGGTATCCGCCTGGCTGAAGGATTCAAAAATCAGCTGCTGCTTGTCTGCGGGAATGCCGATGCCGGTGTCGCGCACCTGGAAGCGCAGCCGGTTGCTCTGCGCGTCGCGGCGCACGGAGAGTTCAACCTCGCCGGATGGGGTAAACTTCAGCGCATTGCTGGCCAGATTGGTCAACACCTGCCGCAGCCGCACGCTGTCCGCCGTCAGCAGATCGGGCACGTCCGGCGCGACGTTGACCAGCAGCTCGACGCTCTTTTCTGAGGCCGTGGGCATCAGCGGCCGCATCAGCGCATGCAGGAAGCCGCGCAGCTGAAACTCCTCCTCGTCCAGCTCGATCTTGCCCGCCTCAATCTTGGAGTAATCGAGAATATCGTTGATCACGCGCAGCAGCGTATGGGCCGAGTGGTAGACCAGCGTCATATACTCGCGCTGCTCGGCGGTGAGCTGAGTATCCAGGCAGAGCTGGGTCATGCCGAGAATGCCGTTCATCGGCGTGCGTATTTCGTGGCTCATATTGGCGAGAAAAATACTCTTCGCCTCGTTCGCGGCCCGCGCGGCGGCCAGCGCCTGCAACGAAAGCTGCTCCGCCTCTTTGCGTTTGGTGATGTCCTGCAGCGTGCCGATGACGCGCGCGGTTTCGCCGCTAAAGGTGACGCTCGCCACCTGGCCGGAAAGCAGCATCCAGCGGTAGTTTCCGTTACGGTGTAACAGACGGATTTCGCTCTCGAATACCGGCAGCTGCTGGTTGCTGGCGCTGGAGAAGAGCTGCTGCAGCGGCTCGCGGTCGTCGGGATGCAGCAGCGTATCAAGGAAGCTGGCGCTGTAGTGCCAGGTCTCGCGCGGGTAGCCCAGCATATTGAGCAGCGCGTCGTTGACCTGCAGCAGATCTTTTTCCTGCTGCCAGTCCCAGATGCCGATCTGGGTAGACTCCGCCGCCAGCACGAAGTCGGCGTGCAGCTGGTTGCGCGACTCGCTGATCGGTTCGAAGCCCGTGATGTCGATATGCAGGCTGACAATGCCGCCTTCTGGCGTGCGGTTGTGCTGCACAAAGACCTGCCGGTTGCCGATACGGCGCATCTCGCTGTGATTATCCAGGCGGCAGCGGCTGACCAGGTTATCAATCATCGCCTGGCGGCTCTGCTGATTTTCTGTCATATAGGCGGAAGCGATAAACTCCTCGACCAGCTGCGTCAGCGTGATGCCAAGGCGAATACGCGCTTCTATGCCGGGATAGAAGCGCGCCACCTGCTTGTTGAAGGCGATCAGGCGCTCCTGGTCGTCATACATCAGCACTGCCGCGCGTAGCGAATCGAGCGCTTTAGGAAGCTGGCTTTCAGGCATGACGCCTCCTCAATCAGGGCTACCGCGCTGGGCGGCGGCGTTAACAGGAAAACAGCGGTTCGGCGTGGTGAAGGGATCGGCCAGCTGCCGACGGAAATAGCTCTGCTCGCCCAGCTGGCTGTCGCGCAGCAGCGCGCCCATATTGGCCTTAAACAGCAGCGCCTCCAGCACCATCGCATTGGTGGTGAGCGTAATGGCGCGGTTGTAGTCGCCGGTCGCCTCAACGCGTCCTTCAAACCAGCCGCGCTGCGCATCGTTCTGCCGCTGGGTCATCGCCATCAGCGCATCGGTGAAGGGCGTTTGCCACAGCGCCCAGAGCCCGAAAACGGCGCGGGTCGACACCTGCGCAAGGCGCGGCACCCATTTGCCGTCGTCAGCCAGCGTGTTCCAGGCATAGCCGTTGGCGAAAAGGGTGTCGTTAACGTGCCAGGGCGGCGCGGAGATAGTGAAATCGCTGCGGGCGGTCAGGATATTTTTCTGCTGCCAGCGCATCTCCTGCACGCGGTAGACGTTGCTGGCGCGCTGGCGCTGCAGCGTGACGATCTCGCGATCGGCGCCGGGCAGCGTCCAGGCGTACTCCATACCGCTCAGCACGTAGGGCGTGGTGGTGATCGCAGCGGGCGTCCAGGTGGTGCGTGGATCGCGCGCATCGACATCGAGCGCCAGCCCGTCGATGATCACATGCTGCGACGGCGGGCGCAGCGACTGATCGTTGGCGAAGCCCCAGAGACCGAATCCCGCCGCGCTGTATTCGCTGTCGCCAAGTCGGCCTTCCGCCTGCGGCGTCAGTTTCCCATTGCGCATCTGCCCGGCGTAAAGCTGTCCTTTGTCATCCACCACGCGACAGAAGTCCCAGCGCAGGATCACGCGCTCCAGATATTCGCTGTACTGGGGATGAAACGACGCTACGATGCGCAGCGCCATCATCAGCCGCGCCATATCTTTCGCCGACCAGCCGATGACCTGCGGCGTGTTGGCGTAGCCCACCATCGCGACGCTGGTGGCGTTGTAGAGCAGATTCGGCACGTTCGCCGAGGTGAGCGGCAGCCGGTTCAGGGTGCCCAGGATCAGCGTCAGGCGGCGATCGAAAGCGTCGTCGTCGATCAGATCGAGCTGGCGCGCCGCCGTAAGGGCGATCAGGGTGTCGCCCATTTGCCACAGGCTGACCACCGGTCGCTTATCGCTGCCGTTCACCAGCCCGGTTTGCGGCTGCGCGTTGTTCTCGAAGTAGCGCCAGGCGATGGTCGCCCAGCGTCGCTCCTGATCGTTAAGCGCGCCCAGCCGCGCGGTGGTGTGCCAGCCGCCGTTGACCAGCCAGCGCCAGCCTGCCGCCTGGTTCCAGGCGAGCAGGCCAGCCACCAGCGCGAGCGCCAGCAGCAGCGCGAGAAGGAGACGAATTACTGTTTTAGGCATGTCGTCGCCACCGGCGGTAACTTAACGGGCGCCTGGCTGTCGCAGCGCGCGCATTTGCAGGCCTGACACGACGGGGCGCTGCGCACGGCGGTGCCGCTCTGCTCGCACCAGTTTTTAATGCCTGGCGTGACGTTAAGGAACGGGCGATTGCGCGGCGTGTTGTTAGGGTCAAAGATATCGACCAGCCGTTTCTCCCACATTGAGGGCGCATAGCTGGCCTTACGCGGATCGTTGCTGTTGAAGCGCAGCAGCTTGCCCTCTTTCTTGAACAGCAGCGCCTCCATCATGATGCCGTTGTTGTTAGCGGTGAACTCTTTGATCGGCCCGTCGCCATTTTCATACAAACCTTCGTAATAGCCTTTGCCCTGTTCATCGGCGTTTTCGATGGTGTCGAACAGGCGGTCGGTATAGGGGGAGTCCCACAGCACCCACATGCCGAGCGCCGCCTTAAGCGAAACCGCCGCGACGTTGGGCACATACTGGCCTTTGTCGGTAATGGTGTTCCAGTTGTAGCCGTCGCTAAACACGGTGTCGTAAACGAAGTACGGGGATTTATCGAGCTGATGCTCCGAGCGCGCCGTGAGCGTCCTGGTGATCATGTAGCGGTTTTCCTGTGCCTGATAGACGCGGTCGGCGAAGTTTTTCATCCACAGATGGCTAAAGTCGCGCGCATCGTTATCGCGGTCGTCAGCGTTGTCCCAGCCCATTTCCAGGCCGTGCAGCAGGTAGGATTCGGTGACGACGTAGTTGTGCTGGTTGGTCATGCGCGGATCGCGCGTGTCGTAGGGCACCAGCACGCAGTATATATCCGCCAGCGCGTAAGGCTCAGGACGGCTCGCCTGGCAGGTGGTAAAGCCCCACAGCTGGTAGCCCGCCGCGGCGTACTCCTCATAGCCGAGTCGGCCTTCCTGCACGTACTGCGGCTGTTTTTTGCCGTCGAGATAGGCGCCGTAGAGCGTGCCGCAGTCATCCACCACATGGGTGAAATCCCAGCCCAGCACCACGTTGTCGATGTTGTTGCCGTGCTCGGGATAGCGCTCTTTGATGATTTTCAGCCAGAGCAGCATGCGGCCGATATCAATGGCGGAAAAACCGATCTCGCCCGGTTTGTTCAGGTAGTCTACTTTCTGGCCGGTAATGGTATTGTACGCCTTATTGGGCACCTGATTCTGGAACAGCACCAGTTTGTTCAGCGTCGCCATAAACTGCAGCAGACGCCGGTCAAACTCCGCCTTATCGATAATGCCAAGCTCGCGCGCCGCCGTGAGCGCCGCCAGATAAGAGGCGCTGTCCCACATGGTGGTGGAAGGGTATTTATTTACCGCGTTCACCAGGCCGGTCGTAGGCTGCGTGTTGGCCACAAAATAGGCCCAGGCGTTTTTCGCCACCGCCATTTCGCGCTCGGTCAGTTCGCCGTGACGCACCTTGTAATCAGATGCCGGCAGGCTGACCGCCGCCTGCATCGCAGGCGCCAGAAGCAGCAGCGCAGCCAGCAGGGCAGCGAGGCCGGAACGGCGAAGCCATAAAGATCTCATTTCGTTGTTACTCCTTGTTGCTGCGGCTGCTTAGCGGGTAAAGGGGCGGCGAGACAGCCCAGGCAAAGAAGCTGGCCGTGGGCAATATAGGAGAGGCTCTCCAGCACCATCGCGTTGGTATCCGCATCGATCGCGGCGTTGACCGAGCCGTCGGCGTTGAAGCCTGCTTTCCAGCCCTTGCCAGGTTCAATCATCGGCAGCATCCCTTTGCGCAGCGCCTCGCTCCAGCGGTTGCGGAACAGCGCATACCAGGCGAAGGCGGAACGGGTTGAGGTCAGGGCGCGGCTGGCGAGCGTTTCGCTGGCGCTGTCGTTAATGTTCTGAATAGGCAGCGGCTGGCTGCCGGGCAGCGCGCCGACAAAGTCGGGCGCCTGCTCGGCATAGTCGCTGTTGATCTCGCCCGCGTCAGACGGCGTGCCGGTGCGGTTCTGGACGATCTGCATAATGCGCCAGGTAATTTCGCCGCTGCGCGCGTCGAAACCCTGCTCCAGCCCGGTCAGCAGATAAGGCATGCTGATCAGGGACGGCTGCTTGCCCCAGGGCGTGCGTAGTCCCTCATCAGGCACCGCGTGCCCGTCGATCTCCACCAGCTTCAGCCCGTCCGGCGGCTGACTGACCGCCAGGCCGGCGGAGGCGTTAATCAGCCGCAGCACGCTGCCTGCATACAGGCGATAGCCGTAGCTGCCGCGCGGATCGTCGGTGCGGATGACCCAGCGGTTGACCGGCAAACTGGCGCCCTGTGGCCCGCTGCTTTTCAGCAGCCCCGCGAGCTGCCAGTGCGAAAGCAGCTGATTGACCGCCGCCGCATGCTGCGGATAGCGCCACAGCAGGATTTGCAGCGGCATCAGCAGGCGGCCCATATCGATGGCCGAACCCGCATTTTCGTCCGCAGACGGCAGAGGTTCCAGAGTGTCAGCGTGGTAAAAGGCGGCGGGCAAACCGTCCGGCTTCAGCGGCAGCGCGTCTAACGCCGCCAGCGCCGAGCCGATGCGATCGTCGAACTCGGCGTCGGGAATGATGGCGAGCTGCCTGGCGGCGATAGCCGCGAGCAGATAGCTGCCGGTGCTCCACAGGCTGAGCCAGGGCTTATCCGCCTCGGCGCTCACCAGCCCGTTGGTCTGCGTGTTGTTAACAAAATATTGCCAGGCGATACGCGCCCACACCGCCTCGTCAAAGGTAAGTTCGCGCTGCTCAGGCAAGGGCGGGAACGACTTGCTCAGCACGATACCGTCCGTGGTTTCGACCCGCGTCGGCATCTGCCGCTCGACCCACAGTACGATGGCGAAGCCGATTAAAAAGCCGATCAGAATCGTGAGATAGCTGCGCGCGCTGTAAATGCCCGATTTCAGGCTCATTCCGCTTCCGCCTCCTGCGTAGCCGGCGGCGTCCACATCGCCGCCATAATCATTGGCATCATGGCGGCGATATTGACCGCGCCCCAGAAGATATTAATCACGTAGCCCGACGGGTCGTCGACGTTGCCGCGCGCCACCTGAATGCCGCCCCAGATCAGGCCGAGCAGCGTCAGCGCCACAATTGCCAGCTGCGGCTTCACCAGATAGAGAAAGCGCCCCGACTGCCGCTCTTTGGGCGTCACGTGAAACTTCACCTTCTCGCCGCGCAGCACGGTACTCAGGGCGCGCAGGTTGACGGAGAAAAAGGCGAGATAGGATGAGCGACCGTCCCAGGCGGAGATGCCCCAGGTGCCGAACATAAACGCCAGTTCCGACACGATGAAAAAAGGCAGGAAGTGCAGGTAAAAGGGCGTCGAGTAAGCGGACACCGGCGGAATGCCGGTAAAGAGATAGATCAGCGGCGAGATCAGAAATACGGTGTTCCAGATGCAGGCGAGATAGGACCAGAAGGTGGTGCCGTACATCAGCGTCTGCCCGAGGCTGAGGGTAAAGCGGCGGCGGCTGAAAATCTTGTCGTGGAACAGAATATCCAGCGAACCCGCCGCATATTTAAAGCGCTGGATCATCCAGGTAAGCAGATCCTGCGGCGACAGCATTTTCGACTCGATGCCGGGATGCATCACCGAACGCCAGCGCCGCCCGCTGTCGCCGTGCAGCACGATAGAGGTGTAGATATCTTCCGAGACGTGAAATTTGTAGGGCGTCAGCTCGATATCGGCGATCACGTGCGGGCGCATTGCCTGACTCAGCGTGGCGCGCATCTCTTCGTCGCGAATGTCGCGGGTGTGGCGCGCAATCTCCTCTTCGACGCTGAATACGTAGCTGCGCAAGGCCGCCTGCATCACCGCTTCACGGCGATGAACCGACGCCGCGCCGCAGCAAAATGCGGCGTTCGCCCAGTTGCGGCGGCGCAGGATAACATCATAGAACATGCGCGGATCGTTGAAAAAAGGATCGCTGCCGACCGTCAGTCGCCCGAAAATCCCCTCTGCGGCGCGGCCGAACAGGTAGCCCGGCAGGCCGGCACGGCGGCGCAGCCAGTCGGCGAAACGCTCGCCCTCAGGCAGATCGTAGAACCACTGCGGCGTCTGCACCCAGGCGACGTCGGGATCGCGAAAATAGCCCAGCGTATTGGCCAGCAGCGTGGGGAAGACGCGGGTATCCGCATCGCAAATCACCAGAAAGTCGCCGTCGGTCTGCTCCATGCCGTTGCGGATATTGCCCGCCTTAAAGCCGATATTGTTTTCACGCGTGATGTAGTTCACCCCTTCCTCCTGGCACACCGCGCGCATTTCAGGCCGCCGACCGTCATCCAGCACGTGGATGGCGAGGTCGAGGGGCGTGGGATAGGTCAGCTTAAGCGCGTCCCGAATCGAAAGACGCACCAGCTCGGGATCCTCGGAGTAGGTGGCGATAAAGAGATCGACCTTCGGGGGACGCGCATCGGTGCGGTCCTGCTCCAGCAGGCACTGGTTAATCTCCTCGGGCGGCGGCGGACAGGCGGGATCCTTGACCTGCCAGATATTGATGGTGAACAGCAGCGTGCCGACCCAGGCGAGCGTCTCCGCCAGCGCCAGCGGAATGGCATACCAGAGCGCGTCCATGTTAAGCGACTCCATCCAGCGCCAGCGGATGTAATTCGCCCCCAGAATCAGCCCGGCCACAGCCAGCACCTGCCAGATCCGCATGACCCACAGCGGCGTATGGAGCGGGGCGGGCGGACGTCGATGTTCAAAGCGTGAAAAGTAATAATCCATGGCGTCTCGGTTCAATGGCGAATGCGTTGTTGATTATCTTTTCACCTGGCGGTAACGGTTAATGCATTAGATTACTAAATAGTTATTATTAAGGTATTTTTATATTTATAGCGGAGCAAGAATGTATAAAGGTTAACCAACTTATTGCCTGAATCTCCCTGACATTTTATATAGTATTAAATTACAGCCATTTACAAGGTAATTAAGAATTTTTTCATTTCAGCGTGACTTAAACAGCAACAGCGCTAAACTTCTTCTTACAGAGTAACAATCTAATTCATTTAACTAAGAAATATCATTCCATCATTCACGGTAATCATTTATGGCGGATGTGGCGGTTGAGCCTAAAACGGTAAGCGTTGACTGGCGCGCGTGGCGCTATGCGGTGCCCGGAAAGCGCGATCTGCGCGTCGATATGCTGCGAGGCATCGCGCTGGTGATGATGGTGGTGGCGCACACTGAGCTCCTGTCGCTGGTGAATATTTTTACCTGGGAGCGCTTCGGCCTGACCACCGGCGCCGAAGGTTTTGTCATTTTGTCGGGCTTTATGCTGGGCATGCTCAACCGCCAGCGGCTGCAAAAAGAGGTGCTGCTGACGGTAGGCTGGACGCTGTGGCGGCGCGCCGGAAAAATTTATCTGGTCAATCTGACCATCATCGGTCTGATGCTGCTGCTGTCGCATATTCCCTACGTCAATACCTTTGAAGTCACCCACTTCGTCGATCGCTACTCCGGCACCGTCTGGTCGCTGTTTCCTGCCACGCCGCAGATCAAGGAGACCTGGTTCAATATCATTCTCTACCTGCAAATTGGACCGCATCAGACGCAGATCCTCGGCCTCTATATCTGCCTGCTGCTGGTCAGCCCGCTATTTCTGGCGCTGCTGAAGGGGCGTCGCCCAGGCTGGCTGCTGCTCGCGTCGCTGGCAGGCTACGTCAGCTATCATCTCTGGCCGACGCGACTGACGGTGGCGGAATTTGAATTCGCCTTCCCGCTGCTTGCCTGGCAGTTTATCTATGTGCTGGGCATGTGCTGCGGCTGGTATAAAGATGAACTGATGTCGCTGGCCCGCACGCCGGGCGGCTATGTTGTGATGGGCGTAATGGTGATCTATGCGCTGATCATGATGTTTGTCGCGCAGAATCATACCAATCCTTTTATGCCCTCATTCCTGCTGCTGCATGTGATTCCGCCCGCCGATTTCAACTGGTTTTACTACCACCTCGCCAGCAAAAACGCCCTGGGTCCCTGTCGCGTGCTGAACGACTTCAGCCTGATGCTGCTGGTTTATCTGGTGCTAACTTTCTGCTGGCGTCCCATCGAGCGCGCCGTCGGCTGGTTTCTTATCCCGCTCGGACAGCACTCGCTTTATACCTTTATCCTGCACGTTTTCGTGGTGATGGCGGTTAGCCAGTTCGTGGACTTCGACCTCTGGCACCAGGCGTGGATACGCAACACGCTGATTCATCTTGCCGCGCTTGGGGTGCTGTGGTGGATGGCGAAAAAAGAGATTGGCGGGCGTTTTATCCCTAATTAAGCGAGGAGTGCGGCATGGTTTTCCCGGGGCTTTCGGCCAGAGGAGCAGGATGGCTGACTATCGCGTTCGCCGCAGGCGCGGCAGCGCCTGCTTATGCCGTTGCGGCCGACAGCGAAACGGTTTCGGCCCACGAAGAGCCGATTCAGGCAGGGGTATTTACCAGCCGCTGGGGCCGGCTCTTTTCCGGCAACAAAGATAAATTTTCCAGCGCGCTCAGCTTCTCAAGCGGGCTGAAAGAGCAGTGGATCACCATTCCTAACGGCGAGACATCGGCGCAGCAAAAAAAGAAAATCAATCAGCTGGTGAACCTCAGCCTGCAATATTCTCCCTACAGCTTCTGGTTCGCTAACGTCACGCTGCGCGCTCCCATTACCGATTTCGATAAATACACCACCGATTTTCGTTACAGCTTCGGCTATGACGACTGGCACCCCAATACTTTTAGCCTGGTCTACAGCAACTATGGCGATAACCACCTGTTTCCTTCCGGAAATTCGCGCTTTACCTATTTCGAACAGGGCGCCTTTACCTTCGCCTACAAATTTTCGCTGCCGAAGGCGCTGGAGAAGCATCTGCTGATCAACAAAGGGGACGCGCTTACCTGCCAGGTCGGCGTCAGCTGGGTGCCGCGCTACTATTCGCTGGCGGATAACGATCTGCGCGCCAATAAGCAGGTTGGCCTGGGCGGTTGCGGCTACACCTTTAAGCAGCACTTTTTTATCCGCGCCACCGCCTTCTGGTTTCCGCACGCTGAACAGCAGCAGCCGTGGAACGGCGACTACAGCTACAGCTTTGGCTACGCCGGCTATACGCCCGGCTCCTTTTCACTCCAGTACAGCAACTATAGCGGCACGCGCTTTCCCGGCCGCGGCAGCGCCAACGCGAAGTTTCGCGAGGGCACCATCTCGCTTATCTGGTTTCTTCCTTTCTGAGGTTTTTTATGGACGCGCTACCGCCTCAATCCGTGCTCATCGTCGACGACGCGCTGCTTTACCGGCGACTGCTGGCTGGCCTGCTGCGGCAGTGGGGCTATCAGGTTTTCGAAGCGGAGAACGGCGAGCAGGCGCTGACGCTGCTGGCGCAGGAGACGGTCAGCCTGGTGATCAGCGACTGGGAAATGCCGGTGATGGATGGCCTGACGCTGTGTCGCGAAATCCGCCAGCAGCGACAGGATCGTTATATCTACATTATCGTGCTCACCGCGCGCGACAGCGTAGAGGATCTGCGCGTCGGTTTCGCCGCGGGTGCGGACGACTTTTTACGCAAGCCGGTTAACCAGGTTGAGCTGCAGGCGCGCCTGCACGCAGGCGAGCGCATCCTGCAGCTGGAGGGAACGCTGGCCAGCAGAAACCGCCGACTCAGCGAGGCGCTGACGCAGATCCAGCAGGATTTGCAGGCGGCTGCCACGCTGCAGCACAGTATTCTGCCGCCGCACCACCTGCGCCAGGGCGACTATTTTGCCGACTGGCTCTTTATGCCCTCAGCCTGGGTCTCCGGCGATCTCTTTCATCTCTTTCCTCTCGATGACAAAGCCGTTGGCTTTTACTGCGTCGACGTCGCCGGACACGGCGTAACGGCGGCGATGATGTCGGTGGCGGTAGCGCGCCAGTTTCTGCACGGCCGTACGGTCGACCCCTTTCTGTTCAACGGCGCGGCCGTGACGCCGCCGTCGCAGGTGGTGCGCATTTTGAATGCGCGCTTCTGCGCTCAGCATCCCGAGGTCACCAGCTATTTCACGCTGGTGTATGGCGTAATCGATCGTCATAGCGGCCAAGGGCGGCTCTGCCAGGCGGGCCACCCTACGCCGTTTATCGTCGGCAACAGAGGCGCGGTGCGCGAAATCGGCGGGGGCGGCCCGCCGGTCGGGCTGCTTGAGCACCTCGACTGGGATGAGTACGCCTTTCACCTGGCGCCAGGCGAGCGACTCTGTCTCTACAGCGACGGCATCAGCGAGTGCGAAAACGCCGAGCAGCAGATGTTCGGCGCCGCGCGACTGGAGGCGCTGGTGGCTTCGCTGCATAGCCACTCCATTGAAGCGCTGCTGGCGGCGGTAGAGCAGTCGCTGAATCAGTGGCGCGGCAAGGCGACAGACGAAGCTGCGTCAGCGGCGGATGATATTTCCCTGCTGGTAATTGAACGGCAGCAGGGCTTAACGGGAGAAACCAATGAAATTTGAAACTGAAAAGATCGACAAGGCTTTACTCTTCACGCCGGTGGTGCGTCGCCTGGACGCCTCCGTCGCGCTGCGCTTTAAGGAGGCGGTAGCGGGGCTGATCCAGCAGGGCGAAACCGCGCTGATCCTCGACTTTTCGCGCGTGGATTTTATCGACAGCAGCTGTCTGGGCGCGCTGATCTCGCTGCTGAAATCACTGAGCGGCAAGGGTCAGCTGGTGCTTTGCGCGCTCAACGCCAATATCAAAGCGATGTTTGCGCTGACGCGCATGGATCGGGTGTTTACCCTCTGTGCCGACCGCAGCGAGGCGCTTGCCGCGATCAATGAAGGAGGTTGACCTATGTCCGAACACGCCCAGGAAAAAGCGCTACGGCTGCCCGCCACCATTAACAGCCTGACCACGCTCGGCGTCGCGCTGCGTCAGTTTCTCTCTTCGCTGCCGGTGAGCGAGGCCTGGATCTATCCGCTTGACCTGGCCTTATGCGAGGCGGCGAGCAATATTATTCGTCACGGCTACCATGACGACGCCTCGGCGTGTTATCAGGTTTCTTTTAGCCACGACGGCCGCGCGGTCACGGTGAAACTTTGTGACAGCGGCGTGCCGGTGCCGGAGGAGAAGCGTCAGCCGCCAGTAATGGATCCCGACGCGCCGCTGACGCTGGAGAGCCTGAGCGAGGGCGGACGCGGCATGCAGCTTATTTTTTCAGGCGTGGACCAGGTCAGCTACCATCAGGGGAAAACGGAAAACCAGCTGACCCTGGTGAAAGCGCTGCCTTAAGCGTTCTGCGCTGGAAAGGCCGACATTCTCGCTGCATCAGTTACTGCGCTGAAAGCGTTGATGCATCTAAAGCCAGCGCTGTTAGCCCTTAGAGTTATTATCGATAGCAGGCGGACCAAACAGCATTTCCTGTGCGGATTTATTTAAAATTGCCAGATATTCCTTTGTTCCTGTTGCTTGATCTCGTTTTAATATGCTGCCCAAAAATAAAGCTCGTAAGAGGGACGATTATTGGAGTGAAAAAACCCCGATATTTCATAAACGATTAGAGCTCGTCTCTCTGCCTGTAATTAGCGCAAGATCAATTTCTTTGATACCTTCCAATGTATAATCCTTGAATGTAATATTCTCCTTTAATCGAGCTCGTTAATTAACCAGCATCCCTTTCGGTAAAAAAAAGGATTTAATATCAATCAGCATGGAGTGCTTATGTACAGCAACAAGGAAGTCATTAGTTACCTTCAGGCAAATAGCATCCTCGCAGTAAAGCTTGACCATGCAGTTTCTGCTGTTGGTCAGCAAGTCAGAAATCAGATTGACACGTCAGGGAAAGGAGCAGTCCGCCTGCTGTTTTATACATCCTGCTTTACGGATGAATATAACGACGTTTGCCAGCAGCAAAAGAGGGAAGATATCCGTTTCAGGGATGCCGCTTATAAGGTAATACGCGAGGGCGATGTAGCCTTTGAGATGCTCCGCATCTATTTCGAAGAAATTTTCAAATATAAAACCTATGAACAGTTAGAAAAGATCAGGCAGTTTCTGATGGCTATCAACATCCATATCGCCGCCAGTGCGCTTAGTAGCGCTGGATTTACGTTAGCAGTCGCTGGCAGCGTTCGTATCGGATTAAATCTCAGCCTCGAATTAAGCGCTCTTGCCGGCACATGGGCCTCCCGTGGCATTGCCGCTGTTGGAGTCTATGGCGTTATACAGAAAGCGGCAGACAGTGCTCGCCGTCTTCATATTCAGTTACCTGCCTGTTATTCTGCGCTTTATGCACAAGGGCTCGAAATGTTGTATTTTCTTATTGAGCCAGTATTCCAAAAAGCGGGCGCCATCGAAGCACAGTGGGCATCAGATAACGACATTGCGCGTATGATAAGCAAGATGATCCAGTAGCCATGATTAAGCATATCAAACGCTTTTTACGATGGCAGGGGCGATTTTTCTTTTCGGTTTATGGCCCAACCGTGTTAACTATCGTTTTTGCTTTGGTTCAAGCCCATTTCTTCCCTGGCAGCCCAGTCTCGCCAATTGGTGTTTTTTTTATAGTATTAATGTTTGTGTTTAACCGATATGTAAAATAGTAAAACATTAGTTAGTAAAAGAGTTTGACCAAACGACACCGGTTCTGTATCGCGCCTACTACAGTTTCACCTTATCTGGCGCCTAATGGCTTGAACAGCCCCCACCTGGAAACGCTCGAACTGCGCCATGAGGCAATCACCCCGAAATATAATGAAGTGAATATTATCTACCGTGTTTCATGGAGCGACCGTTGTTGTGCCTGATAACAAAAGCGTCAAAGGAGGCGAATGCCCCCTTTAGCACTAATACTAAGAAGGAATTTTCAGCGTTTTGATGTAAAAACACCTTACTTATCTGGCTGAAACAGCTTCTGCACAAAATCAATATAGGCCGGGCGCCACACATCCATTTCATGCCCCAGTTTAGGGTAGCTGTGCCAGTCGCTGCGGATGCCGCGCTGATCGAGCTGCGCCTTCAGCCCGGTCATATCGCGTCCGGTGATAATGTCCTCTTCGCCGCTCACCAGCGTTAGCAGCTTAAGCTGACGATTGATCGCCGCGGGCTTCTTCAACTGCGCCGCCACGCGAAAGTCAGGCACCGTTTCAGTGGTCACACCGCTGAAAATCCCCAGCCAGGCGAACCTGTCCAGGTGACGCATGCCGCTGACCAGCGCCTGATAGCCGCCCTGAGAAAGGCCCGCCAGCGCCTGGCTGCTGGCATCCTTGCGCACCGGATAGCGCGCGGCCACCAGCGGCATAATCTCCTCCATCAGCTCTTTGTCTGCCGCCTGCGCGTTACGCGGATAAAAAACTTCGCGGCGGGTGGCGGGCGCGAAGCTCTCCGGTATTGCGCCCTCGGCGTCGGTTTCGGTGTCCGGCATCACCACCAGCATCGGCACGATTTTCCCCTCGGCGAGCAGATTGTCCATAATCTGCGGCACGCGTCCCTGGGTTAGCACCGACATGCCGGTGTCGCCAAAGCCGTGATAGTAGTAGAGCACCGGCAGCGGGGGTGAATCGGCACGCGTGCCTGGCGGCACCCAGACGGCGATGCGTCGCTCGCGCTTCAGCGACGGGGAATGCCACGTCAGGGTGTGGATCTCGCCGTGCGGCACCGCGCGCTCGTCCAGCAGGCTGCCTGGCGCGAGGATCAGGCTGGTATTAACCTGCCGCTGCGGTTTCGCCAGCGCGCTGCCGGTGTCGACGCTGCGGAAACCGTCCACGTTAAAAAAGTATTCATATAAGCTGGGCTGCAGCGGTTCGCTGGTAAAAGACCAGATGCCCCGATCGTTTTTGGTCATGGGGTGCGAGACGTAACGATCGGGCGTCGGCCCGGTCACGACTTCGACCGCTTTGGCGGCGGGCGCCCATAACTGCCACGTTATCGTGTTGTTAGCGTTAACGTGGCTAATATACTCTTCCGGCGGAAGGGTGTCGGGCGGACGCTGGGGCAATGGAATCGCCAGCGGCGACTGACTCCATGCCGCCAGCGTCACACCAAGAAAAAGGCAGCGAAAATTCATCAGATATCCTTAACAGAATGCAGGTGCGTTAAGTGTGGCATAAGCTGAGAAAATTGAGCTACCCCGCATGCATTTTGCTGCCTGATTCTCGCGTTCCTAGCTGAGATCGCGGCCGTTGCTGGCGATCACTTTTTTATACCACCAGAACGATTTTTTCCGCGAGCGCGCCAGCGTGCCGCGTCCTAAATCATCCCGATCGACATAAACGAAGCCGTAGCGCTTGCTCATCTCGCCGGTGGAGGCGGCGACCAGGTCGATGCAGCCCCAGGTGGTATAGCCCATCACCGGCACGCCGTCGTCGATCGCCTGCGCCATCGCCCGGATATGCTCGCGCAGATAGCTGATGCGGTAGTCATCGTTGATGCTGCCGTCCGCCTCCACCGTATCCTGTGCGCCCAGGCCGTTTTCTACCAGAAACAGCGGCTTCTGATAGCGGTCATACATCATGTTCATGGTGATGCGCAGACCCAGCGGATCGATGCCCCAGCCCCAGTCGCTGCGTTTGATATAGGGATTGGTCAGCGACTTCACCACGTTGGCGGCGCTGCTGTTCTGCTCGTTCATCTCCGCTGAGGCGCAGCGTGACGCGTAATAGCTGAACGACACAAAGTCGACACTGTTTTTCAATATCTCCACGTCGTCGCTCGCCATCTCAATAGCAACGTCTTTCTCGCGGAACAGACGGGCGGCATAGGATGGATAGGCGCCTCTGGCCTGCACATCAATAAAGAAAAGATTCTCGCGATCCTTCTCCAGCGCCGCCCAGACATCTTCCGGCTTGCAGGACCAGGGATAAAAGTTGCCGCCCGCCAGCATACAGCCGACCTGGTTAGCCGGGTTGACCTCGTGGGCAATCCGGGTGGCCAGCGCGCTGGCTACCAGCTCGTGGTGCGCCGCCTGATACTTCACCTGATCCTGATTCTCGCCCGCCTCGAATGCCAGACCCGCGCCCGAAAAAGGGCTGTGCAACAGGATGTTGATCTCATTGAAGGTGAGCCAGTATTTCACCAGCCCGTCGAATGCCTCAAAGCAGGTGCGCGCATAGCGGGCGAAGAAATCGATCATTTTGCGGTTGCGCCACGAGCCATACTCTATGACCAGATGCATCGGCACGTCAAAATGACACAGCGTAACCAGAGGCTCGATACCGTACTTTTGACACTCCTCGAAGAGGCTGCGGTAAAAGGCGACGCCTTCGGGGTTGGGCTCGCGCTCATCGCCGCGCGGATAGAGGCGGCTCCAGGCGATAGAGGTGCGGAACACCGTAAAGCCCATCTCCGCCATCAGCGCGATATCCTCTTTATAGCGGTGATAAAAATCGATCGCCTCATGGCTCGGATAGTATTCGTCTTCGCGCAGCGCAAAGCGCTTTTCTAACCCCAGCTTAACCGGCATGCGCGCGGCGCCGTGCGGGATCATATCCACCGTCGTCAGGCCTTTCCCGCCTTCACGATAGCCGCCTTCAGACTGATTCGCGGCGAGTGCGCCACCCCATAGAAAACCTGCTGGAAATGTCAGTTCCGACATAAATTACCTCAATGATGGACTGCTGCCTTAACGGGCTTAATCGCGTCGGATGGCGTGGGCGAGGCGCTGGCCTCGGGCGCGCTTTCCGGAATATCTTCAAAACCTAAAATCAACGTCAAAATAAAAGAGAGCACCACGGAGAGCACCATCACCGCCACCACCCAGACGATGCTCATCGTATTGGCGGGATCGAAAAACTGCACGCTGGTAAAGAGTCCCGGCGACGCCATCGAGTGGCTGGCGAGCCCGCCGACCCCGGCGACCGCGCCGCAGACAAAGCCGCTGATCAGACAGGCGACCAGCGGACGCTTTAGACGCACCGCCACGCCATAGAGCGCCGGTTCGGAGATGCCCGCCACAATGGTGGAGGCGGCGGCGGCGAGGGCGGTCTGGCGCAGCTCGCGGTTTTTGGTCTTGAAAGCGACCGCCAGCGAAGAGCCGCCCAGCGACAGGTTGGCGCCGATCTCCGACGGCATCACCATGCCCTCTTTGCCAGTTTCCGCGATGGTCTGAATAATGGTCGGGGTAAAGACGCGATGCATGCCGGTCATCACCAGCAGCGGCCAGAGCGCGCCCATAATCGCCACCGAGAGCCAGCCGAGATAGCCGTGTACGGTATAAACCAGCGCGGAAATGCCGCTGCCGATCCAGATGCCGAGCGGGCCAATCAGCAGAATGGCAATCGGCGCGGCGACCAGCACAATCAGCATCGGCTTCAGGAAGTTTTTCGTCACGGCTGGCGTAATGCGGTCGATGATGCGTTCGATATGCGACAGGATCCAGGTCATCACCAGCGCCGGGATCACCGTGTAGGTATATTTCACCGGCGTCACCGGGATCGACGCAAAGTCGACCGCCTGGCCCTGCGCCGCTTTTGCCATCAAATCGATAAAGCCGGGGTGCAGCAGCACGCCTGCAATGGCGATCGCCAGCGACATATTGGTTTTGAACTTCAGAGAGGCTGAGGCGGCGACCATCACCGGCAGGAAGAAGAAGGCGCCGTCGCCAATTACCGTCAGGATAGTCAGCGTCGAGGAGCCTTTCGGCAGCACGCCGCTCATTTCGAGCACCATCGCCAGCAGCTTCACCATCGAGCCGCCGATAATGGCCGGGATCAGCGGCGACATGGTGCCCACCAGCGCATCGAGAATGCCGGCGCCGATGCTTCTCAGGGTGATCTTACGCTTCACCGCCGTGCCGCCTGAGGCGGCTGGCGTACCAAGTTCCAGGATCGCCTGATAGGCCTTGCCGACGTTGTTGCCGATAATGACCTGGCACTGGGTGTCGTTGTTGACCACGCCCATCACGCCCGGCAGCGCTTTGAGCGCGGCGCTGTCGATCAGGGCGCGATCTTTTACCACAAACCGCAAACGGGTCATGCAGTGGGTGACCGCCTCAATATTCTGCATGCCGCCCAGCGACTGTACGATGGCGCGAGAGACTTCTGCATAAGGATTAGGCATAGTTTTGCGTCTCTGTTGTTATGAGTAGGATATTTTTTTCCGGCGACCTGCTGTTGTAGGGACAGAGTGCGCGCTGATTCGCCCAGCGTTAAGACGCACCATAGGAAACCGGTTTCACAAAATCATGAACAGTTGCAAAATTGATAACAAGACAGCAGAAGCGGTTATTTTTCAAACTGTGATTAACATCACTTACTGGATTAATGCTTGTCGAGCGGCACCTGCGGTTAAGTAGACTGCTCATCTGACTGAGGGAGAAGGGAAAATTATGGCCACCATACTTGAGGTTGCGAGACGGGCGGGGGTATCAAAAGCCACGGTGTCCAGAGTGCTGTCGGGCAATGGCTATGTCAGTCAGGAGACGCGGGAAAAGGTGATGCAGGCGGTGGCCGAAACGGAGTTTCGTCCTAACTTGCTGGCGCGCAATCTGTCGGTAAAATCGACCCAGACCATCGGGCTGGTGGTAACCAACACCCTCTACAGCGGCAACTACTTTTCCGAGCTGATGTCGCATTCGGCGCGCATGCTGGAACAGCAGGGCCGCCAGCTTATTCTGGCGGACGGCAAGCACAGCGCGGCGCAGGAGCGGGCGGCGATCGACTTTCTGCTCGATCTGCGCTGCGACGGCATCATCATCTATCCGCGCTTTCTTACCATCGACGAAATGGACGAGATCGTCGCGCAGCACAAACAGCCGGTGCTGGTGGTAAACCGACGCCTGCGTCAGCACCACAGCTTCTGCATTTACGCCGATCAGAAGCGGATCGGCGCGATGGCGGTTCAGTCGCTTATCGATCTCGGCCATCGCGATATCGCCTTTATCACCGGCTCGCTCGATTCGCCGACCGGCCTGGAGCGCCTGGCCGGCTATAAGGCGGCGCTGGAGGAGAACACCATCCCGCTGCGCGAGGCGCTTATCGCGCAGGGGAACTGGCATGCGGAGAGCGGCGCGATGGCCACGTCTGCGCTGCTCGCCAGCGGCTGCGCCTTTAGCGCGCTGGTAGCCAGCAACGACGAGATGGCGATCGGCGCCATTCGCGCGCTGACCACGGCGCAGATCGCGGTGCCGACGCAGGTGTCGGTGCTGGGCTTTGACGATATTCCGCTCGCGCCCTTTACCGTGCCCGCGCTGTCCAGCGTCAAAATCCCTGTAACGGAAATGATTCAGGAGGCGATTGCGCGCCTGCTGGCGATGCTCGACGGAGGATGCTGGCAGGACGCCGAGGCGTTCGCTGCCAGCCTGTCGCTGCGGGAGTCGGTAGGGGCCGGCCCGTTTGCGCGCTAGCTGACGCTGGCGGTAAGCCAGCTTTTCAGCTGCGCCAGCTCCTCATGCTGTGCCGGGTACGCCGTTTGCAACCGCGCGACCGCAGCGGCCAGCGCATCGGGACGATAGGCGACGCCCTGTAGCTGCGCCGCCAGCGCCTCCAGCGGCGCAGGATTCAGGCTATCGCTAAAAATCTGACAGCGGCTAATTACGCCGCGTTCGACGTCAAAATGGATCTCCACGCCGCCCCAGGCAAAGCGGGTATCAAGCAGGTGAGAGAAGTCGGGCGAGTGGCCGAAGTTCCACTCCCAGCTGCTCTGGCGCGCAAACTGTTTGGCAAAACCAGGCAGGTCGGGCAGCGCCTGCGGCGAAATACGCTCTGGCTGGCAGCGCGCACCGTAGTAGTCGAAAAAGGATTCGGTGACGGCGTCACAAATGGCGGCGTAGGTTATCGCTGGCGCGATCTCCGCCAGATTCGCCACGCGCGAACGCACCGACGTAATGCCTTTGGTTTGCAGCTTTTTGATGTCCGGGTTGAGATAATCCGCCAGCCGCGACAGATCGGAATTGATTAAAAAAGTGCCATGATGGAAGCCGCGATCGGGGGTTTCATGGTAGGCGGAGCCGGAGATTTTGCGCACCTCCTCACCGCGCCTGACCACGATATCGTTGCGTCCCGACGCTTCGGCCGCGATCCCCAGCCTGCTCAGCGCCTGCAAGATGATGCCGGTCGAGACGCTCTTGTCATATTCCGGCTTGCCCGCCATAAAGGTAAAGCAGCAGTTGCCCAGGTCATGAAACACCGCGCCGCCGCCGCTGCTGCGTCGCGCCAGCTTAATGCCGTCCTGCGCCATGCGCCGCGTGTTGCACTCTTTCCAGGGGTTTTGCGCTCGGCCAATCACCACGGTTTCGGCGTTGCGCCAGAGAAACAACACCTTCTGGGTGGCGGGCATCTGCCGGTAAATACACTCCTCGACGGCGAGGTTAAACCAGGGATCGCTGGATTCCGAAAGCAGCAGGCGCAGCGTGGTCATCTCTTCTCCTTTAATAGTCAGCAAGGCGGGGAAGAAGTTTAACGCGCTTTGCCGCCGTCAGCATGATGGCGCGTGCTCTGATTAAAGCGGCTTAAGGTTTTCCTAAAGTTAATGCGGCATGCTGCTCACTCCTGTTAACAGATGGACTGCATGCATGTTTTTCCCGCTCAATAAAAGACCGACGCTAAATCGGCTCTCTTTTCTGCTGCTGTTTTCGACTTATATCGCGGTGTTTCTTAACCTGGCCTTTTATCACCAGGTGATCGCCGCCATGCCGCTGGATAGCGTGCGCAACTGGCTGGTATTTCTTTCGATGCCGCTGGTGGCGGTGTCGGTAATTAATATTGTCGTGACCATTGCCTCTTTTATCTGGCTCGATCGCGTGGTAATCGCGCTGTTTATTCTGGTCTCCGCCGCCGCGCAATATTTCATCTGGAATTATGGGGTGATTATTGATCGGTCGATGCTGGTGAATATCCTTGATACCACGCCGTCAGAGAGCCTGGCGCTGATGACGTCGCAGCTGGTCGCGACGCTGCTGCTTTCCGGCGTGGTGATGGCGCTCCTGGCGTTCTGGGTGCGCGTTCGCCCCACCAGGCCCTTCTGGAAAAGCGCCGTTTACCGCATTATCAGCGTGGCGGCGTCGGTGATCTGCATCCTGCTGGTGGCGTCGCTGTTCTACAAAGATTACGCCTCGCTGTTTCGCAATCAGAAAGAGCTGGTGAAGTCGCTCAGCCCCTCAAACTCCATTGCCGCCACCCTCTCCTGGTATAAACACAACCGGGATCTTAATCTGCCGCTGGTGAAAATCGGCGAAGACGCGCATCTCCAGCCAGCGATGCAAACGGGCAAAAAGAATCTGACTATTTTGATCGTCGGCGAAACGTCGCGCGCTGCGGATTTCTCCCTCTCCGGCTACGACCGTGAAACCAATCCGCTGCTGAAAAAAGATGACGTCACCTATTTCCCGCATACCACTTCCTGCGGCACGGCGACGGCGGTGTCGGTTCCCTGCATGTTTTCCGGCATGCCGCGCGCCCACTATGACGATGCGCTCGCCGGACATCAGGAAGGGCTGCTGGATGTGATCCAGCGCGCTGGCATTAAGGTGCTATGGAATGATAACGACGGCGGCTGCAAAGGCGCCTGCGATCGCGTGCCGCACCAGGATGTTTCCAGCCTGAACCTGGCAGGAATGTGTATTAAGGGAGAATGCTACGACGAAGTGCTGTTCCACGGGCTGGAGACCTATATTGAGCAGCTCCAGAGCAACGGCGTGATCGTGCTGCATACCATCGGCAGCCACGGCCCGACTTATTACAATCGCTATCCGCCGCAGTTCCGCCGCTTTACGCCGACCTGCGATACCAATCAGATTCAGGACTGTTCGCAGCAGCAGCTTGTGAATACCTATGATAACACCCTGCTGTACGTCGACTTTATCGTCGATAAGGCGATCAAGCTGCTGCAGGCGCACCAGGACAGATTTACCACCAGCCTGGTCTATCTCTCCGATCATGGTGAATCGCTGGGCGAGAACGGCACCTATCTACACGGTATGCCCTATGCCATCGCGCCAGAGGTGCAGAAACATGTGCCGATGCTGATCTGGCTCTCGCCGGACTACCAACAGCGCTATGGCGTGAACAAGCGCTGTCTTGACAAGCTGGCGGCACAGGATAACTTCTCGCAGGATAACCTTTTCTCCACCATGCTGGGGCTGACCGGCACGGCGACAAAGGTCTATAAAGCGGATGACGATATTCTGACTTCCTGTAGGAAAAGCTAATCGTAAAAGCCCTGCCAGTGAACCGCACCCCAAAAGTCGGACACCCGACTGATTAAGGTGCGGTTCAGTGAGCAGTATTGAGTTTTCCTTCGGATCACGGCTCGCCGTTGTCACGCATTCTCCGGGCTGCAGGCGTGGTGCAGAGCATGTCGAGAAAGGGCAACGGCCTCAGCCCGGTTGAATTCCGCTTACTTCAACAGGTAGCGGCCTGAGCGCAGAGGGGACGAGGTGAAGTCTGCCGGTGGCTGAGAAAAGGTACATTTTCTTGATTTAAAGCAATAAACCATCAGGCAACACTTCATCATGAAGGCTGGACAAAAGATAATCGCCTACTCAATTAATAAAGGGATTTATTCAATGGCTATTCCGGTTTACTTATGGCTCGAAGATGATGGTGGATCGCCAATAAAGGGCAGTGTCGATATCCATGGTCGAGAAGGAAGCATAGAAGTTAGTGAATTCATGCACTCTGTAGAACAGTCTACGCATTTTCTGACTGGGAAAGCGACCGCAACCTGTCTGCATAGGCTATTTTTACCATTCTTGTCACACGGGGAAATACACACTTAACCTTATCCCTAACCTGAGCAATGCAATGTGTGGACGCTCAGCCTTTCGCATACATGGCGCAAGCAAAAATGGACTCATCCGAAGGATCTATTATCGCACCCATCAGCGTCAGAAAAAGCATTTGGGCGAGTGGTGACAGGGAGTTAAGGGTGAAATGAAATATATTGCTGTTGCCCTTGCTGTAATGGCTTCTCCTGCCGCCATGGCTATGCAAATGCAGGGGTTTGGTGCTAACTACTATCAGGACGATGCGTCCGTTCCTGAATACGATACTAACAAGGATTTATCGCCTCACGTTATTATTGGCGACAACATGTTTGTTATGGAATACAGCACGCTTGCAGACATAGCGAAAGTTGCTGACCTGACCGTTAATAAAGGAGATCAAGCCTCATGGCTTTGCCTCAGCTCAAAAGGCGTAAGCTATTGGTTTATCTCTGACAATGAGATGGGGCTAGGCGATTTAACATCTATTGCAATAGCAAGAGATGAGAGGGCAAAAGGATGTTATTCTTATTCGGGTGATTTAAGCGTAACCATCAAGGGGGTGCCTTTGTTGAATATGACATTGAAAAACATCCGGCCAAGGTTCTCTAAAACTTCAGATACGAATATAATTAGATATTGCAATAACACCAGGACTTATGGTGATTTTACTCAGGTAAACTGCCTGCAATACAATTTTAAAGACAAGAATGTAGAGGGTGTGATAATTAGCCAAATTACGTCCAGCTGAATAAGCCAAAGCATCCAGAGAAGGGCTGGTGAAGCACTGGACGCAACGCGTGTTTAAGGCATCTTTTGCCAGCGAAGCGTTCTTCCATTATTCCATCCTGCGGCTGAAACGCGAGCATGAAATAAAAGTGGCAGCGCGCTGTTATTCAGGTCCTGAACCAGATAGCTAAATAGCCAATTACGCTTGCAGAGGCGATCAGCAGCGCCAGATATTCTTCACGCTTAAAAAACAGGGCAGATTTCATTTGTACTCTCCTCAGTCACTGAGCAGAGTTTGACATTTTACAGCTTAGAAAAACCTTAAGATGGAAAAGCGCTGCCGCCGCGCGTCACACAAACGGCGTGAAACCGGCCCTGAAGGCAGAGCCGGCAGGGCGCATTAGCGGTTAGCTTTTAATGTCCCTTTTACTTCATGCGGTTCAGAACGCAGATACTGCGGCGGTGCGCTTGCCTGCGCGCCTAGCTCGGCGGCAGCATGCCACGGCCAGCGCGGATCGTAGAGCATGCCGCGCGCCAGCGCCACCAGATCGGCGCTGCCTTCCTGCAGCACCGCTTCGGCGTGCTTCGGCTCGGTAATCAGGCCGACGGCGATAACCGGAATGTTCACCTCTTTGCGAATATCACGCGCATACGGCAGTTGGTAGCCCGGTCCTACCGTAATCGACTGCTGAGGCGCCAGGCCGCCGCTCGATACGTGAACATAATCGCCGCCTGCGGCCTCAAATTGTTTACTGAATGCAATGGACTGTGCATTATCCCAGCCGCCCTCAACCCAGTCGGTTGCGGAGATACGCACCCCGATGGCGATATCATCAGAGACCGCCTCGCGCACCGCGCGGAAAATTTCCAGCGGGAAGCGCATGCGATTTTCCAGCGAGCCGCCATATTCATCTTCACGGTGGTTGCTGAGCGGCGACAGAAACTGATGCAGCAGATAGCCATGCGCAGCGTGCAGCTCAATGAGCTGTATGCCAAGTTTCTCCGCGCGCTTTGCGGTGTCGACAAACTTCTCTTTAATACGCGCGAGATCGTCACGGCTCAGTGCCAGCGGCGGACGATCCTCTTCATTGAAGCCTTCTGCAGAAGGCGCGACCGTTTCCCAGCCGCCTTCTTCCAGCCTTAACTGATGACCGCCTTCCCAAGGCGCGGCGCAGGAGGCTTTGCGGCCCGCATGGCCCAGCTGGATGCCGACCGGGATCGGTGAATAAGCGCGAATATCTTCCAGCACCGTGCGTAAGGCCGCTTCGGTATCGTCGTCCCACAGGCCAAGGTCGCCCGGAGTAATGCGGCCAACGGGTTCAACCGCGGTGGCTTCGATAATCAGCAGGCCCGCGCCGGAAAGCGCCAGCTGACCAAGATGGATGCGGTGCCATGCGGTGGCTTTGCCTTCGCTCGCGGAGTATTGACACATCGGCGCAATAACAATGCGGTTTTCCAGTGCCAGCTTGCCAATATGCGTTGCGCTAAAGAGTTGACTCATGAATACCTCATTTCCTTGTAATAGCTGCCTCGAAACAGAAAGTGTAATCGACTGCTGACAGATCATTGGATTAATGCAAAAAAATAGCATAAGGCCAGCAGGCAGGGTTTACCGTTATGGCGGCGTGGCGAGGCGGCTGATTCTGCTTTCGCCAGATGGCGAGTAGATGACCGCACGGCGTATAAAAGTTGAACACGCCGCAAAGCGATCGCGCTACGTGAATTCTGGCGAAAACGCAGGGGGTGAGTGCAGCAGAATTCACGTAGCGATGCCATTTTACCGTATATAAAACAGCCATTCGGCTGCTTCTGGCTTTATATAATGCCCATTATATAAAGCCATGGATCCAGAGGATCCTTTTACCACCAGATGCAACGGGGGACACCAGACGCTATGCGTCCGGCATCCGCCTGAGTTACGCCGTTGTCTTACGGTTAGTCAGCAGTGCTTTCACCGTTTCGGCTGCGCGCTTGCCCGCCAGGAAAGCGTGATCCGAATTGTAGTACTCCCATTCGCTGTAACGTCCGGAAAGATGAATGCCCTGCGCCGCCAGCCAGTTGCGGATCAGCGCTACGTTAGCTTTGCGCTGATGATCGTAAACCACATAGGCATAAGGCATATCCACCTCATGAGCGGTGACGATAACGTCATCTGCGCGAATAATGCCGACGCGAATGCAGTCATCGATACAGCGCTGGATCAGCGCCTCCCCTTGATACGGCAGCGGCTGATCGGCGCGATAGGTGATTTCGCAGGTCAAACCAAAACCGCCTGGCGGGTTGCATTCCGGGCTGGCGTTGCCCTGGAGGAAAATGCGGTGAAACAGGGTATCGCCTGGATAGTAGATCCAGTGTTTGTCGCTGAGGTTGGCGCGGCCAATGCCGAGGTTAACGCAGCGTACCGACACGTGACGCAGCAGCGAGGCGGCTTGCTGTACCGCCTGCGGCGCGCGGTTGCCCATCAGGCGCACCAGCTCGGGCAGCGGCAGGGTGCTGATCATCTGATCGTAGTGGTAGTGACGCCCATCCTTAAGAGTGACGCTGCGGCTTTGCGGCTGGATGTCGGCGATCTCCGCCTCGGTCTCCAGCACGCAATTAAGGTGGGGCAGGAAGCCATTCATCAGCGCCTGAAAGCCGCCGCGCTTAGGGTAGCCGAAGCGGGCGTTAGGGCCGACAGGCTTATCCAGCGGTGCCAGCGCGCCCGAGATGATCTGCTGAAGATCGGGCAGCGGAACGCGCCCGCCGAGCCAGGAGGTTTCCATATCGGCAAGCGGGGTTTTCCACAGTTTTCGGTTGTAGGGAACGGCAAAATGATGCGCGATACCGCGACCCCAGGTACGGAAGATAAAGTTTTCGAAGTCTTCTCCTGCCTCGTCCGCGCCCGCAGGCTCCGTCGCCTCGGCGCCCAGCACGCCGTCGGCGCAGCAGTCGCGGCAGTCGGTATTGGCCGCCGGTCGTACCGCGTTAAGCGGTGCCGCCTCCTGCGCACCCGTGACACCGTAACGCGCTTCTATCGCGCCCAGCACGCACTCGCCAATCACCTCTGCCGGCAGCCCGTGCAGCGCCGACTGGAAAGGATAGCGGGTAAAGACGTCATGGCTGTAAACCCAGGCTTCGCGGTTTTGCCAGTGCAGGTTATCGCCCAGCAGTTTGTCGTAAAGCTGAAGCACATAGGGATCGTTGGAGAACATAATGTGACCCGCATAATCGAAGGTAAATCCCTTATCTGCGATAGAGCGGCACCAGCCGCCAGGCGTCTCGTTTTTCTCCAGCACCACCGCGCCTTCGCCGTAGTGGTAGCCCGCGCTCAGGCCGGTCGGCCCGGCGCCAAGGATCAGACACTCCACCGGACGCAGAGTGACCGCGCGCACGCCGTCGGTAGTTTCCGGCACTTTCGCCGCAGCAACCGGCTGCACGACGCTATCGCGAAGCCTGACGATCTGCGCCTGCATCTGCTCAGCGGTGCGATCCCACGAGGTTTCGGCAATGATCGCCGCCATCTGCGCCGCCTGTTGACGGCGCGCCTCATCGCTCAGTGCCAGTGCGGCCTCGCAGGCGAGAATAAAGGCCTGCGACGTATCGGCAATGCTCACCACATCGCTATAGTGGCGCACCACGTCCGGTACGGCGGTGCTGACGACTGGCAGCTGTGCCGCCATATACTCCAGCACTTTGGTCGGGCTGATAAAGCGCGTTGAGGCGTTCAGCGCAAACGGCATCAGGCAGACGTCCCATCCGGCCAGGAAATGCGGTAGCGCTTCATAGGGCTGCTGGCCGAACCAGTGCAGGTTGGGCCGCTGCGGCAGGCTGAGCGGATCGATCTTCACGACGGGACCGACCATGGCGATTTGCCAGTCGGGATGCGCATCGGCGAGGGCGGCGATCAGCCCAATATCCATACGCTCGTCAATCACGCCGTAGTAGCCCAGTATCGGGCCGGGCAGATTTTCCTGCAGCGGGTGGCTGTTGCTGCGATCGAGCGCCTGCTCGAAATGCGCGGCGTCAACGCTGCTGGCAAAACAGTGCACGTTCTGATGGCGAGGCTTTTTCGCTTCATACAGGCTGGTGCCGCCGGTAAAGACCACGTCGGCGCGGCTTAACAGAGCGGACTCGCGCTGCTGCAGCTGGCGCGGCGCCATATTAAAGGCGGAAAGCTCATCCATGCAGTCATAAATAATGGCGCTGGGGTTGAAGCAGGTAAGCAGCGGCAGCGCCATCGGCGTATAGAACCACACCAGCGGCTGCTCGTCGCTCTCCAGCAGCGCCGCGAGCAGGGGTTGCAGCACGGCGATCTGGCTGTCATGGAAGCCCGGCGCATCGACGTCGGTGTGCGGTTCGATGACGGTAACGTTGGGCGCAGGCGACTGCTGTCGCAGCCCCGCCTCGCCGGGCTGATAAACCGGCTCCTCGATGAACAGCACGCGATGGTGCTGAGCAAGACGCGACAGTAAATGTTGCGGACGTTGAAAGACGAAACCCCAGCGAAGATGACTAAAAACCACCAAAACGGACTGTTTCATAGAGGACTCCTGTGGCTCGCCGGCCGGCGATAACAGCGCGTGGAACCGGTGCAGCGAACGTTGTGATTGCCGCAAGGCTGCGGCGGTAGGCTGGTGCAGCTGACGCGTAAAATCAGGGGCGACATCCCAGAGGCCGCTGCGCGGCCAGTGGTGAGGGTCTTCCCAGAGAGGGCTTTCAATAATGGGGTAAATACAGACGCCCAGGATGTCGCAGCCGCCTAGCTGCGCCTGCGCTATCTGCGCGGTGATATAGGTCATCCAGGCGGGACGCCCGCTGCCGACATGGCTGGTTTCCGCCAGCAATATTGGACGCTGATAGCGCTGCGCTAACGTCAGCAGCAGCTTGTGCAGCGGCTTTCTGCGTTGATCCCCCAGATGCCACGCCAGCCGCTGGTTGGAGTTGGCCTCCCACTGATTGGCGTGATAGTAGTTGGCACCGATGATATCGAGATAGCGCGCCGCGCCGCCCAGTTCCGGCTCGCGCGCGCCGGCCAGCATATCCCAGGCCTGATACTGCGCGGCGTTCAACCCGGCGGTGAGCTGATAGCAGGCTTCGCTCTCTTCATCAGGAACCAGATGAATAAGGGGATCGCAATGAAGAAAGCGCGCCCGGGGATCGGCCAGCCAGATGGCGTCGCAGCCCGCCAGGGTCGCGCGCACCAGCTGGCGCTTGATCTCGTCAGGATCCGCCTCGCGGTGGTTGCCAAACAGCCCGACCGACAGGCCCCAGCTAAAAAAGGAGATCTCATTCATCGGCGAATAGACTGGCGCCTGGCGATACCAGGGCGCCAGGAAAGCAGCGACGCGCTGGCAAAAAGCGGCGAAGCGCGGAACAAAGTCGTCTGAAAAAAGATCGACATCTTCAGGCCAGCCGTAGTGGCAGAAGGTCCAGTTAATCTGAATGCCCAGCGCCTGCGCCGCCTGCATTTTGCCCCGCAGCGTGGCGAACGTTTTTTCCGGATCGTCTTCCGCCTGACGCCAGCCGATGCTCTCGCGCACGGTGCGGATGCCAAAATGCTGCAGAGCGAGATAGTCGCTGCGAAACTGAGTCTGATGGTCGGTCACGGCATCCATCACCAGGCGCTGGCCTGCCGTATTGATATGGTCGGCGCCTTCGTACCCGGCCTGCCAGAAGCTAGAAAAGGCAACATCGTCTCCTCCTGTAAAAATCAGGATTGAAAAAGGGACCTGTGCTACTGCGCGCGCGGCATGCTCCCCGGCGCAGCAATCAGGCTGGAAAAGCTAAAGAGAACAAGGTTGCTGTCGTGAATTCCGTGTCCGGAAAAGAGAGACGGTGCGCGACCGGCCTGGCCTGGCCGCAGAAAAAGCGTTATCCCGCACGCAGAGAAAAGAGGGTAGAGATTATTAGTTTCAGTGAGCAATCACTGTTGATTGAAGTATAACCCTGCCTGATATTCTCACAAGTATTTGAAGGAAAACAAAAAAAGCCAAGCGGCAATGCAGCGGATCTGTGAAGGGAATAAACGCCCTGTTGCTTTATAACAGCAAAGGTCCTGTGTGAAGGCATCGGCGCCGCGCCGGCGCTGCCTCCGCCTGAGCGGTTTAGCGCCAGCCGCGCGCAGAGCGTCAGCCTTTAAACGGCCACCTGACACCGGGAACAAAAAGGGGTGTCGCTGCTGCCGAGAACGCGACGCAGAAACTCCTGGGTGCGCGCTTCCTGAGGCTGCAGCAGAATTTGCTGCGCGGCTCCCTGTTCGACAATCTGCCCGCTGTGCAGAAAGCAGACGCGATCGGCCACTTCGCGGGCGAACTGCATCTCATGCGTGACGACAATCATCGTCATGCCTTCCTGCGCCAGGTTGCGCATCACCTGCAATACCTCGCCGACCAGTTCAGGGTCGAGCGCGGATGTCGGCTCGTCGAAGAGTATCGCTTTCGGCTGCAGCGCCAGCGTGCGCGCAATGGCGACGCGCTGCTGCTGACCGCCGGAGAGCTGCCCCGGCCAGGCGTTGATCTTGTCCGCCAGCCCCACCAGCGCCAGCAGGGATTTGGCGCGCTTCTCTGCCTGAGCGCGCGACTCGCCGTTGACGTGAACAGGGCCTTCCATCACGTTTTCCAGCACGCTGCGGTGCGGGAAAAGGTTGAAGCGCTGAAACACCATGCCGATCTGGCGACGCAGATCGTTAATGCTTTTATGCCGGTTATCAACCCGCCGATCCAGCACGCGGATCTCGCCGCCCTCGTAGCTTTCCAGCCCGTTAATGCAGCGCAAAATCGTCGATTTGCCCGAGCCGGATGGGCCGATCAGGCAGACCACCTCCCCAGCGTTGACGGAAAAGCTGACGCCCTTCAATACCTCGACCCGGCCAAATTTTTTGTGAACGTCGTCTATCTCGATCATCTCAGGCTCCTTTCATCTGACGTTTTTCCAGCCGCCTGGTCAGCGCCATCAGCGGCATGCACAGCAGCAGATAGAGCACCGCCACCAGGGTATAGACTGTGGTGTTGTCAAAGGTTGATGCGGCGATCAGCTGACCTTGCCGGGTCATTTCTGTGACGGCGATGGTTGAGGCGAGGGCGGAATCTTTCAGCATCATCACCAGCGTATTGCTGTAGGGCGGCAGCGCGACGTGGAACGCCTGCGGCAGGATCACGCGTCGCATCGCCTTTCCAAAGCCCATGCCCATAGAGCGCGCCGCTTCAAACTGCCCGCGATCCACCGACTCAATACCGGCGCGAAATATCTCAGCAATATAGGTGGAGAAGCAAAAAGCGATACCGATGACGCTGGCCTGAAAAGAGGTGAGGGTGATGCCAATATCAGGAAAAACAAAGTAGATATAAAACAGCACCACAATCATCGGCAGGCCGCGGGTAATATTAATCACCGTCCTCACCGGCCAGGAAATAATTTTCCACGGGCACATCTTCGCTCCGGCAAAGAGTAATCCCAGCGGCGTGCTAATCACCAGCGATAACAGGGTGATGGAGATCGTCATTTCAGCCCCTTTCAGCAAAAAGGGGAGATACGTATGAATGCTGCTCCAGTCCATCTCAGGCTCCTGAACGTGCTGCGTAACGGGTCTTGGGGCAATGAGGATTCAATATAATGAATATCTTTACCCGCTACGCGCTGTCAATAAATAGCGCTTCTCGCGAGATAGCGAATTGTTATTACCGCGATAAGAAACAGCTATAGATAGGTGGAGTGATGAAAGCAACGGCTTTATCGGCAATGTGTGAGGTGCGCCGTTTCACAAAATAAAACGTTGACAGCGGCGGCATAAATTTCATTATAGTGAAAAAGACGTTCGCCCTTTCGCTACTGAACCAGGAGTGAGTTATGTCTGTCGCCCGTAAAATAAGCCTGCTGAATATCTCCATAGCCCTTAGCGTCGCCACCGTGGTCAGCGTTAGTGCTCAGGCCGCCGCGTTGACGGCAGGGTCGCCGCCCTCCAGCGCGCCCACCACCTTCCTGAATACCCAGAGTGGAAAAATCGAAGGCTTTATGCCGGACGTCGCGGCGGAAGTGGCACGGCGCCAGCATCTGGAGGTCAATTTCACCGCCGTGCCTTTTTCAACGCTGATTCAGTCAGTTATTGCCGGGAAAATCGATATGATCGTCGCCGGTATGACGCCGACGCCGGAACGCGCGAAGCGCATCGGCTTCTCGCAGCCGGTCACTGCCTTCGGCGCGGGGCTGGTGGTGCGCGACGACAATGCTAAAAAATATGGCTCCTGGCAGGATTTGAAAGGCGAGGTGGTGGGCACCATGGCGGGTACCGACTATACGCAAAGCCTGATGCAGAGCGGCATCGCCAAAGAGGTGAAGGTCTATGACAGCCCGGCGGATATGACGCGCGATCTTTCACTGGGCCGCATCGCGGCGGGCATGAACGACTATCCCATCCTGAAAGCGCAGGCCAATGCAGGCGGGCTGAAAGGGATGCACGTTGTTGAGGGCTATAAGCCGGAACAGGTATCACCTATGGCGTTCGGCGTGAAAAAAGGCAATGACAAGCTGCTGGCGGAGATCGACAGCGCGCTCAACGCCATGAAACAGGACGGCACACTTCAGACCATCAAAGATAAATGGGGCATGCCCTGATTTAACCCAGGTCGGCGAACAGGCGCGACGGCAAACAAGAGCATGAGATGAAAAACGCATCGCAACACAAGGCGGAACCCGGCGCCGCTGAAACGGATATCGGCTCGCGGCTGAAAAGCCTGCGCAAGGCGCGCAATCTGACCATTACCGAGCTGGCGCTGCTGGCGAACGTTTCCGCCGGCGCTATCAGCCAGATAGAACGCAACCTGACGAATCCCACCGTCCGGGTGCTGGAACAGCTGCGGCTGGTGCTGAAGGTGCCGCTGACGGCGTTTCTTGAGGAGAGCGCCACGTCGCTGCGCGGCGCCGAGCATTATGTTCGCCGCAGCGCGGAGCGGCCGCGCTTCAACGTCGGCAAGCGCGGCATCGCCAAAGAGATGCTGTCGCCGTCGGGCGACCACGATATGCAGTTTATGCTCATCGATATTCCGCCAGGCGCCCGCTCCGACGAAATACTGATCGGTCAGGGCGAAAAGGCGGGGCTGGTGGTCGAGGGCGAGCTGACGCTGGAGATCAATGGCGATATCGCGCGCCTGATGACCGGCGACAGCTTTCAGTTCAAGAGCCATCTGCCGCACAACATTTTCAACCATACCGAGAGCGATGCCAGAGTGTTGTGGATCATGCATATCCCGCCTGAAAAGCATCTCTGAACGCCCCGAACTTAAAAGGTTTTCTATGCGCATAAAAATCAATGCGGTGACAGACAGCCCGACCTTTCCCGAGCAGGTGGACGTGGTGGTGATCGGCGGCGGCATTATCGGCACCTCCGTCGCTTACGAACTGGCGAAGCAGGGCGTCGCGGTGGCGCTGTTTGAAAAAGGCGTTATCGGCGGCGAGCAGTCCGGCCGTAACTGGGGCTGGGTGCGGCAGCAGAACCGCGACCTCTACGAGCTGCCGCTGGCGATGCGCAGCCTGCAGAGATGGGAAGAGCTGGGCGGCGAAATCGGCCTGGATCTCGGCTTTCGCCGCAGCGGCATCCTCTACGGCACGCAAAACGAAGCGGACGTAGCGCGCTGGGAAAAGTGGGGCAAACACGCGAAGCAGCTCGGTTTCGTCAGCCACCTGCTGTCGCCAAAAGAGGCGCATGAGCGGCTGGGCGACCAGGCGCGCTGGGTTGGCGGCATCTGGTCCCCCACCGACGGGCGCGCCGAGCCGTCGCTGGCGGCACCCGCTATCGCCGTCGGCGCGCAAAAGCTGGGCGCCTCCGTTCATCAGCGCTGCGCGGTGCGCGGTCTGGATATCAGCGCGGGCCGCGTCTCCGGCGTCTGGACCGAGCGCGGCCGCGTGCGCGCCAGCCAGGTAATCTGCTGCGGCGGCGCATGGAGCTCGCGCTTCTGCAAGCAGTATGGCATCGACCTGCCCAGCGCCAATATTCTCGGCACAGCGTTTAAAACCACGGCAGCGCCGGAGGTGATTCAGGGGTGCCTGAGCATGCCGGAGCTCTGTATCCGCCGCCGGCTGGACGGCAGCTACACCGTGGCGATCCCCGGCCGGGGCCAGCTCGATCTCGCGCCGCAGAATATCCGCTATGCCACGAAGTTCTACCCTATGTACCGCAGCAAGATTGCCAAAAAGCTCAAGCTCCGGCTAAACGGCTCTTTTTTTAACGGGCCGGAGGCGGCGGGTCGCTGGTCGAATGACGGCGTGTCGCCGTTCGAGAAGATTCGCGTACTGGATCCTGCGCCCGATCGGCAGATTCTTAATGAAGCGCTGCGCAGCCTTGTGAAGGCGTTTCCCGCGCTGGAGGGCATTAAAATCGATCACGCCTGGGGCGGCTGGATTGATACCACGCCGGATCTGGTGCCGGTTATCGATGAGATGCCGCGCGTGCCGGGTCTGTTTATCGCCTCAGGCTTTAGCGGGCATGGTTTCGGCATCGGCCCTGGCGCGGGCCTGCTCTGTGCGCAGCTGATGACGAATCGGCAGCTTTTTACCGATATCGCGCCGTACCGCCTGACGCGCTTCGACAAAGGCAATGCGATCCGCGAGCCGCAGATGATGTAGCGGCAAAAGCCCGCCGAAGCGGGCTAAAGCGCGTTAAGCACGACGCGGTTCGCCGCGCACCGGCGTCTCGCCTGCGACAAAGTAGCCTGCCGTCGAGGCGGGAAGCGGCTGGCGGCCACGAATGTTATCGGCGATTTTTTCGCCGATCATAATGGTGGTCGCATTCAGGTTGCCGGTGATGATCAGCGGCATAATTGACGCATCGACGACGCGCAGCCCCTGCATGCCGTGCACGCGGCCTTCGCCATCGACCACCGCCATCTCATCGCTGCCCATTTTGCAGGTGCCGCAGGGATGGTAGGCCGTCTCCGCGTGGTTGCGCACGAACTCATCCAGCTGCTCGTCGGTCTCGCACTCCACGCCGGGACTGATTTCGCGTCCGCGGAACTTGTCCAGCGCCGGCTGGTTGATAATCTGGCGCGTGATGCGGATCGCGTCGCGGAACTCATGCCAGTCCTGCTCGCTCGCCATGTAGTTGAACAGGATAGCGGGATGGCGGCGCGGATCGCGCGACTTGATGCGCACATGGCCGCGGCTCGGCGAACGCATCGAGCCGACATGACACTGGAAACCGTGCGCGTTGACCGCGTTCGATCCGTTGTAGTTAATCGCCACCGGCAGGAAGTGATACTGAATATTCGGCCAGGCAAACTCTTCGCGGCTGCGGATAAAGCCGCCCGCTTCAAAGTGGTTGCTGGCGCCGATGCCGGTACCGTTGAACATCCACTCCGCGCCGATTTTCGGCTGGTTCCACCACTTCAGCGCAGGGTAGAGCGACACCGGCTCTTTGCACTCATACTGCAGATACATCTCCAGGTGGTCCTGAAGGTTCTCGCCGACGCCGGGCAGGTCGTGCACCACGGGAATGTCGAACGACTTCAGCAGGCTGGCAGCGCCGACGCCGGAGCGCTGTAAAATCTGCGGCGAGGCGATGGCGCCCGCGCAGAGCAGTACCTCGCGCCGCGCATGCACCTTGTGCGAGGTATTGCTTGCGCCCAGCAGATACTGCACGCCGACGGCGCGCTTGCCGTCAAACAGGATGCGATCGGTGGTCGCATGCGTCACAATTTTGAGATTGGGACGGTTTTTCGCCTGATCGAGGTAGCCGCGCGCGGTGCTGGAGCGGCGCCCCTGCGGCGTCACGGTACGATCCATCGGGCCGAAGCCCTCCTGCTGATAACCGTTGAGATCCTCGGTGCGCGGATAGCCCGCCTCGACGCCCGCGTCGATCATCGCAGCAAACAGCGGATTGTTGCCGGCTTTCGGCGTCGCCACGCAGACCGGGCCGTCGCCGCCGTGATAATCATTCGGCCCGATATCGCGCGTCTCCGCTTTGCGGTAGTAGGGCAGGCAGTTTTGATAGCGCCAGGACTCCAGCCCCGGCGCTTCCGCCCAGCCGTCGAGATCCATCGCGTTAGCGCGGATGTAGCACATGCCGTTGATCAACGATGAGCCGCCCAGACCTTTGCCGCGTCCGCACTCCATACGGCGATTGTTCATATGGGGTTCCGGCTCGGTCTCGTAAGCCCAGTTGTAGCGTTTTCCCTGCAAAGGAAAGGCGAGCGCCGCAGGCATCTGCGTGCGAAAATCCATACGGTAATCTGGGCCGCCCGCTTCCAGCAGCAGAACGTTGACGTCGCTATCTTCGGTCAGTCGGGCAGCCAAAACGTTCCCTGCGGATCCGGCTCCGATAATGATGTAATCAAATTCCATTAGTCGCTCCTCAGGTTTCTTTATTAATCAAAATACAGACTGAAAACGGTCCAGCTCGACCTGCACGGATTTCACCTGGGTGTAATTCTGCAGGGTCATCAGGCCATTCTCCCGGCCAACGCCGGAGTGCTTGTAGCCGCCGACCGGCATCTCTGCGGCAGATTCGCCCCAGGTGTTGATCCAGCAGATACCCGCTTCAATCTGGTGAATGACGCGGTGCGCGCGGTTGAGATCCTGCGTAACCACACCCGCTGCCAGCCCGTATTCGGTGGCGTTGGCGCGGCGCACCACTTCCTCTTCGTTCTCATAGGTCAAAATCGCCATCACCGGCCCGAAGATCTCTTCGCGCACGATGGTCATCTCATCGCTGCAGTCGGTAAAGACGGTCGGCTCGACCCAGGCGCCGGCGTCAAAGCCTGCGCCCGTCATGCGCTTGCCGCCGCACAGCAGGCGTGCGCCTTCCTCCACGCCGCGCTCGATATAGCGCATCACATTGTCGCGGTGGGCGAAACTCACCAGCGGACCGAAGTTGGTCGCGGGATCGTTGAGGTCGCCGGCGCGAATGCGGGCGACGCGCGCCAGAATTTTCTCTTCAAACGCGGCCTTCAGGCTGGCCGGAACAAAGACGCGCGTGCCGTTGGTGCAGACCTGGCCGGAGCTGTAGAAGTTGGCCATCATGGCGATATCGGCGGCGAGATCGAGATCGGCATCGTCGAAGACAATCAGCGGCGACTTGCCGCCCAGCTCCATGGTGACCTCTTTCAGGGTCGAGCCCGCTGCGTTAGCCATCACTTTTTTGCCGCTGGCGACGCCGCCGGTGAAAGAGACTTTGTCGATGCCGGGATGCTCGGTGAGCAGCTGACCGGTCACCGCTCCGCTGCCTGGCAGCACGTTGAAGACGCCGTCCGGCACGCCCGCCTCGCTGTAGATCTCGGCCAGCTTCAGGGCGGTGAGCGGGGTGACTTCGCTCGGCTTAAAGATCATCGCGTTGCCTGCCGCCAGCGCGGGCGCGGATTTCCACAGGGCGATCTGAATCGGGTAGTTCCACGCGCCGATGCCTGCCACCACGCCGAGCGGTTCGCGGCGCGTATAGACGAAAGCCGTGTCGCGCAGCGGGATCTGCTGGCCCTCCAGCGACGGGATCAGGCCCGCGTAATACTCCAGCACGTCCGCGCCGGTAACAATATCGACGCTGGCGGTTTCGCTCAGCGGCTTGCCGGTGTCCAGGGTTTCCAGCGCGGCCAGCTCGTCGTTGCGCTCGCGCAGGATATCCACCGCGCGGCGCAGAATGCGCGAGCGCTGCATTGCGGTCATCGCGGCCCAGACTTTCTGGCCTTTGCGCGCGGCGGCAACGGCGCGGTCGACGTCGTCGCGGCCAGCCTCATGCACCTTCGCCAGCACGTCGCCGTTGGCGGGATTGATGGTCTCAAAGGTGTCGCCAGCCGCTGCCGGGACGTAAGCGCCATCAATATAGAGGTGCTGCTCTGCGAATCGGGACATGGTTCCTCCTTTATCAGGGATGGGTGTTGCCAGCTAACTGCTGGCGAATAAACTGGGTCGTCAGCGAGCGAGCCAGCTGAAAATCAAAGGGCTTGCCGCCCAGCGCCGCGCGCAGCCAGAGGCCGTCGATCAGCGCCGCCAGCCCGTAAGCGGCAGTGCGCGCCGCGTCGCGCGGCAGCTCGCGGCGGAACTCCGCGGCCAGCGCGGAAAAGAGGCGGCGGCTGCTGACGCGCTCCAGCCGGTTGAGCTGAGGCTGATGCATGCTGCTCGACCAGAAGTCGAGCCACGCCTTCATCGCCGCCTTATGCAGCTGGCTTTCGTCGAAGTTGCCTTCGACGATGGCGCAGAGGCGCGCTTCGGTGCTGACACCCGCCAGCGGCCTGAGCCTGACCGCCACCGCGTCGCGCAGCTGCTGCGTGACGTCACGCATGGTCGCTTCCAGCAGGCCGTTCTTGTCTTTGAAGTAGTGGCTGATGATGCCGGTCGAGACGCCCGCGCGGCGTGCAATCTGCGCGATGGTGGCGTCGTTAATCCCGACTTCGTTAATGGTTTCCAGAGTGGCATCAATCAGCTGCCGACGTCGTATCGGCTGCATTCCTACCTTTGGCATGACAAGTGCTCCGCCCTAAACAAGTCCCCTATTAGAACTTTTATTGATTGAACGTTCAATATAAAAAAGAAACTTGTTAGGATACTGTGCGTGGATTGTTGCAAAGGGCAGCCTGCAACCTGCTGCTTTGCCGCTACGCTTAACTACCTGGAGGAGAAGAATAAAAAGGACGCGTTCGCACGCGCGATGACAATATAACCTGTTGAATTTACAATAAACCAGAGGTAACTGATGATTAATCCACCTGCAAGTGAAAAGGACAGAATCAATCCCGTGGTGTTCTACACCTCGGCCGGACTGATTCTGACATTTTCACTGGTGACGATACTTTACAGCGATCAGGCCGGAGCATGGATTCAGGCGGCAGTGAACTGGGTATCGTCTACGTTCGGCTGGTATTACATGCTGGCCGCGACGCTTTACATCGTATTTGTGCTGTTTATGGCCTGTTCGCGCTTTGGTGCGATCAAGCTCGGACCGGAGCAGTCTAAGCCGGAGTTTAGTCTGCTGAGCTGGTCAGCGATGCTGTTCGCCGCCGGTATCGGTATTGACCTGATGTTTTTCTCGGTAGCAGAGCCGGTCACGCAGTATATGCAGCCGCCGGAAGGCGCGGGACAGACGCTGGAAGCGGCGCGGCAGGCGATGGTCTGGACGCTGTTTCATTACGGCCTGACCGGCTGGTCGATGTATGCACTGATGGGCATCGCACTGGGCTACTTCAGCTATCGCTACAACCTGCCGCTGACCATCCGCTCGGCGCTCTATCCCATCTTCGGCAAACGCATTAACGGCCCCATTGGCCACACCGTCGATATCGCAGCGGTAGTCGGCACCATTTTCGGCATCGCCACCACGCTTGGCATCGGCGTGGTGCAGCTGAACTACGGGCTGAACGTGCTTTTCGACATTCCAGAAGGGCTGGCGGCGCAGACCGCGCTGATCGTGCTTTCTGTGGTCATCGCCACGATTTCGGTGACCTCCGGCGTCGACAAAGGCATTCGTATCCTTTCTGAGCTCAACGTGGCGCTGGCGCTTGGCCTGATCCTGTTCGTGCTCTTTTTTGGCAAAACCGATTTCCTGCTCAACGCGCTGGTGCTTAACGTCGGCGACTATATCAACCGCTTTATGGGCATGACGCTCAATACCTTCGCCTTCGATCGCCCCACGCAGTGGATGAACAGCTGGACGCTCTTTTTCTGGGCCTGGTGGGTTGCCTGGTCGCCGTTTGTCGGTCTGTTCCTGGCGCGTATCTCGCGCGGCCGCACCATTCGCGAGTTTGTGCTGGGCACGCTGATTATTCCCTTTACCTTCACGCTGCTGTGGCTGTCGGTGTTCGGCAACGCCGCGCTCTACGAGATTATTCACGGCAACGCCGGTTTTGCGCAGGAGGTGATGGCGCATGCGGAACGCGGCTTCTATCTGCTGCTGGAGCAGTATCCCGCCTTTAAGCTGAGCGCTTCAGTGGCGACCATTACCGGTATGCTGTTCTACGTGACGTCGGCGGATTCCGGCTCGCTGGTGCTGGGCAACTTCACCTCGAAGCTGAAGGACATCAACAGCGATGCGCCGAACTGGCTGCGCATCTTCTGGTCAGTGGCGATCGGCGTGCTGACGCTGAGTATGCTCATGACCAACGGCATCTCCGCGCTGCAAAACACCACGGTGATTATGGGCCTGCCGTTCAGCTTCGTGATCTTCTTCGTGATGGCGGGGCTCTACAAATCCCTGAAGGTCGAAGATTACCGCCGCGCCAGCGCCAGCCGCGATACCGCGCCCTATCTGGCGGCCAGCAACGACCGGCTGAGCTGGAAAAAACGTCTGTCGCGGCTGATGAACTACCCTGGCTCGCGCTATACCCAGCAGATGATGGAAAACGTGATCTTTCCTGCCATGCAGGAAGTGGCGAAAGAGCTGGAGCTGCGCGGCGGCCGCGTGACCCTGGAGCGGCTGGCAGCGGAGGAGAGCGCGCTGGGCTATATCGATTTGCGCGTCAACCTGGGCGAAGAGCAGGATTTTGTCTATCAGGTGTGGCCGCAGCAGTATTCCGTGCCGGGCTTTACCTACCGCGCACGCAGCGGCAAATCGACCTACTACCGACTGGAAACCTTCCTGCTGGAGGGGAGCCAGGGCAACGACCTGATGGACTACAGCAAAGAGCAGGTGATAATCGACATTCTCGATCAGTACGAGCGTCACCTGAACTTTATCCATCTTCACCGCGAAGCGCCGGGTAACAATATCACCTTCCCGAGCGTGTAATACTGAGACGGGCCAGCCAGGCTGGCCCGCTATTAGTTGCCCAGGCGATCGCTGCGCCAGCGGTCATAGTAGATATGCTCCGCCTGGAAATCCGCCGCGCCCGCCTTGCCGGTCAGCCGCAGCGCCAGCTGCAGCGCGAAGTCAAAAGCGACGCCCAGCCCTCTGCCGCTGAGCAGATTGCCATCCTCCACCACGTCCGCCATCACATATTCGCCATCCTCGTAGTGCATCCAGAGTTCGCCCGAGCAGGTGTAGCGACGTCCTTTGAGCAGACCATTGCCCGCCAGCACGCGCGCCGCCGCAGAGCAGATGGGCGCAATAATCCTCTCCGCCTCGTCGTGGCGGCGGATAAAGGCGCTGACCGCCGGGCTCGCGGCCAGGTTCATCGTGCCCTCCGGGCCGCCGGGAATGATGACCGCATCGAACAGTTCATGCTGGGTCTCTACCAGCAGACGATCCGCCAGCGTCATCACGCCGTGATAGCTGATAACCTGATTGTGCGGGTGGCAGGCGACGGTGGTCACCACCACGCCCAGGCGGCTTAATATATCGAGGGTGATAAAGGCTTCCGCTTCTTCAAAGCCCGGCGCCAGCAGCAGGGCAGCTTTCTTTGACATCGTCTCTCCTTGCATTTGTCATTGGGTACAGGATTAAAAAATAAAACAGCGTTTCATTTATATCCTGGTTGGCCGGTAAATGACAGTGCCGCAGCAGGTCCTCCATGTTAAGCCACTTAACGTTTTATCGGTAAAACCATTACTCTTTTTTCGCTGTCGCAAAAAGAATCATTAGCGGTGTCAACAAAGGATGCGTTAATACTAAACC